>JAHJKP010000014.1 GCA_018821985.1 Pseudomonadota bacterium
AAATCGACCATCACAATCAAACTGACTACACGACTGCGGAACAGTGCAAGAAGGGCTGCCGAGAATGATTGGCCTCATTGCAACGTGCTCCATGAAGCTGCAGACGAGATAGAGCGCCTACAGAAATTGATAGGAAGTAATGACCCAGTAGTTCTGTTGAAAGAGCTATTGAAACATCAACCTGTCTATCTTTTTGAGGCCATCGCTGATCATACTGACGCACAGGAGGTATCATCATAATGGATTATTATTATGATCTCGAAGTAATGGCTGACTTAATGGCCGATTATTTTGAAGCTGATCACCAAGAAAAAACTGAATAACCAGCAATAGTAATCAACCCACCAGGGGCAAACAACCCCTGCCGGGGAAGTCTTGCCCCTTTTTTATCCCAACTCAAAGGAGGCAAGATATGATTATCAATCTGATTAGAAGTATGCGGAATACTGCAAAAAGAACCGACAAGACCAACCTTGGCCATTGCATCCTGCTTTTTGAGGCTGCAAATGAGATAGAACACTTACAAAAGAAGCTATCTGTTGCAGAAACCAGCAATCAGGCTACCAGGCGCAAAAGAACCCCTTTGTCCTTAGTAAAGTCTTCCCCCTTTTTATTCCAAAGGCGGAGATAGGCCATGACACTATTTATACAGGATGAACAAAAAGGGGACGCCATGATATACGAAGCTCTCCAGGAAATTGAGTGCTTGCAAAAAATGAAGTCTGTTGCAGAATTTTGCAGCCAGGACTTCAAAATTACTCCGTTTTCTTCGATAATGGCTAACCATGCAATTGAAATGGTGATGCCATGAGATTGTATATTAAAGATGAACAGGGTAAATATGTTCCCGCAACGACAAAGGATATTCTCAAGGAAGGCCGGAATTGTACTGCAGCTGCACTTCGTCGAGGAAAGAAATTTATCAGTTCTTCGGAAGAAGCAAAGGAATCAGTCGTCTGTAAACTCCACCATTATCAACGTGAAGTGTTTGGCTGTCTGTTTTTGGATAGCAGGCACCGAATCCTGGAGTGGTCAGAGTTGTTTTTGGGCACCATCAATTCCGCCACAGTACATCCAAGGGAAGTGGTGAAAGAGGCTCTGCGGTTAAATGCCGCAAGCGTTATCTTTGCCCACAATCATCCATCGGGCAGCAGTGAGATCTCACCACAAGATATTGATCTCACCAACAGGTTGATAGAAATTTTGAAGATTATTGATGTCAAGGTGTTGGACCATATAGTTGTTGGTGATACAGCCGTATCATTTAGCGATATGGGCCTGATGAAATAATTCACCAAAGCTGACCAAGCTATCCACCCAGATATCCACCAATGCGGGGCAAAATAACCCCGATGGGGAAGTCTTGCCCCTTTGCAATGCTCATTACTTACGAGGTAACAAGATGATAGATCAGAAAATAATAGTCAAACTTCAAAAATTGCTCGCGCTGTCTGCAAGTGATAATGAAAACGAAGCCGCTCTCGCCATGACCAAGGCAGAGGAACTTATGCGTGAACACGACCTGTCTGTTGCCGATGTCGCTCTTGACGGCAGTGGCGCTCATGTTGGTTCGATGGAGGTTGAGGGACTGACCAAGACGTCTCAGACATGGGAAGTCTTCTTGGGAAGCATGATTGCCGACACCTTCAATGGCCGTGCGATTCGCACCAGAAACAGCAATGGTTGGGGTTTTACTTTCGTGGCCGGTAAGACAGATCTCGTCATTATCACCGACCTGTTTGAACGGCTACGCTCAACCATCAAGCGAATGAGCCAGGCTTATGTGGCCTGTGCAAAGGATTTTACCAGAACTCACAGTAAATCTCTGCACAACAGCTATCGACTGGGAATGATTAAGACGATCAGTCAGCGGTTTAAACACCTGAAGCAGAACACTGCTCCCACCGAAGGCCGTAATGCCTTTGGAATCACCGGAACTGAGTTGATGGTGATTAAGGACAAGGCTGTTGATCAGCGAGTTAATCGGCTTTTCCCGCGCGTAAAAACCAGTGCCACCAGGGCCAGCCGTGTCAATGGCGATGCTTACCAGCAGGGAATGACTGATGGCAACAATGTCAGTCTGCACCAATCTGTTGAAACTAATGGTTGGCCAGGCCAGATAGCTCTTTAAATCCTGGTAGTTCAAAACCACCAAACCCACAGGGGCAATACAACCCCTATGGGGAAGTCTTGCCTTTTTTTTATATTATTTTGGAGGCACGACCATGACTGCACCTAATTTTATGACCAACGATCTGATTGTACGGTACGCTCCTGCTGCTGGCGCAATAGCACCCATCAATAAAGTCTCAAGTCGCTATACATTCGTCTCAACCTTAGAAGCGGTAGATCTTCTGCGTGAAACTGGCTGGTATCCAATCAGGGCCCAGCAGAGTAATACCCGTCTTCAGGAGAAGGAAGGTTTTCAAAAGCATTCCATTCGTTTTACCAGGAATGAAAACTATGAGCTTAAACCAAAAGACGAAAGGGTAGACCTGGTACTGTATAATTCTCACGACCTGGGCAGTTCTTTCAAGCTGATCGCTTCAGTTTGGCGGCTGGTATGTGGTAATGGCCTGATGGTGGCATCTGATTTTGCAAACTTCACCCATCGCCATGTCGGATTCAAAGGAGATGATTTTATGGAATCCGCTGAGAAGATCACTGCATCCGCGAGTATCATCAATGACCAGATGGATTATTTGAAAGGTATTCAGTTGAATTATCAGGAGCAGCTTGTTTACGCTGAATCTGCTCATAAGCTGATATATGAAGAAACTGAACACGCTCCCATTAGCTCTGAAAGGTTATTGAACTGTCGCCGTTTTGAGGACACAAAAAATAGCCTATGGAACACCTTTAATACCGTCCAGGAAAACATCATCAAGGGCGGAATTAAAGGTTACACCAAAGGAGAAAACGGTCCCCGGAAACACACCACCAGAGCAGTCCAATCACTTGATCGCAATATCAAGCTGAACCAGGCTCTTTGGGTGTTGACCGAAAAGATGGCTGAACTGAAAAATATGTCAATTGCCGCATAATCCGTTAACCACAGCCGTCTCCTTCGGGGGGCGGCTTTTTTTTTAGCTTTTTATTGGCAAATTTAAGCAATTACTAATCTATGATTAGTCTATATTTTTTATTATTAAAAATTATTTTCACATATTGCTTACTAATAAAA
>JAHJKP010000015.1 GCA_018821985.1 Pseudomonadota bacterium
AATCCGAACAACCTGTCAATATCTTTTTTCTCCAGGTCGTTCGTTTTACTGCCACTCTTTCCTCACGAGATCTGCTGCTTTTACCTCGCACCCAAGGTGCCGCGGCAAACTACTCAATCAATGATTCACTGTCAATGAAAATAATGAGCTCACCATAGATTACATTCATCGCTTGACGACTCAATACGATAAGTCAAGAAGTTACAATATGACATTTCCCAGGGGCCATGCAACAAAAAATGAGAATACGATGCAAGTCACACTTAAAGCGCACCCCCCTTTTCATTTTTATTAATCGTTAATCCATTTTTGCAGAGCAATAATTATCTTTTGAGCCTGCTCCTGACTTGATATATTAAATTTTGACTTGGGATAATACTCCCCCTCACGTTTCTGGTAGCGACGAATGGTATACATATCTTTACTATACTCTCCTTTGCTCTTATTCCAGTTTTGATACCGGTACAGTATCGTGGTCCATGCCCCTTTGGACAAGATCTCCTTATCCAACTCTTTTACCAGAAGAATGCCATCCTCTTCATAGTTGATTGTCAACTCATTCAAATCACTGCTCATTTCGTATCTCTTCCAGTCTGAAGTGTATGGTTAGGCGCTAAAAACAAATAGATATCAATTCAAAACAACCATATCCCGCCAAAAAGGTAAAGGGGAAAGGAGTGACTTCTGCCACCCTTTTCCCCTCATAACTACCTGCTACTCAAGACGATCCGACAAAAAACTCAAGTGCCAATATGAAGTCGCCCCTCTCGAAGATCGACCAGTATATGATCTCCCTCAAGAAAACGACCACTTAGAAGCTCCATCGCCAAAGGATCTTCCAAATAACGCTGGATAGCCCTTTTCAAAGGACGTGCTCCAAACAATGGGTTAAACCCTGCATCTACCAGATACGCTTTTGCCGCATCGGTAATGGTAAATTTATACTTTCTCTCTTCCAGCCTGGCGACCAACCTTTGTAGCTGGATATCTATAATGGAGCTCATGTCTTTCCTGGACAGGCTGTGGAAGATAATCGTTTCATCCACCCTGTTCAGAAACTCTGGCTTAAACTTCTGATGAAGAAGTTCTTCGATCTGATTACGGACCACATCATCACCGACATGCTCCTCTGCCATTTTAAGGATCAGATCACTACCAAGATTTGAGGTCATGATCAGGATTGTGTTCTTAAAATTTACAGTCCTCCCCTTACCATCAGTCATCCGCCCATCATCCAAGACTTGCAGCAGGACGTTGAAAACATCTGGATGCGCCTTTTCAATCTCGTCTAGAAGCACTACGGAATAAGGGCGTCTACGTACCGCCTCCGTGAGATAGCCCCCCTCTTCATAACCAACATATCCAGGAGGAGCACCAATAAGTCTGGCCACGGAGTGTTTTTCCATAAACTCTGACATATCAATGCGAATCATGGCCTGCACACTATCAAAAAGAAAATCTGCAAGCGACCTGGCAAGCTCTGTTTTCCCTACTCCGGTGGGACCTAGAAAGATAAATGAGCCAAGTGGACGATCAGGGTCCTGCAAACCCGCCCGTGCCCGACGCACCGCATTGGCAACCGCCTTGATAGCGTCTTCCTGACCGACCACCTTAGCAGCAAGCGCTGATTCAACGTGTACCAGTTTGTCCTTCTCACCTTCCAAAAGCTTATCTACTGGGATACCAGTCCATTTCGCAACTACAGCTGCAATATCTTCCGCTCCCACCTCCTCTTTCAGCATCTGGCTTTTTTCCTGAATCTGCTGCAACTTCATATTGGCTTCTTCAAGATCCTTCTGGAGTTTGATAATCCTGCCATAACGAATTTCTGCCACCTTGCTCAGATCACCAATCCGCTCAGCGCGCTGCTCCTCCATATGTGCTTCATCAATACTTGCCTTGATCTGGCGAATGCTTTGAATAACATCACGCTCGATGGTCCACTGCCCCTTCATAGCATTTAAAGAATCATTCAGTTCGCCAAGTTTTTTTCTCAGCTCCACAAGACGTTCTTTCGACGCTGAATCTTTTTCCTTTTTCAGGGCCTCCTGCTCTATTTCCAACTTTATTTTCTTGCGTTCCAGTTCATCAATCTCTGTGGGCATGGAATCAATCTCAATACGCAGGCAAGATGCGGCCTCGTCAATGAGATCAATGGCCTTATCAGGAAGAAAACGATCGGTGATATAACGACTTGATAGAATAACTGCAGCAACCGTTGCCGCATCCTGGATCCGGACTCCATGATGTACTTCATATTTTTCCTTGATGCCGCGCAGGATGGCAATGGTATCTTCCTCACTCGGTTCCTGGATTAGAACCGGCTGGAATCTTCGCTCCAGAGCAGCATCCTTCTCGATATATTTTCTATACTCATCAAGTGTTGTGGCACCGATACAGTGCAGCTCCCCACGGGCCAGAGCAGGTTTAAGCATATTGGAGGCATCCATGGAACCTTCAGCAGCCCCAGCCCCCACCAGGGTATGAATTTCATCGATAAAGAGAATGATCTCCCCAGCCCGCTTTTCGACTTCTTTCAGCACCGCCTTCAGCCTGTCCTCAAACTCACCACGATACTTAGCTCCTGCGATCAAGGAACCTAGGTCAAGGGATACAACCTGTTTTCCCTGCAAGGTTGCTGGAATATCGCCATTTACAATGCGCTGAGCAAGACCTTCAGCGATGGCCGTTTTTCCAACCCCCGGCTCACCAATCAGAATAGGATTATTTTTAGTGCGACGGGACAGAACCTGGATCACTCGCCGTATCTCTTCATCTCTTCCTATGACGGGGTCTAGCTTTCCATTTCTGGCAATATCGGTCAGGTTGCGCGCATATTTTTCCAGGGCCTGATATTTTTCTTCAGGATACTGATCAGTAACCCGTTGATTGCCGCGAATGGTAGTCAGAGCCGTCAGGAAGGTTTTCTCATCAACGCCCTTATTACGCAGCATCTTAGAAGTCTCAGACTTACCATCCTTGATAAGGGTGAGGAAAAGATGTTCCTGACTGACAAATTCATCCTGCATCTGACTTGCAGTAGTGAATGCCTTGTCGAGGAGCTGTTTTAACTCGGCTGAGATATAGGCCTGACCCGCGCCACTGCCTGAGACCTGTGGAATCTTATCAATGAGTTTATTCAACTCCATCAGAATAATGGCAGGATCGACTCCCATTTTCTGGAGTACCGGCACAACAACACCCTCAGGTTGTTCAAGAATGGCTCTGGCCAGATGTGCTGATTGAATTTCCTGATGGGATTTATTCTGAGCGAGTTGCTGGGCCGCCTGAATCGCTTCCTGAGACTTTATGGTAAATTTATCAAACTGCATGAAACTCTCCTCCTGAATAGGACATTGAAGGTAAGTGAAAAAAACAAAAGGAGATTGCTCCTTTTATTAAATCTTTTTTGTTGCAGTTAAAAATAAGGACAAGCCGACAGCGTGTCAAGTTTTTGACTATAAAGAAGTAGGTGCAGAAACAGAAATACTAAAGAGAGAAAAAAAAAGAAGCGAGCCTCAAAGAAATGAGGCTCGCCAAAGAAATCATGCCAGGTAATCAGCTACAGCCGCCGGAGCTACAGGAGCCGGAGCTACAGCCGCCACCGCCACCCCCAATCGGGTTACTAGAGGTAATGCCGAACCCGGAACGTGGACCAGCATCAACATAATCGACACGAACTGTACCACAAGTAGTTAAGAGACCTTCCTCTACGAGGAACTTCAAACCACCGTTGTCAAAAATCTTATCATTATCTTTTGGCTCATCCAGAGCCAATCCCAAAGAGGGGCCTGCTCAGCCACCTTGCATCAAGGCAATACGCAAGGCAGAATCAATACTATTCTGCTCCAGGTATTCAGTAAGTTTTTGCACTGCCTGGTCAGTAACTGTAAAATCAGACATATAAATCCTCCTGTAATCTATGGTTAATTAAAAGTTATTGTATTTTCAATTGGTAATTGCTTATATATTTTCCATCTACTGACAGGGAAAATTGCCCTTCCAATCATACATAAAGATGTTACTATCTATGTTAAGTTGCAAATCTCCAGAAGTCAATCCTCATTATACAAGAAGCTGCATTGAATATATACAAAATCACATCTTTTTTCACCAACTACAAAGAAATTTATATTTTAAGAACAAATTATGACTCTTGACTGACTGAAATTTCAAACAAGGACTACTGATATGAAAAAAATTGTAATTTCAACAGGAGGCGGTGATGCTCCAGGGCTGAATGCGGTTATCTATGCTGTTGTTCATTCATGTTATCGGCGTGGTTGGGAGGTATACGGCAGCCGAAGCGGCTATAAAGGTTTATTAAATCTTGATGAGCTAAAGCGTCTCGGCCTAGAGGATGTTGAAGAAATTTATGCCACTGGTGGCACTATCCTCGGCTCGACAAATAAAGGGAACCCGTTCTCAATGCCTGTAGAAAATCTGGCGGGCGAGATTCAGATTGTTGATATTTCTGATAAAATAATAAACAATTTCAAACGGATGGGATTTGACTGTCACATCGCTATTGGTGGAGATGGCAGTCTTGAGATCGCCCATCGTTTCTCTCTGAAAGGGATGCCCGTTATCGGTGTCCCCAAAACCATCGACAATGACCTTGAGGCAACAGACCGAACTTTTGGTTTTGACACGGCAGTGTCAACGGCAACAGAGGCCCTGGACAAACTGCATTCAACGGCCAAATCCCACGATCGAGTCATGGTGGTTGAGGTTATGGGACGCGATTCCGGCTGGATAGCTCTTTACTCAGGGATCTCGGGAGGTGCAGATGTAATTCTAATACCCGAGATACCCTTTGACATGGACGCAGTATGCAAGAAGATAACAGACAATGAACTACACGGTAAAGATTACGCCATCGTAGTTGTCGCCGAAGGTGCCAGCGTCAAAGGTGGAACGGTAATCAACAAAGGCGAGGGCGAACTGGGAAGGACTGAGCTTGTTCTTGGAGGGGTCGGTGAATGGGTGGCCGCTGAGATTCGGAAACGAATAAACAAAGATACGCGGTCTCTGGTGCTTGGCCACCTGCAGCGAGGCGGTTCGCCTACGACCTTTGATCGTTTATTGGCATTACGTTTTGGAGCCGCTGCTGTGCGCCTGGTTGAAAAGGGCATCTTTGGTCACATGGTGGCCCTGTCGGCTTCCTCCATGGTCCCGGTTCCTTTGATTAACGCCATCAAGTCTCGGAAAAAGGTAGATTTGACGAGTGACAAAGTTTTGACCGCAAGAGATATAGGTATTTGCCTAGGAGATTATTACTAAAATTTAAGGCAAAGTGAGAGAACGAGTGAATAAATGATCGAGAATAAATTCACAGAGATATACTCCCTACTTTATGAGCATTTTGGTCCACAGGGCTGGTGGCCAGGGGATTCGCCCTTTGAAATCATTGTCGGAGCGGTACTCACCCAGAATACCAACTGGGGAAACGTATGCAAGGCCATTTCCCAATTGAAAGAGGCAGGGGTACTCTCTTTTCCTGCGCTTGCGGCATTGCCCGTTGATGAACTTGCTCAGCTTATCAAACCTTCGGGTTATTTCAACATCAAATCACAACGTCTGAAGAATCTTCTGCAGATGATAAACGAGCGATACAATGGAAATCTGGAACGCTTCCTCGCTGAAGATCTGTTTGCCGGACGGGAGGCCTTGCTCTCCGTGAAGGGAATCGGACCTGAAACTGCGGACTCGATCCTCTTATATGCGGCCAATCATCCAATTTTTGTGGTAGACACGTATACCCATCGTATTTTTTCCCGCCACCTTCTAGTAGCCGAGGAAAGTGACTATTATTCGCTGCAGGAGGCGTTTCACGACAGATTACCTGCACAATCAGTTCTTTTTAATGAGTATCATGCCTTGATCGTGACCCTGGGAAAGGATTATTGTAGGAAAAATAATCCTCGTTGTGAGCAATGTCCGTTACAGGGAGTCTGAAAGAATATCAAGCCTTGGCTTTAATAAGGCTACCAAGCATCTCGTCAGCGACCTGCAAGGTTTTAAGATTTGCCTTGTAAAAGTGAGCATTCAAACTCATTGCAGGTAACTCTTCGCCAATATCGACGTTAGACTGCTCCACAAATTCCATACCATTGCTGGTCTGCTCGTAAATCATGGCACCAAGGGTGTCAACCCGCTCCGTCTGAGCATTTACCCCCTGAGGTTTTGCACTAGACAGGATTACGCGACTTTTCTTAAATCCTTCAGTACTGGCATTGGCAATATTGTTGGCATTGGAGTTTATTTTTGTGCTGTACGCTGACAAACCCGACAGAGCTGACTGCATGGCAGAAATCATAATAATACCCTCCTGAAGAGAAACAGCTTCTTAAATACTTTTTATAATAATATAGCAATAAAATACCAGTCGCGCCAGTTACCTTATTCTTTTTTTGAAACGGCTAGCCCTGGAAGCGAAGAAACTGCCGGCAAATGCCGCGAATGGTGCTGGAGTCCTTAGGGCTCAGTCGCATCCTGCCAAAGAATTGACGGATATTGTTCATATAATAATCATGACTCTTGTCCTGCAGAAAATCTATGGTCGACAGGGTCTCTTCCAGAGAACGATACATCCCTTCAAGTTCAAAGCTCGTAGCAAGACGTGGAGACGAAGACATGGCTTTCTGCGAATACACAAGGCCATGATAAATCTCATAGCAGTGAATAGCCACGGACTGGGCCAGATTGAGCGAAGAAAAATCAGCCGTTGGAATAGCAGAGATCATCTGGCAGTACTTCAGGTCATCATTGGTGAGCCCCCGATCTTCCGGGCCAAAGAGAAAAGCGATCTCGTTATCGGGCAGCAAAGGCAGAAGCTCACTTACAACATCTCGAGGACTTTTTCTCTGAATACGTTGCCGGCCTCGCCTGGCAGTGGTGCCCACAACTCTGGAGAAAGGGGCAAGGGCTGTTTCAAGGCTATGATGCAACTCCATCTTCTCCAGAAGATGCGCGGCCTTATGGGTGGCCATCATGGCCATACGTTCGGGATCAGGAGACATATTGCTCACAACAATCAAACGACTGATCCCCATATTCCAGGCTGCTCTGGCGGCCGCCCCGATATTTTCCGGGAACTTAGGTTCCATGAGAACGATGGCAATGTGATCAAGGGGGGCGGTATCAAAGGTCATAGAAAACGGGAACTAACGAAGTAAAAGAAATGGAGAGGGCGGGAACAAGGACAGCAGAAAAGAAACGTGTACCTTACAAGCCACCCGTTTCAACTGAGAAGCCGATACAAAAGAGCAATTGTACTCTGACAATTTCCTTAGGGCTCTTATGCTTTCACCTCATTCCAATATTATGGTTATTTGTACAAGGAAGCTTAAGCAACAACATCATCATGCGTAATCTTGCTGATTTTTTCATATTCTTCCACCTGCTTGTTCGTGCTGGTTGGCATCAAGCGTTTCAGCAAGGGCACAACCCCTTGTTCTGATTTTTCAAATAGCCGCTCAGCCTCCTTGAGGGTGATCTGCCAGGCAGGGGCAAAGCCCGGCGCTTTTTCAAACATGATATCAAGGGCGGTTTGATAGATATAATACTGCCTGATCTCCTTGCGGCCAGGCTTCTGATTCAATGATTGGACAGTAATGCGCAGATTATCCCGTTCCTGCCTGAGGGTAATGAGCTCCTGCTTTCTTTTTTCATTATCTGCTGAATCAATCTCCATTTTAGTGTGCAAGTGTGATTTCAACCTGTTTATTTCCTGAGAAAATTCACGGCGACGCATCCAACCACGAACATAAACAACACAGCAGAAAAATAAGCCAAGGAGTAGACCTTGGACAAAAGGAGTGGCAAGAATTCCCATGAACCAGTTCGAATTTTCCATATCCTTCAATCCTCCAAAACAACTATAAAGTGATAACACCGTTTCATATTAATACGTTGAAACATGATTCTCCCATCTCTTTATGCGAAATATGGTTTCCCGTCAAGCCTCGTTGCGTCTTCAAAAAGGCCCTTATTTTCTAACAACCAGCCCACTATTCCTTGGCTAGAGTAAAATTAATCCTGTTCTTCCGCAAGTCTACATCGAGCAGAGTCACCCGAACCAGATCACCCATCCGGTAAACCTTTGAGCTTCTTTCTCCCACAAGGCGGTGATGTTTTTGATCATAGTTGTAATAATCATCACGCAATTCGCTAATAACCACTGCCCCACTGATAAACAGCTCAAGCAATTCCACAAAAAGGGCGAAGCCACTCACGCCTGAGATAACAGCATCAAAGCTCTCTCCTACCTTGTTCTGCATATAACGGACCTTCAACCGGTCGTTCATCTCCCTTTCAGCGCTGACGGCAAGGCGTTCCCGAGTGGAGAGAAAGGGACCGATATTTTTTAAATTTTCCGCGCTGAGATTTTTTTTATTTTCACTCGACTTGCTGATAAAATCATAAAGAGCCCGGTGAACCAGGAGATCCGGATAGCGGCGGATCGGCGAGGTGAAATGGGTATAGTCTGTTGCCGCCAAACCAAAATGACCGACATTACGCATATCATAACGCGCCTGCTGCATGGTGCGAAGGAGCAGATTATTGACCACATATTCCTTTGGGCTATTTTTAACCATATCCAGAACCTGGCCAAACCAGTCAGGATCCTGCCGATGCTTGGGCAAATTAAGGCCCAGGGTCTGGGCAAAGCCGGTAAACTCCTGCACCTTAATGGGATCAGGTCGTTCATGGATACGGTAGAGCGCGTTTACAGAGTGCTCGGTAAAGGTCTCGGCCACAGCCTCGTTGGCAGAAAGCATAAACTGTTCAATGAGCTGATGGGCAAAGTTCCGCTCCGCCCTGCCAATGGAATTTATTCTGCCACTCTCATCCAGGCCGATTTCCGGTTCCGGCAGGGTAAATCCGATGGCCCCCCGCTCTTTACGCAGCTTTTGAAGAATTATTGCCAGTTCGCCTGCCCACTTGAGCGGAGTGAGAAAAGCTTTATGCTCGCTTCTCACTTCTTTGTTGTTGTCGATGAGGATCTGACGGACCGTGGTGTAGGTAAAGCGCTTATGGCTGCGGATGATGGACTTGATAAAACGCTTCCCGGTTGTGTTTCCTTGCCGGTCAAAATCAAGAATGGCGGTAAAGGCCAGACGGTCCTGATCGGGAATAAGACTGCACAGATTGTTGGAAATCTTCTCCGGCAGCATGGGGATAACCCTGCCGGGGAAGTAAATCGAGGTACCGCGTTCGTAGGCATCTTTGTCGAGGGCGCTTCCGGGTCTCACAAAGTGGCTGACGTCAGCAATGGAGACATAGAGCCTGAATCCTCTTTTGGTCTTTACAACGGCCACTGCATCGTCAAAATCTTTGGCTGTTTCTCCATCGATAGTGACGTGGAGGATCTCCCGCAGATCCTCCCGGCCTTTGGTCTCCGTAATCTCTTCCGATAGTTGTGCTGATTCCTGTCTGGCCTCCTCACTAAAGGCATGAGGCAGTTTGAATTTCTCAATCACCAAACGCATCTGCACATCAATGGAGTCTGGATCGCCAAGGACTTCTATGATCTTACCCCGGAGCCTGGCCGTATCTTCAGCAACAGCAGCAAGCTGCACGATAACGGCATATCCCTCGCTTACCTCCTCTGGAACCTTGCCATCAATCACCACAGAAAAAGGAAAATGCGGATCCTCTGGGGTTACCCGAACCTTGCCCTGCTCAAAGGAGACAAATCCGGCCAAACGATCAGAACCTCGTTCCAGAACACTGATCACTTCTGCTTCAGGACGCCCATCTTGACGGACCTTGTACACCCGAATAAGAACGGTATCACCATGCCTGGCGGCTCCCATATGAAACGCCTCAACAGAAGGGTCTCTGGTATAGGCCAAGCTCCCTTCCCGAACAGAGAGTCCGGTGACAAAACCAAAACCGCGCGGATTTTGGTCAAGAACACCGGTAGCTAGATTATTTTGTTTGCCTAGAGAAAACCGATGTTTACTGGTACGGTTCAAAATTTTCTGTTCCACCAGATCCGCAAGGAGGCCGGTCAATTCTTTTTGCCCACCCTGATCAAGCTTGAGTTCTGCTCCAATATCATCTTGAGAGACAGGATGATTAGACCGATAGACGTAAGTCAGCACGTCGCGTTCCAGTGTTTTTTCCATTCGCAATGATTTCCTGTCAATTCTACTGGCAGGGTGCCTATCCGATGGCTTTCTTGGAAAATGTTTTCTTTTTTTTCTCATAACTGGTTTTTATTTTTCCTCTGATCGTTATTTTTTGGTAGACTAATTTAATATTCCTCTTCTCAGGCAGTTTCAAAAATGCCGGGATGAATAGGTTGGAAAGGGGAGACAGCCAGGATAGCCTCCAGACACGAATTTTAATTGATAAAAATCTTCATTTTTTTCTTCGATTCACAGCCTTCAACCTGACAACCTGAGCAGTCAGGCCGTTGCAATAAAATAAAGGCAACATTGGAATACAGTGAACGACAGAAGGCGCCATAACGAAATGGTTAGAAATGTAATGGTAATTTCAAAAACCCCTAAATATTTTTAATAGTATCACAGTCCTGACAGTGGGCAAAGAAATTAACAGCATCCGCCCCCTTTGCCTCTCAAATCCACTCTCAACAAATGAACCATAATAGACTGGACGATATGCAGTATAATATACCTTTTGACCTAGAAATATATCGTTCTCATATGCGGCACTTACTTGGTAATACCCCTGCTGCCGATGTCTTCTGGCGGGCTCTTGATTTTGCCATTGAGGCCCACGACGATCAATGGCGGCGCTCCGGTGAAGCATATATCATGCATCCCTGTTCTGTCGCCAAGATCCTGGCTGACGAGATGGATATCACCCATCCGGAGATCCTTGCCGCTGCCCTGTTACATGATACAGTGGAGGATGTTGAAGAAATTACCACTGATTTTATCGGTGAAAAATTTGGCCATTATGTTGAGGCCATCGTGGAAGGTTGTACCAAAATCACGCAATTTAAAGGGGACAAACAGACACAGTACAAGATGATCCATCGCAAGATTTTCTCAGGGGCAGCCTTGCGCCCGGAGGTCATGCTGGTCAAACTGGCCGACAGACTGCACAATCTGCGAACTCTCAGTGCCATGCCTCAGCACAAAAGACAAAAAATTGCGGATGAAACCATTGACATCTATGCCCCACTTGCCACAGTACTTGGCCTGTTCAGCCTGAAACGTGAGATGTTCAATCTGGCTCTTTCCTATAAGTTCCCTAAACAAAGTGCCAAACTAATCAGCCATATCAAGCAGTTCGAACAAGATCCAGTAGTTCTTGATATTGTGCAACAGCTCAAAAAAAGAGCGGAAGAGGTCTGGTTTACTTGCAATGTCACCATTCGCACCAAGGGACTCTGGGCCTATTATGATGCCAACAACCACATCCTTCGAAGACAGATAGATAATCCAGTTGAAATCCTTATTGTGGTCGAGAGCGCTCCAGCCTGTTACCAGGCCCTGGGAATCCTGAATCAGACCTTCCCCCCCATCCCCCGAACAATTCGTGATCTTATCGCCAATCCCAAAACTACCGGTTATCAGTCTCTGCACGCCCGGGCCAATATTAAAGGCAGAGAGTTTCTCTTCAAGATTCGCACCGAGGATATGACCCGCAGGGCACAACGTGGTCTGTTTAAAGGCTGGAGCTCTCAGAGCTCCAATCAACGCCGTTTTATTCGCGAGATCCAGGAGTTGTTCAATGTCCTTGGTTCAGATGCTTCCGTCTCCTACCGTGATGTTATTGCGGCCAGGGGAAAGAAAGAAATCTACACCTACACCCCTCAGGGTGATTTAACCTATCTTCCTGTCAACTCCACCGTCCTTGACTTTGCCTTCCACGTCCACACAGATATCGGAAACACCTGCCTTGGTGCCATGATTGGTACTAAACGGGGAGCGATTGATACCATTTTACAGGACGGAGACGTGGTACGTATTATCCGATCAGAAAACCCCATCCACTTTGATCTGAGAATGCTTGAAATATGCAAGACACCTCGAGCCCGTGCTGAGCTGGCAAAGACCTTTAAACTCAGAAGCCAGCAGGTTGCCCAGGAGATTGGACTTTCTGTAATCAGTCAGGAGATCCGGCGTTACAACCTTTCTTCCGACCTCCTGGCCCGACCGGACTTCAAACAGATACTCGCATATTTCGACCTGAAAAACCTTGAAGAACTCTACCTTCAGATCGGAGAGGGCAAGTTAAAATTACCCACACTCATTGACCGCATCAAGACGGTGTTCCATGCAGAGACATCTTTGATCCGGCCGACAGGGGCCTTTAATACCATTGAACTGACCACCCTGGATCCTGCATTTGTCAAAATCTCAGCCTGCTGCAAACCAAGCCCTACCGATTCCAGGCTCTATGGCCTGCTCAGTGAACGAGGCCTGTCAGTGCACAGCATGAATTGTCCGAAGCTTGAGACTATAGCGTTACAGCGGGAGGATATTGTCTATGTACGATGGAAGCAGAAAGAGACCTTTGTTGCCAAAAAACAGACTATAATCATCATGGCAGCCACTCGCCAGAAAATGATGCTGTACGTCAGCGTGGCCCCGGCAGAAATGAAAGTTCTTGATTTGATAGCACTCTCCAAAACCCCTACCCCAACTCCTGCGTGGGAACTGATCTTCGAGATACCCAGCCTCTTTGACTTACGGCAGGTTCTCAAACATTTTGATAAGTCAAAGTTACTCTATGAGTTTGTTCTGGAATTTTAGAGATGACAGATTTCAGACAGTTCTGTGATAAGATTCTAGGGACCTTTTCGGTTCACACCGATTTCATAAAGAGCCATTCAAGGCTCGGCATTCCTGTTTAACCAACTCCAAGGACCATAACCAGAAGAATCTGTTTTCTATAAAGATAGCTCATTATCGTCCAGATCCTCAGCTGTCTTTTCGGGTGTTTTAATGTAACGGCTCAATACCCGAGTCAACATATCAGGAAGGTCATTTTTTTGTCTGGAACTGCGGTGTAATTGTTTGATTGTCTTTTCAAGGGTCAGCACTTCACCAAGAAAAACATGCCTCAACACCAGAGAAACCAGGCGGGTGATCGTGGTAAGATTGGAGATACGTGACTGGAGATGGTGATCACGATCAAAGGCGGTAGAGGCAAAGATCTCGACGGGATTTCCCTTAAGCTCACTTATGGACACATACCAGGTATTGAGTTCCCGGTCTCTAGTACGATAGCGTACGGCATCAAGAACCTCGGGAAGCTCCATGGGCGCGCCGGCCGGGCATACCTGCTCACCACCATCAGAGCCATGCAGATCAGAGCGGATCAAGGTGCAGATTTTGCGTAATAATTGCGGCTCTGTTTTTATAATCCGGGCAAGCTGGCTGCACGATTCACAGAACTCATTCCCCTGCATTTCCTGCAGAAGAGCATTTCTTCCACACCCGTCACAAACATCATTGTCTTCAGAATGTATCATCGCACCATTTACCACCGGGAACAGTTGTTTGAATACAGAGTTTGAGCTGATCAAGAAATTCTGTCCCTGAAACTTCTCGCGCTCCAAAACTTAAAAGATGCCGTGTCGTCATCTGACAATCAATAAGGTGAAAATTCGTCACTTTCAATCTGGACACCAAGGCAGCAAGTGCAACTTTGGAACCATTGCTGACACGGGTGAACATGGATTCACCAAAAAAAATCCGATCAAGGGCAATACCGTACAAACCACCTGCCAAGACCTCACCCTGCCAGCATTCTACCGAATGGGCATAGCCCAGCTCATGCAACCGGCAATAAGCATCCTGCATTTCTCCACTGATCCAGGTTCCCTCTCCCTGTTCTCTACGAACCTGAGCACAAGATGTTATAACCCTTTCAAACGCCAGATCAAAAGTGACCCTGAACCGCGATGCCTTAATATCTCTGGCCAGCCTTCTGCTGATTTTAAACTCATTTAAAAAAATAACCAGCCTGGGATCAATAAACCACCAGAGCAGAGGGTCTCCAGGGGAGAACCAGGGGAATATTCCAGACCTGTAAGCGGCCACAAGTCGGTCTGGATGAAGATCTCCTCCAATAGCCAACAGCCCGTTTTTATCGGCCAAAGATGGCGGCGGAAAGATGATTGCTTTGGTTAATTGAAAAACAGACATGACGTCACATAATACCTATCTCATGACAGGAAGTCAATCAGCCCGGCAATGCCTGAAGAGAAGCTTTGATAATAATCTCGTAATAAACCATTAAGGAGATGTCTCAGTAAAAAAACCAGATTGAGCTGCGCCAGGCAAGCGAGATCGAAATCTTCGTTTGCCTGAGCAGCCATCAGCCTTCACTCTGGCTCAAGGGCAAAGTAATGATAAATTCAGCACCCTCCCCCAAGACAGCGGTGGCGCTGATAATTCCATGATGGCGTTCAACAATCTTCTTGCAGATAGAGAGACCAATACCCGTTCCTTTAAATTGTTGACGCGTATGCAATCGTTGGAAAATATCAAAGATCTTCTCCTGATATTCTTGCTGAAACCCTATACCGTTATCCTTAATGGAAATAGATACAAAAGCGTCAGGCTCAAATCCCTCTGGCACCGGAATACGAGTAATCCGGATCTCAGGGACACGGTCAGGATGATGATATTTGAGACTGTTGCCTATAATATTCTGAAAGAGTTGCCGCATCTGCAAGGGATCCGCCATAATCGTCCCCAGATCGTCTACTGAAATGGCGGCGTCACTCTCTTCTATCATGAGAGTCAGATCTTCAAGCACTGCCTGAATGATGTTGTTCAAATGAACCAGGGTAAAAGGCTGGGATTCCTTCTCTATTCTTGAGTAGTAGAGCAGTCCCTTGATCAGCATCTGCATACGATCTGCCGAGCTGAGAATCTGTTCAAGATAAGCCTTTCCCTTCTCTGAGAGATTCGTCAGAAAATTGGCTTGTAAACGCTGGCTGAACACCTGAATCAACATCAACGGCTCCTGCAGATCATGAGAAATGACATGCGAAAAATCCTGAAGCTCCTGGTTGCGCACGAGAAGATCCTGGGCAGCCTGTGACAGGTTTTTTTCCACATCTTTCCAACTGCTGATATCCCTTGATACCTCTATAATTCCAATCAATTTACCGCTGGGCGCACGGAACGGGGTGGCAGTTACAACACAGGGGAAGCTGCTGCCATCGACCCGTACTTTTTTTGCCTCCACTTCCACCCGTTCAGCACCTTCAAGAATTCTGGTCAGAGTACACTCGGGAGTATGGCAGAACCGGTCGGCAAAAACCTCAAAACATTTACGCCCTATAATCGCCTCAGCACTGCCAAAACCGGTAAGAGCCATGAACGCCCTGTTGACACGAATAATTGTGAAATCCTTATCGATGATATGCATCCCATCTGGCGCACTGTTAAATATCTGAATATATTCATCATTAATCCCAACCAGAGCTCTTTCAACCTGCTGCTGTTCCTTGATCTTGGCATCAAGGAGGGAATTGCTTCTGCTCAATTCCGCTGTTCGACTGGCAACCCTGAATTCAAGCTCTTCCTTGATCTTTACCAGTTCCTGTTCACTTTGTTTATGCTCTTCAATTTCCCGCAGAAGCCGCTGATTCATAACCCGCAATTGTTCACTGCGAGCCTGCAACCGGATGGCAAAAAACTGTATCCCCACAAGCCCCATAATTGCCGCTCCGATATGGCTGATCAGCAGCGGCCACGGGGATTTACGAAAACGCAGAGGCATGGAAATGGAAATACCACCTCGTATCTCCCCAGAGCTATAGCTGTCATGGCAGGGAAGGCACGCCCCTGTAACACGTAATGGTGCCATATAACGAAAAATTTCCCCTTCGGGACTACTGACAAAGACGCTCCGTTCCTGAATTCCTTTCTCAAAATCTTTCAACCACCCCTCCTCCCAAGGCAGGGCCTTGTTCTCAGAACGGATCGGATCAAGACTTGTCAGATGAAATCGTACCTTACTCTGACGATCGGAGATCTCGGCAATTTGACGGGTCATATAAGCTGGATTAATCCTGGTAAGACTGCGACCATCCTTGGTCACGATTCCTTGCTGATCTTCCGGCAGGTTAGGATTGAGAGGGTTTTTATCATCAGTGAAGACAAAAACCCCACCGTGCTCAGCATTCCAGGAGCGAACAGCAACAATATGAGTCAAAAAAGCCCTGGCTGTTTCAAGGGCAATGGCATTTCTTTCCCGGATATCATCAGCCTGATTCCAGAGAAGAGAGAGAAGTACAGTGAAGATCCAGATTGCACTGGCAAAGGCCCGATATTTTTTTATCGGATTAGTCATGAAGATGGGAAAAGACAAATTATTACTCTTACGATAGGCATATAGTTAACATTCCATGTTGTTTTATATTTCATCACAGGAGACACGTCTTGTCACGAAGCTCCCGAAAAAATATTTTTTCATTCTGCGAATAATCAACAGGGACCTCGATAAGATGAAGTCCAGGCTGCTGGAGACATACAGACAGCAGTTCTACAAGTTCGCCGGCATACGTAACACGATAGCCGTTTGCCCCATAACTCTTTGCGTATTGTATGAAATCAGGATTCAGAAAGTCAAGGCCAAAGTCAGGAAGGTTCATACCGCCCTGCTTCCATTTGATCATCCCATAGCCATTATCACGCAGGACGATGACGACCAGATGCAGCTTGAGACGGATAGCAGTTTCCATCTCCTGAGAGTTCATCATAAAGCCACCATCTCCGCACACAGCCACAACCTGCCTCTCCGGATACAAGAGTTTAGCGGCAATGGCCACTGGAAGGCCGGCACCCATGGAGGCCAGGGCATTATCCAGAAGCAGCGAGTCAGGCTGTGTCGCCTTAAAATTACGGGCAAACCATATCTTATACATACCATTATCAAGGGAAAGAATACTGTTATCAGCAACCGTCTTGCGAATATCACTGACTATCCGTTGCGGGGTATCGGGGAATTGGTCATGGTTTGGCGCATAATAGACATGAGTATTGATTTCTTCATGGATGCGCTGGAAATAATCGTTATCTGAAATAGCAGGGTCGTAAATAAGTTGCGACAACTGGCTAAGAGTGGTTCCGATATCACCTATAACTTCATGCTGGGGGAAATAAACTTCATCAATATCCGCAGGTGAATAGTTGACATGAATAACCGTCACATCCCTTTGACTCATGAAAAATGGCGGCTTTTCAACAACATCATGACCGACATTAATAATAACATCGGCCCGTTCAATGGCGCAATGCAGGTAATCATGGTCCGAGAGAGCTGCCGTACCCAGTGAGTAAGGAGAGTACTCATCAATAATCCCTTTGCCCATCTGGGTGGTGAAAAAGTAGATACCTGCTTTTTCAATAAGCTCTCTTGCGACCCGACACACGTCCGGTCGTTTGGCCTCGGCCCCAAAGAGAAACAAGGGATAGCGTGCCTGCTTGATAAGTCCAGCCGCAATGGCAATTGAGGCTGGATGGGCAAGGGGAGAATAGAGAGGAGTCAGAGGTAAAGGCTGTTTATCTGTTTCCTCGGCTGCAATATCCTCAGGCAGTTCCAGATGGACCGGACCGGGCTTCTCTGCTGTGGCGATACGAAACGTGTCGCGGACCAATGGCGGGATACTTCCTGCGGTAACGATCTGTTTGGTAAATTTGGTCAAAGGCCCCATCATCCTCACCACATCAAGGATCTGAAATCGCCCCTGCTTGCTCTTTTTTATCGGCTTCTGACCAGTAATAAAGAGCACAGGCATGCCGCCAAGTAAGGCATACGAGACGGCCGTGACGAAATTGGTCGCTCCAGGCCCAAGGGTCGAAAGGCAGACCCCTGGCCTGCCGGTAAGCCTGCCATAGGTGGCCGCCATAAATCCAGCGGCCTGTTCATGACGGGTCAGAATCAAACGTATCGAGGATGTTCTCAGAGCCTCAAGAAAGACCAGATTCTCTTCACCGGGAATACCAAAAATGGTATCGACTCCCTCATTTTCAAGGCACCGCACCAATAGTTCAGCTCCATTCATGATTCTTCCTCACATCTTTTATGCTTGTTAAAAACAACTATCGGGATCACCACGCAGTGACAATCATCATTGTACCCATCAGGATCAAAAAGGCAAATATCACTTTCAGATAAATAGATCTGTCTATGCGACCATAGCAGAACGAACCCAAAACCGTTCCGAGAAGAACAAAGGGGGCGGAATAAAAAAACGAAGACAGAACAGAAACAGTGGTCAGACCGCTCACGGCATGGGCGGTAGCATTGAGATACGAATTAAAGAGAAAAAATCCACTGAGAGTGGCTTTGATCTCATCCTTATCCCAATCATTGAGTGTCGCATAAATAATCGTCGGTGGCCCGCCTGCACTGAAGGCGGCCCCAATGGCGCCGGAAGAAAATCCGGCCAGATAGGACCAGACTGGATGCAGTTTCCTTTGCCTGATCTTAATCAAAAGATTATAGCAGGCATACATGACAAGAAGAACTCCAAGCCCTATGCTGAGGTTCTCTGAGCTCACCTTTTTTAACAAGGTAACACCTACAAACATTCCGGGAATAGCAGCGATACACAGGGGGAAAATTTTTTCCCCATCCAGATGTTTTTTAAGCTTCAATGCCAGGAATGTGGTAATCACAACACTATTCAGGGTACAGAGCGGGACCGCACTTTTGACGTCAATACACAGACTCAACAGCGGCATGGCCACAAGGGCCGAACCAAATCCGGTCATGCCCTGAACAAATCCAGCCAACAAAAAAATAAGACTTATACAGAATTGGATCAGCATGATATATTATTTTCTTGAACAGGGACGCTGTTCTGTTTAAATTTTAGAGTCAAAAGAGAAATAAATCTGCAATGAGTCCACGAGACTGGTACCCATTTTTCACCACAAGATTATACCAGATTCCCCCAGGCTCGTAACAAAATTGAGCATAGGTCCCTAAACGTTTCTTTTGTAAAATAGGAAGATGCCAGGGAAATCAAGTATGCACAGGTCATTTGTTATGGTATATCCATTTTTAAATATTACCCCACTATCCGGGCATATTACAAAAATCAAACTATTCATTCATTGAAACGACTTGACCGTTTAACGAGTCCAAGGCGCGCTCCCGCAGTGATCGGGGAGCGGAATGATACTACATATTGGAAACAGGACAGATGCAAGAGGAACAATATATCAACCACCAGTCTCCTTTTGACCATGGGTTGTTTTTTCCTGATAGCGGCCGGAGCTCTACCCTTGATGCATTAAGAAACGCTGTAGCAGGATCTGCCAGCCTGATCACCTGTATTGGCGATGAGGGCCATGGAAAAACCATGCTCTGCAAAATACTGGAAAAAGATCTCCCTGAACCTTATATTGTAATCTCCTTTCCCTACTCCGTTGAATCCTTTGACCATGTCCTCCAGATCATTGCCTTGAAGCTTAATCTGGATTTTTCAATGGAAGATAACGCCCTGGGAAGCGATCATATCCTGATGGAAATCGCTCAAGTCCTGCGGGAACGAGGGAAACGACTCCTGATCCTTTTTGATGAGGGGGAAAAACTTTATCTGGCGACGCTGGAACGTGTTCGCAAGATGATTGATCTGACAAACGAAAACGGGGTTTTACTCCAGATTGTCCTGTTTGGAAGAATAGGATTACAATCACATATTGAGCAACTAGCCTTATGCACTTTTAAAAATGCGCAAGAGTTGCATCTCTCTCTGCCGCCATTAACAGAGGAAGATACGTTCCAATATCTGAATTTTTGCATGCAGCAGACCCCAGGTTCAGAGAAAAAAGATATATTCAGCCGGGAAGTGGCTGCGAAAATCCTTGCCATGTCCCATGGGAATTTCAGAAAGATCAACAGCCTGGCAGGAGATTCTCTGCGTTCATCATCCTATAGAGCCGATAATACTTCTTTCATGGTACTGCTCGAACATGTCCGGGATTCAGACGACATGGTAGTAGGGGAACCCCCTGCTTCTCGGCTACCAGGCCTGCTTATGCAGAAAAAAACAATACTTGGGGCTGGCGCTCTTCTCATAGTCCTGCTTCTGATTTTATTGGTAAAGAGAGAAGAACAAAAACCTGCCACACCTTCTTCCATACCTGCTAGTACACAGGTTACACCTCATATCAAAACACAACAAATCGTAACAGATAAAAAGAATACGATCACTGAATTAGTCCATCCAGCTCCAGTGACAGAGGCAGAACCAATCGCCAAGACTGCCCCACCTGCCCCGGTAGCAATGAAAGAGCCAGTCGTACAACCGGCCCAACCGGCTCTCCAGATAGCGGAAGTGCCGAGTATTAAATCTGGCCAACCAGCCCCAGCAGTGGTGGAAGAATCGAGCACAAAATCGGTCCAGCCTGCTCCCGTGACAGAAGAAGTGCCAGTTGCTAAATCAGTTCAGCCATCTCCAGCGGTGGCAGACAAGCCAGTCACACAACCAATCTCAGTTGAGATTGCACCTCTGGTTGAAAAGAAATCTACAGACATTCAGGTGGTCGCTGCTGACAAACTTCCTAAAAAGAATACCATAATTCCGCTTTTAGCCCCTGAGCATCTCACGAAAAACAACAAGCTGAAATTAACCATCGCCCAGCAACTTCCTCGAAAAAGTTTTGAAGCCGGTCAGCGATGGTTGGCTGGCGAAAAAAATGATCACTTTACCCTGCAGGTCATGGTTCTTGCTGCGGATCAGGCCAGAAAAAAATTGCAAGGGATAGTGCGCGAGGAAGAAAAGCAGAAAGGATCAGGGAAATTTATCGTACTCCAGAAATCAACTTCTCCGGCAACATTCATACTTTTTTATGGTGAATATCCCAGCCTGGATGCCGCCAGAAATGCCCGCAACAATCTGCCACCATCCCTGCAAAAATATACGCCCTATCCTCTACCTGTCAAACAGGCTGTGGAAAAATCAAAACGGTAGCCCACATAAACTTCAGGAAAGCAGCAGACTGTTGGCAAAATCAATCAGCGGGATGATCAGTTTAGACAGAACACCAGTAGCGGCCAGGATAATAAGAAAGATAAAACCATATCGTTCAATGGAGGCATAGGAACGAGCCAGATCAGGGGGCAGAATCCCAGCAAGGATCCGGCTGCCATCCAGCGGGGGAACGGGAAGAAAATTAAAAATGCAGAGCACCAGATTGATCCAGACACTGGCTATCAAGGTGCTATTCAACGGAACCAGAACTGCCTCTGTCAGAGCTGAATAAGGAATGATCTTGGCCAGCAACCAGAGCATCCTGGTCATCAAAGCACTGATTACCGCCATAATAAGATTGGTCGCCGGACCGGCCAGGGCCACCCAGAGCATATCCTTTTGAGGATTTTTAAAATAAGATGGATTCACCGGCACCGGTTTGGCCCAACCAATATGAAAGACAAAAAAAGCTATAGTTCCCAAGGGATCCAAATGCTTGAGCGGATTCAATGTAAGACGCCCCAATGCCTTGGCCGTTGGGTCTCCCAGCCGGAATGCCACATAGCCATGGGCAAATTCATGGACCGTCAGGGCCAGCAACAGAGGCGGGGCCAATATAATAAACTGCAGAATGGTATCATTCATAAAAGAGATCCCAAGGAAAACATAGCACTGACAATCAAGGCCAGATAATCATCCCATAACGGATTTTGATAATAAGCATGGTTACATAAAGACGCAACCGCATCATATATGCAGCAGCTTGAAGTTGAGTCCGAAGTCAAAACAAGGTGACAAAAGATAACAAGGCCTTCTCTATGGCAGCACATCTACCTCTCATCCAAACCCTTTGTGTGGAGTCCAACTTACTCTTTGGGCGAGAATTGCCGCCCAAAGCCAGTGCGCCAACAGAAAGGATCATACCAGAAAAAATAAACACCGGGAATAAACGGGCTTGAGGAAACAAAGAAACTAGGGTATATAGACACATCTTTCCTGCACCAGTAGCTCAGCTGGATAGAGCAACGGACTACGAATCCGTAGGTCGGGGGTTCGAATCCCTCCTGGTGCACCAGTAAATTCAAGCACTTAACTCAATTTGAGTTAGGTGCTTTTTGTTTTTCAGCCTATTTTTGCCAAAATTTTGCCAAAAGCTGTAGCCTTGCGCGCGCTTTGAAACCAGTTTGCGCGAGGTTTGGAACCTCGCACAAACGCTACAGGGCAATTCCAGATTTTCGACATTGTAAATTCATTGCTGTGGGGCGTATATGTACACAAACAGACTGCCTCCCTCTCGACAGAAAAAACGCTCTATTTGTGGATAGAGTTATGTGAACTTTTACTTCCCTACCTCCCATGTATCCATTGCCAGCCCGAAATGACGTCAACTACACCTGTTATTTCTTCTTCGCCTTGCCGGCCTTGCATCCACAACCACAACTAGACCTGACCTTGACACACACTGAATCCTTCAGCGTCTTAGCAACCTTGAATTTCACAACTTTCTTCTCGGCAATCTTAATTTCCTTGCCAACCAGTCCTAATGATGACCGGGGCAACCTCTATTTGCCAGTGCCTTAGCACCGACCTCCAGCACTGTTTTCAGGGCAGCCAAAGTCAAGGTCAGTAAACAGAGGAGCCAAGAACTATGATCTTCTGCCGGCATTCTACATTTTTATCAAAAAAATTATACAATTAATCAAGTGAGTCATGGTCTGGCCGCGTCTGTTTGGTTGGCGGGCGGTTTTGCTGTTATGTTGCCGACGACGATCGATCGCTACTCAATATGATCCTGGCAATAGCAGATTGGATGTGATACCTTTTTCAAAAAGGTTCATTTGTTACGCTATGTTCTCACTCTTTGACAACTAAGAATGGACGTAACTTCTGAGCCAAGTTGGCTCAACCGGAAAAAGCGTTGAACTCTAACCACGCCCTGAGGGTATGGCTCTCTACATTAGAATAAAATCTATTGTTTTTTGCTTGTTTTTGTTGCATGACAACTGGTGGAATGGCCGAGAAGTCGTATACACGGAGGTTTAATTCAAGATGGGAAGGGCTGGAGGGTACAAATCACTTGCTCCTGACGAGGATATTTCCTTAATCCACGAATTGCGTATGCATCAGATCAAACTGGAGGTGCAAAATGAGGAGCTGTGCCGCGCCCAGGATGTGTTGATCGCCAAAAATAAGCGTATTCAAGATCTTTATGATCAGGACCCAATCGGCTATTTCTCTCTCAGTGACCAGTATCTGATTCTCGATGCCAATAGTACTGCCCATACTCTGCTTGGCAGGGACAGAGGGAAGCTGCTTCATCAGCCATTTACCCGTTTTATCCTTCCCGAAGAACAAGACCTCTTTTCCCTCTTCCGAACACGACTTATTGAAACGAATAATTCAGAGAACCTTGATGTGCGTATGGTGCGCGCTGACGGTTCCTCAGTTTGGGTACGTTTGAACGTGAAGTGTATCCAGCCCTACGATAACAACGACATACAATTTTATCGCGCCGCAATAACTGATATCAGCGATATGAAGCAGATCGAGGAGACACTCCTCTTTCTCGCGCATCATATCCCCGGTGAATCTTTTTTTACCTCGCTGGCGCGACACCTGGCGCAAGCGCTGAATATAGACTTTGTCTGCATCAACTCGCTTGATGGCGATGGTTTGAGCGCCCAAACCTTGGCCGTCTATCACAATGGAGAATTCAAGAATAACGTACGACATGCCTTGAAAGATACCCCCTGCGGCGAAGTGGTGGGCAAGGAGATCTGCTGTTTTCCCGCCGATGTCTGCCACTCGTTCCCGCAGGATGAGTTCCTCAAAGATCTTCGGGCTGAGAGTTTTGTCGGAGTTACACTCTGGAGTAGCTCCGGTCAACCGATTGGCCTGATCGCAGTCATTGACCACCAGCCCCTGGCAAACCAGTCTCAGGTGGAAGCCATGCTGAAACTGGTGGCGGTCCGTGCGGCAGGCGAACTCGAACGATTGACGATAACGAATGCCCTGATGGCAAGCGAGAAGCTGTATGCGCTGACCTGTTCTGCTGTCAACGACGGTCTCTGGGAATGGCCTATCCCGAGCGGAAAGGGTTTTTTCAGCACCCGCTATTACGAGATGCTCGGCTATAATGACGGCGAGTTCCCGGCTGACTATGCGACGTGGCGAACACTGGTTCATCCCCAAGATATCGACAGGGTAGAAGAAGAGTTATGGCAGAATGTCGAGATGGGAAAAAGATTTTTATTCGACCTCCGAATAAAGAAGAAATCTGGTGAGTGGTTGTGGGTCTGCTCCCGCGGCAAAGTCATAGAACAAGATAGTGCGGGAAAAGGTCTGCGGATGTTAGGAACGATGACCGATATCACCAACCGCAAGGAAGCGGAACATGCGCTGCAGAAACACAATGAAACCTATCGGGATATCCTGTCGACTGCCTTCGATGGCTTCTGGCTCGTCGATTTTCAAGGTAATATCCTTGACGTCAATGAAAGTTACTGTCGTCAGTCCGGATATTCGCGGGAGGAACTGCTTAGCATGCACCCCTACGAGCTGGACGTAACTGAAACTGAAGCAGACACCGCAGACCACATTAGACGTATCATTGAAAGCGGCACACAGTCTATGTTCGAAACGATTCACCGCCGCAAGGACGGATCGACCTGGAACGTTGAGATCAGCGTCGGCCTGAGCAATAAAGCAGGTGGCCAGTTCGTCGCCTTCCTGCGCGATATTACTGCCCGCAAGATGGCTGAGAAGATGATAGTCCGTTCGCTGCAGGAAAAGAAGGTATTGGTTCAGGAGCTCCGCAAGCGGATTAAAGTTCACGTACGAGTAATCGAGGACGTGATCTCTCTCCAGGCCAGTCTGGCCCGTTCGCTGCAGGAGAAGAAGGTGCTGTTGCAGGAGGTCCATCATCGGGTGAAAAACAACCTGCAGGTGGTCCACAGCGTACTCTCCCTCCAGGCCAGACGAGTTGCAGATTCCGAGACCCGCCTCCTGTTTGATGGGAGTATAAACCGAATTCACACCATGTCCCTGCTTCATGAGAGACTCTGCCATGCTAAAGACCTGGGCAGCATCGACTTCAATAATTACCTGAAATCGCTTATTGACGTTATTGTGTCGACCTATCCTTATCCCCATATTACCTGTGTCGTGGAGACGGAACCAGTTTTTCTTGATCTGACAACCGGTACCCCCTGCGGCCTGATTGCCCATGAGCTGATCACGAACAGCATCATCCACGCCTTTCCTGATGGGAGGGTTGGGACGATTAGTGTCGGTATGCATAAGCCCAGCCCAGGATTTATTGTCTTGACGGTCGAAGATAACGGCATTGGTTTCCGGCCGAATTTTAAAGCCAGCAGCAGCTCGTCGCTGGGGATGCAAATCGTCAACGGACTCACAACACAAATCCACGGGACGATAGACTACTCCACGGCCGATGGCACTAAAGTGTGCGTAAGCTTTCCTGAAAAGTTTGCACGAAATTATGGAGTGACCATATAACTATGCAAGCAACTGAGACAACTTCTTTCCAATCAATAAGCGGATCTCTTCCCACCAATGACTCAAACAAAAAACAAATCCCCAAGATATTGGTGGTGGAAGATGAATTTTTAACTGCCTTGAATATCCAGGAAGATTTGATACTGTCCGGCTACGAAGTCCCTGCCCTGGCAAAAAGTGGGGAGGAGGCGATCCGTCTGGCAACGGAGCTGCAGCCGGACCTGATTTTGATGGACATCCTGCTTGATGGTTCCATGACCGGGATAGAGGCGGCAACTGAGATACGAAAGACTCACCCCATCCCCATGATCTATCTGACCGCCCATAGTAGCTCCGATATGCTCAATCAGGCAAAATTAACCGAGCCCTTCGGCTATCTTTCTAAACCCTGTTCCCAGGCGACCCTGAAGAGCATGATAGAGATGGCGCTTCACAAAAATTTTATAGATTCAAACAAACAGGAATTAGAAAAACAACAGTTTGAGACTGAGCTGTCAAAAACGGTCTTCAAAGTACAGGAAGCAAATACGGCGATAAAGGTCTTACTGGAGCACAGAAATCTGGAAATCCAAGAACTTGAGCAAAACATTCAAACGAATGCCTCCAAATTGATCCTGCCCGTTCTGGAGGCACTAGAAAACAGTGAGTTAACCGAAAATCAAAGAATAATGGCGGAGTCCATAAGGGTAAATCTGCAATCGCTTACCAAGTCCCATACATCTCACATTGGTCAGGACATCACTCAACTCAGTAGCACTGAAATACAAGTGGCAAATTTTGTGAAGGCAGGAAAAAGCACCAAAGAGATTTGCCAATTTCTCCATATTTGCGCCAGCACTGTTAATACCCATCGGGATAATATCAGAAAAAAACTGGGGATAAAGAACACAAAAATGAATCTCAAAAAAGCACTCCAGCAACTGCTGCAATATTGAGTAGATATTCATCTGCCGTCCCCCCTCCTTCGTTGTTTTTTCCTGCTGCACAACTCCCTCTTCGACATACCCCAGGGAGTCTATTTAAACTGAACATTCTCATTAGAGGATATTACGTTAGACTCCCTGTCGTAACTGATATGAATGTTTTACACGTATCAACCTTCCGGACAAATGGGTAGACATAGCCAGTGGAACGGGCTGTGGCTGTGTCTGGAGGCAGTTATTTTTAAATATCCTCGCCACGATGTGGCATAATAATATCGTACAAATATGGACAAAACAGAGAAAGCTAAGTTCTTCATGACTGCCAGGATATTTAATATTTATGGAGCCTCCCCTCCCTCCTCCATCCATAAAATTAAATTTGCTTTTCCATCAAGATAATTAGAAGATTAAACTTAAGCTGCTCGCTGAACTTGCCCTGTTCGATAACGAACCTTAGCGAACATCTTCTCCTGGTTACCCCATGTGTCATTATTCTAACCTTAAAGAGTGCAGAGATGAATCAACAATACACAATCCTCTGTGTTGATGACGAACCCATCAACCTCGCGCTGCTGAAGGCGGTGTTGGAACCTAAGGGTTACCAGACCGTGCTGGTGCATGATGGGGAGGCGGCTCTGGCCAAACTTCATAGCGAACAAATCGACTTGGTGTTGCTGGATGTGATGATGCCGGGGATGGATGGTTTTGAGGTCTGCCGCCGGATCAAGGCGGATGAGGTGCTCCGCAACATCCCGGTGGTGATGATCACCGGCTATGCCGCCAGGGAGCAGCGGATCCGGGGAATCGAGGCCGGGGCCGAAGATTTCCTTGCCAAACCCTTTGACAGCACCGAGGTGCTGGCCCGCATTACCATGCTGCTCAAGGTCAAGAGCTTAAACGACCAACTCGCCACCTCCTATCAGCACATCAACAGCCTGATCTGCCATGGACAGCAGCTTACTGCCAGCTTCGACCCACTCCATTATGATGTCATGGCCGGAATTACCTCTGTCATCAAGCTCCTGCTCTCTGCCGCACCTCAGCCCGCTAACAACCCGCAAGCGGTGTTGCTCCGCTTGCAGGGGCAGGACCAGATCTGGCTTTTTTCTTGTCGTGAGAAGACGGACTGCACCCTGGTGTGGCGCCCGATTCCGGATTATATCTACCTGGCCCTGAAGACGCTTATCGGTGATCTGCAGATAACCTGGCTAAACCAGACCGACCTGGACACCGGCAACGGGGCGCTGCTGGTGGCTGCCATGGCCGAGCTAGGAGTGGTTCCTCTCAACCTGGTCTGCCACCAGAGCGAGGCCATTACTCTCTGCGCCATGAATTATGGCCGGGAAACCTCCCATTATGACGCTGAGATCCTCAACAGTGTGGCAACGCAAAGTATTTTCCTGACCTCACAGGCGAGTCTAGTCAGGGAAACCGAGGATGCTTTTGCCTACACGGTCTATGCCCTGGCCAGGGCGGCCGAGTTTAACGATGAAGATACCGGTGACCATATCCTGCGGGTGGGCGAATACTGCGCCTTGCTGGCCCAGCGGATAGGGATGTCTGAGCAGTTTGTTTCCCTGATCCGCTTGCAGGGGATTATGCATGACGTTGGCAAGATCCACATTCCCTCGGATCTTCTCAGGAAGCCGGGACGGCTGGAACCAGAGGAGTTCAGGCTTATGCAGCAGCATACTGTAGCCGGGCTGGAGATCATTGGTGATCATGTCCGGCTGACCATGGCCAGAAATATCGCTCACTGCCATCACGAACGCTTCGACGGCACAGGCTATCCACGTGGCCTGCGTGGTGATCAGATCCCGTTTGAGGCCCGTATCCTTAACCTGGCCGACCAGTACGACGCCCTGCGTAATAAACGCTGCTACAAACCGGCCTTTGACCACGACACCACCTGTCGGATTATCCTTGAAGGGGATGGCCGCACCCTCCCCCAGCATTTCGATCAACGGGTGCTCGGGGCTTTCAAGGAAATACACGGAATGTTCGCGGAGATCTTCGAGAAGAGTGTGAAGGATGCCATTTGACCACGCAATAGAAAGCCAACCTCATTAGGGCCAAGTTGCCTGGCGTAGTCAAAACCAAACGTGTTAATCAACAGCTTTCCCACCTTATCTTTCCCGAAGATCGGGAGCGCTGCTATCTCTATCAAAATGGCCTCACCCCTAAAGGGAGGAGATGAAATGACCTCGAAAAAGATAGCCGCGGGGCAACATTGCATGCCTACGCCCCGGCAACTGCTTATTTTTACAATTGACGGTAAAAAGTATGCGATCCACCTGCAGGCGGTCGAACGGGTTGTCCTTGCCGTCGAGATCACCCCCCTGCCTGAGGAGATGACCATGGTCACCGGAGTGATCAATGTTCAGGGTCAGGTCGTCCCAATATTTAACATCCGCAGAAAATTAAGACTGCCCGAACGCGCCATCGATCTGGACGACAACATTGTCATGGTCAAAGGAGAAAAAGGGGTTGTTGCTTTTGTGGTTGACGCGGTGACAGGGGTGATTGAGCGAAGAGAGGAGGAGATCATCCCTGCCGGCGGCATACTGCCGGAGATGGAATACACCGAAGGGGCGATAACGATAGACGACGATATCGTTTTTCTGCATAATATCGACAAGGCTCTCTCTTTTGAGGAAAAAATCCAGCTTACAACTGCTCTGGAAAAAGGGTCAGCGGTCCCCGACAATTAGGCAATTGCAAGATGAATCAAAACGTGCGGATTTCACCCGCCCCTATTTTTAAAATAAGAGATTTTATGTAACCATTGAGGGATAGTGAATGAGGGATCCAACACATGGCAGCCTTTCAATCCTGATTGCGGAAGACAGTCGTACCCAGGCAGAACAGTTACGGTTTATTCTTGAAAACAATGGCTATGAGGTCCGGCTTGCCCTCAACGGCAGAGAGGCCCTGGCCATGCTGGCTGAGCAAATACCTGAACTGGTGATCAGCGATATCAACATGCCTGAGATGGATGGCTACGAGCTCTGCACGCAGATCAAGTCTGACCGCACTCTGGCGGAGATTCCGGTGATTCTCGTAACCGCACTTTCCGAGACCAGGGATCTGTTACAGGGTCTGGAGTGCGGGGCTGATTCTTATATTACCAAGCCCTATGATGAAGCAGACCTTATAAAAGGCATCAAACAGGTAGTGGAGGGTGAAAAACTATTGCTGGAGAACAACTCTCTTATGGTTCCTTTCCATGGAGAAAGCTATAGGATCAACAACAATGCCTCGAATATCCTCAATTTTCTCATAACGACCTATGACCTGGCGGTAAAGAAAAATATCTTCCTGGCCGCGGCCAATGTCCTGCTCTATGACGAGATCGCCGAGCGAAAGAGTGTTGAAGAGAGGATCCTCCGGAACAACGAGTTCCTCACCATACTGCACAAAATTTCCATTGTGGCCAGCGAAACGATAGAGTTGGACCTGCTTATTCCGGAAATAATGAAGGCCGTTACCGTTATCGGCATGCTGAAATGCGAGCCCAAGGGCACCATCTTCCTTGCCGGGGAAGATGGCCTCCATCTCGCCTGTGGGATTGGACATTCACAGGAATTTAAGGAAAAACATCGCCTCGTTCCCTACGGGACATGCCTGTGCGGTCTTTCCGCCAAAACAGGGGAGGTGGTCATTTCCATGAACTCCGAGACAGACAGTCGTCACACGCTCCAATCCTGTGGCATGGATCCACATGGCCATATCATTATCCCGCTGAAAGCAAAAAACAGACTGGTCGGGGTCTTGAGCCTGTCTCTTGCTCTAGAGGACATTCAATTGGAAATAGACAGTCAGATGTCAGCCTTGCTTGCGGCACTTGGCCAGCAAGTAGGTCTGGCCATTGATAATGCCAGGCTCTATGAGCAAACCAGAATATCTTCTCTGCACGATCCGCTCACCGGGATTGCCAACAGGAGGATGATGGAAATTCTCCTGAACAAGCAGTTCTCCCTGAGCAAGAGGAATAACAACCCGCTTTCTCTCCTCATGTTTGATATTGACCATTTCAAAAGGTACAATGACACTATGGGGCATGTCGAGGGCGATAAGGTCCTTGTCGTCATCGCTCAGATCGCCGCAGAGGAGATCAGGGAAACAGACACTGTATTCAGGTATGGCGGAGAGGAGTTTCTTATCCTGTTGCCGGGGGAACCTCTGTCTAGCGCGCTCGTAATTGCGGAAAGGCTAAGAAGCGCCGTCGAACGGCAAACCCCAGTTACCATAAGCCTTGGAGCTGCGTCCTATGTTCAGGGCATGGAACAAATTGAAGAATTTGTTGTGAAGACCGATGATGCCCTGTACCGGGCAAAGCAGAATGGCCGAAACCGTGTGGAATCATGAAACCAGGGTCTGAAGGATGATATCCTAACATGGGTAAGAGGATAACGGACGATTTACTCGCAGAGTTCAGCAGCTTTGTTGAAATTCGTATGGGGCTGAGTTTTCCCAAAGAGAAGTGGGCTGACCTGGAAAAAGGTCTGCACACTGCCTATGCGCAATTCGGCTGTGATAATGAAGAGAGCTTTGTCCGGCATGTCATGTCAAGCTCCATTTCCAAGAGGCAGATAGAAATGCTCGCCTCAGTCCTGACCGTGGGTGAGACCTATTTTTTCAGGGAAAAGAAGGCGCTTGATGTCTTTGAGCATATCGTTCATTCCAAGGCGGTCGGACCCCGCAGCAGTAAGGATCGGAATTTGCGGATCTGGAGCGCCGGCTGCGCCAGCGGGGAAGAACCTTATACCATTGCCATGATGCTGAAAATGCTGCTCCCAGACCTGAAGGAGTGGAATATCTCCATTCTGGCAACCGATATCAATCCTCTCTTCATGGAAAAGGCCAGGAAAGGCACTTATACACAATGGTCTTTTCGCGAGGTCCCCGAGCCAATCATCAACCGATTTTTTATAAAACGGGCAGGAGAGCTGGAGATACTGCCCGAGATCAAAGAGATGGTCACCTTTTCTTACCTGAACCTGATGGAGGATGGCTACCCTTCCCTGCTGAACAACACCAACGCCATGGATGTGATATTCTGCCGCAATGTCCTTATGTACTTTGCCCCGGAGACCATAAAACAAGTGACGCAGAGATTCCACCAATGCCTGACGGACGGCGGTCGGCTGATCGTCAGCCAGACAGAAATCAACGATGAATATTTTCAAGGCTTCGAGAAGGCGAGCCATGCGCATGCCCTGATTTTTAGAAAGGCAACGGCAAAAGTTGAGAACAAGCAATATCGGTGGCCGTCAGCGGCAGATCTGCCGGAGGCCGGAAAAACTCAGAGTGAGGAGACTCACAAGCCCCCCCCTGCCCTGGCGGCAGAGAAGAGGAGCAAAGGGGAAATCTGCACAGGAGTTGAAGCAGCGAACCTTTATGAGATGGCAGAAAAGGCCTGCAAACAGGGGGAATATGGCCGGGCCGAAGAGCTTCTGCTGAGACTGCGTGCAGAGATCTCGCCCCATGCCGAGGTATTAACGCTTTTCGCCAGGATATGTGCCAACTTGGGGCGGCTTGATGAAGGTCTCCATCATATTGAACAGGCGATCAGAGTGGACACCATGAATCCGGGCCGCCATTTTCTGCACGCCGCCATTCTGCAGGAATTGGGGCAGAAACAGCAGGCAATGACAGCATTAAGAAAGGCGGTCTACCTGGATGCCGATTTTGCCCTTGCCTACTTTTCCATGGGCAATATCGCCCTTAGCTCCGGCAAGATGAGGGAAGCCGAGCGCCATTTCAACAGTGCACTGCTGCTATTGCGCAGGCACGGTCATGACGACATCCTGCCGGAGTCCGAAGGGATGACCGCCGGCAGGCTTATAGAGCTAATAGAGTCGATGAAATGGAGAAAGACTGAGAGATGAGGGACGAGGGATGAAGGATGATAGTCATTTTGCTTTTACGTCCCTCGTCTTAGTGAGCAAAACGAATGATCGTCCCTCGTCCTTCGCTTTTGGGTCGTGGATCTTGACTAACATAGAGGAAAATGATGGAAGATTCTGAAAAACAAAAAATACTCAGGGAAAGGGCCAGGAAGCTCGCCATTGAGGGCAAGAATGAGGACACAGGCAATGTGAAGTTTGAGATCGTGGAATTCATGCTCTCCGGGGAGAGATACGGCATGGAGTCAACATACATCCGCGAGGTATACCCGCTGGGGGATTTCACTCCCATTCCCTGCACCCCCTCCTTTGTACTGGGCGTTATCAATATCCGGGGGCAGGTCTTGTCTATCATTGACATCGGAACCTTCTTCGACCTTCCCCGCCAGGGGGTAACCGACCTGAACATGGTCATCGTCCTCAGTTCCGGCACCCTGGAGTTCGGTATCCTGGCCGACGATATCCTCGGTGTGCGCATGGTCGCGGTGCAGGACATACAGGAATCGCTGCCGACATTAACCGGCATCAGAGCCGAATACCTGAAAGGGGTGACCAATGACAGGATCACGGTACTGGATGCCAGAAAGATACTGGCAGGCACGAAACTGATCGTCCATCAGGAAGTGACGTTATGAGACCATCGTCAAAAAGGAGAATAATGCAATGCTGAAAAATATGAAGATTGGCCTGCGTATGGGATTGGGGTTTGCTGTTCTTCTTGCGGTCATGGCAGCCCTGATCGGGGTAAGTTTGCATCAGATAACGGTCAGTCATGATAAGCTTCGGCGTATTGTCGAAATCAACAATGTCCGCCTTCATTTGGCCAACGATATGTCAGATGATGCGCGAGAAACTGCCTTGGCTGTCAAGACTATCGTGCTGGAAAAATACAGAAAGCAGACTAATGAGAACATCCAAAAGATCTTCGATGATCTCGCCGCAAGCAGGCTCTGTTACAAAGAAAATATAGAAGATTTCAAAAAACTAATCCCGAATGAGGATACCAAGGGACTTGATCTGTTCAGCAAGATGGAGGCTTTGGGAGATACGAGTCGACAGTTACAAGACCAGGTGATTGAATTGGCCCTGACCGACAAATCCGATCAGGGAAACGATCTTATTGAGAAAAAAGCCGACCCCACCGTCAAGCAATGGATAAATGGTCTGAACGACCTTATCCGTTACAATGAAGAGTATAATGCAATGCGCTATCAACAGGCCAATGAGGCACAGGCCGCTGCGCGTACATTCATGTTCTCCCTGGGTGCTCTTGCCCTGGTGCTGGCAGCGGCCATAGGCATATTTCTGACCCAGGGTATTGTCCGCCCGCTCCAGGGGATGGCCCAGATAGCGCTCAAGGTCGGTAACGGCGACCTAAGCAGCAAGACCGGATACAACTCGGCAGACGAGATTGGTGATCTCTCCAGCTCATTTGACCTGATGATCGACAAGCTCAAAGCAGCTGGAGAGAATGTAGTGCAACGGCAGCAGGAGATGGAAGAGGTGCAGAAAGAGATCAGGGCGGCGGTGAACACGCTGGCCTCCTCCTCCAACCAGATAGTAGCCCTGACTGCCCAGCTTGCCACCAGCTCAACAGAGACCGCCACTTCCATATCTGAAACGACCACGACCATGGAAGAGGTGAAGCAGACTTCGCAGCAGATGAGCCAGCGGGCCACGGCAGTATCGGAGGCGGCGCAGACCACTGCCCAGGCCTCCGAGGAGGGCAGACGATCGGTGGCAGAGACCATTATTGGTATGGGCAGGATCAGGGAACAGATGGACCTGGTCGCCGACAACATCGTCAGGCTGAGCGAGCAGAGTCAGGCCATCGGCCAGATCATCTCCACAGTCAATGACCTGGCAACCCAGTCAAACCTGCTGGCAGTCAACGCCTCGATTGAGGCGGCAAAGGCCGGGGAGGAGGGCAAGGGCTTTGCGGTGGTGGCCCAGGAGGTGCGAAGCCTGGCGGAGCAGTCAAAGGAGGCCACCAATCAAGTCCGGGTCATCCTGGGTGAGATCCAGAAGGCGGTCAGCGGCGCGGTGATGGCAACCGATCAGGGCGCCAAGGTGGTTGAGGCCGGGCTGATGCAATCACAGCAAGCCGGAAATTCCATCACCAGGATGGCGGAAGATATCGTCAAGGCGGCCCAGGCGGCCCTGCAGATATCTGTGGGCACCAACGAACAGGTGGTCGGCATAGATCAGGTATCCTTCGCCATGGAGAATATCAAGAAGGCCACCGCCCAGATCGTAATCAGTACCCGCCAGTCGGAAGAGTCGGCCAAGAACCTGCATGAACTCGGCACGAAACTGAAACAACTGGTTGAAAAGACAGGGGGGAAAGACAGGGGG
>JAHJKP010000016.1 GCA_018821985.1 Pseudomonadota bacterium
ACTTTTGCCTTGAATGCTGATGAATGTTTTCGTCTCGTTCCTTTTGCCATTTTCTGCTCCATAATTTAGCCCATTAGAGGGCATTATTTGTAGCAGATTTTCCACTTAACGGCTTGTTCAAATTTCCGGGGCCACTTCTATCCTGCACCCACCCCGGCCTCCTCTTGACCTCAGGCTCACCCTGTCTTGATATTGTCTATAACTTCCAAGGGATGAGAGCAAAGCCATTCTGTACACTCATTGTTATTCAGGGGTACACTGTAATAAAATCCTTGGATAATATCACAGTTAAGCAATTTCAAACGAGCAGCTATCTCCTTTTCTTCTACACCTTCAGCAACGACTTTGAGTCCCATATTATGGGCAAGATCAATGGTCGAACGGACAATCACCTCATCATTGTCATTTTTCAGCATATCCTGCACAAAAGACTGATCAATCTTTAATTCTGAAACCGGCATTTTCTTGAGATACGCCAGAGAAGAATAGCCGGTACCAAAATCGTCAATAGAGATATTGATACCCATTTTTGCCAGGCGGACAAGGATATCCAGGGCTCGATCGGGATCCTTGACAATCGAGCCTTCAGTGATTTCAAAGGTGATATAGCGGGCAGGAACATTGCTGGAGGCAAGCAGACCGGTAATTATATCCGGCAGATCTGCGTCAAGGAGGGTTGAGGGGCTCAGGTTAATGGCAATACCTATTTTAAGCTGATTTTTGTGCCATTGTTCGACCTGTGCCAGGGCCGTTTTTACAACCCAGAAAAAAAGCTGTTTGATCAGACCAGTTCGTTCCGCCAGCGGAATAAAATCGTTCGGCGGGATAAGTCCGTGCTCTTCATGCTGCCAGCGCACCAAGGCCTCAACTCCAATGGTGCAGTTGCCCCTAATATTTATTTTTGGCTGGTAATGCAGAACAAGATCACCATTCTCAATAGCCTGACGTAATTCGCCCATCAGGGTCAGACGTTTCGGAGTATGCTTGTCAAGCTTCGGAGAATAGATTGCAAAACCCTCTTTATTCTGTTTGGCAACATACATGGCGACATCGGCCCGCTGCATAATCGTATCGACATCCTTACCATGCTGAGGGAATATGGCAATGCCTATACTGGCCTGCACATCCAGACTCAAACCACCGACAATAAAGGGAGAGATAAAAGCGTTCTGAATTTTTTCAATAACGATCTCGACATAGTTTCTTTCTTGGACCAAGGGAACCATAATGGCAAATTCATCACCACCAAGACGGGCCAGTGTGTCTGATTTCCGCACCACTCCCTGCAAACGGAGAGCAACATGTTTTAAAACCTGATCTCCGCTATGATGACCAAGAGTGTCATTAATGTCTTTGAAATGGTCCAGATCAAGAACAAGAAGAGCAAGACTTTGCTTTTCCCGGAATGCTGTGTTGATAGCCTGATCCAGTCGATCCAACAGAAGGACTCGGTTAGGGAGATCAGTCAGGGAATCATGGGTGGCATCATGCATAGCCTGGTATTCGAGCGCCACCGTCTGATTACGCAACTCATTGGTCTGGTCGAGTACCATGGTGCTCGCCTGCAGGGCCATGGACGAACTGACATATTGCCCCCAGAAAGCGAAGATGAACGGCATCCCGTCAATAATCCACAAAGTGAAATTATTTTTCTGGGCTGCTACGATATTTTCAACGTTGATGCCACCATATTGATATTGAGCGGATAACAAAGTGGCCAGGATGATGGTACTAACGGCAATAAAAACCCCATAGAGAGCATGTTTGCTCACATGGGACTTCATTACTGAAACATTATTAAGGAGCGCCTCTCCCAGCCTGTCCATAGTTAAGCTCACGTAGAATTTTATACCAGGAGGAAAGAAAGGGGAAGAGACTCAATTACCTTTCAGGGCAATCAGAATAGCCCTCAACCCAACAGAACATAACAATATTGACTCACAACTAACTGACAGAGCTCCAATAAAATCCATGCAATAAAAATAACACAAAGAAGAGAAGAAAAAACCTGAGTTACAAGACGACCACTCTTTCAACAAACATCTTTCAAAATCTCATCATTTGTTCTTCCGGTCACTTGCTTGCAAGGCGAGAATCGCGGGCCGTAAAAGACCAAACCCATATTCAGGCAGCCAGTATTCATTTATCTCAATAATTACCGCATCCCTGCTAAGTAGCTCCTGCCGCAGATCAAGTTTTGAATGGTCAATCGGATTGTCCGTACCTGCAGGCCAGGAAAACCGACGTTTAAAATAGTACATCAGATCACAACGCTCGAACAAATTCTGTGTCTCCAGGACATACATCAGGGTAAAAGCAAAGCTGTCACCGATCATCAGCAAGTTTGGGCGTTTTTCACCCGGTAATCGCTGAAAAACGGGATGAATCTGCCCTTGGTTAATCTTATTAGTAGACCACTGGTTAAGCAGCCCACCCAAATCGTTATCGGTCCCAAAGGGCTTCGCATCTGTAGTATAAGAGGTCACCTCAATATTATCAAATTTTTTCCCGACCCTCTCGGAGATATCGGCCAGCATCAACTGAACAATTCGCCCAGCACCATAATAATTCCAATGAGTCCCCCCTCGGGAAAAAAGAGGCGGTGCCCCCTGCTCTTTCCACTGGAGAAAAAGTTTATGGACATCTATATAATGAATACCGAATTCATCCAAGAGGGGAGCCATTCTCTGGTAATGGCTCAATCGCTGATCCCTTGCGGGTGTTTTGACATGTTCCGGAAGGTATTCCGAATAAATTTCCGCTTTACTGGGAGCCAGAACCAGAAGGAGGACAACTCCATGTTCTTCAAGAAGTTCCTGCAACCGAAAGAGCCTCCATGTGAAATCTCGGAGTAAATTCTGTTCTTTTTGCCCGGGCTCATTATAAGCGGTAACATATGCCTTTTCAAAAAGATAATTATCCTTACCAAGATAGACCTTGGTACCGCTACCTGATGGCGTCTCTCCTGATAGAGTAAAGTTTATCTGGTTTGCTGTTCGTATCATCCAGGAACGAAGGCCGACATGTGCACTGAACCAGGTCTCAAACTGTTGCTGAAAATCCTTTTCAAACCATCCGGTCACAATAAGTTTCGGTTTTTGGACCTCCGCTTCCACTCCAGCCAATTCTTTTTCCGGCAACAAGCCGGTAACCTGGTCGACAAGCGGCAGGAAAAGCAGGATAAAAAAAAGAGCGACTAGCAGATGATAGTAATTCACCTTCATACGCTCAGAACCTGAAATAAATAAAGGGATTAAAAGTGGAAGTGGAAAGCATGGATACGGCAACAACAAGAACAACCAGGGAGGTCGCACCCATACCAATGATGTTCGCATTGCTCTGCGTTCGCCATTGACCGGTAGTCAGTACTGCCCAAGAGGAAGGTATCGGCATAAAGCTGAAACAGATGCCTGCCAGCAGCATCGTCAGCTGAAGGGCATTTATAATCGTCCCTGCGGCGCCCTCTGGAAGAGCTGTTCCAAGGCTGGAAAGCATAAACATCCGCTGGATAAAATACCAGGCATCACTCAAATTTTCTGAACGAAAGAGCACCCAACTTAGCATAAGCAGGATAAAGGTGACCGACATTGCCAGCGGCGGCGGCAAGGTCATTCTTTTCCAGTGGGAAGAAATCTTGTCCAGGGTGAGGAAAAATCCGTGAAAGGCTCCCCAGGCAATAAAATTCCAGGATGCTCCATGCCAGAATCCGGAGAGAAGAAAGACTATCCACAGATTAACAAACATCCGGATTGCACCCTTCTGGTTACCGCCCAAAGGGATATAAAGATACTCCCGCATCCAATTAGAAAGAGAGATATGCCATCGCTGCCAGAATTCGGTGAAATTTTTTGCCCGGTAGGGCTGGTTAAAATTCTCCAGAAATTCGAAGCCAAACATTCTGCCCAGTCCAATAGCCATATCAGAATACCCGGAAAAATCATAATAAATCTGGAAGCTGTAACAAAGCGCACCCAACCAGGCTACTTCTATGGGAATCCCGGAATGTGGCAGGGCAAAAATGGTATCCGCCACCTCACCGAGACTATTGGCAATGAGAACTTTTTTGCCAAGCCCCAGACAGAACCGACAGATGCCGCTGTACATTTTCTCCATGGAATGAATACGAGAAACCAGTTGCCGGGCAACATCATGGTAACGAATAATCGGACCGGCAATCAACTGTGGAAACATGGCGACATAGAGGGCATAGGACAAATAGGAGGGAGCGGGACTGGCAGTCCCCCGATACACATCGATGAGATAGGAAATTTTCTGAAAGGTAAAAAAGGAAATACCAATGGGCAACACAACGCTGGTCCACTTAATGGGCGCTGATCCCATAATGGCAAGAGAACTATTGACTTGCTCAACAAAAAAATTTGCGTATTTGAAATAGAGCAGCAAACCGACATTGAGGACAATACCAAGGGCCAGCAGTTTCCTCTTATTACTTGCTGATCGACACTGCGCATTGATGCGGTGGCCAAGCATATAATCCACGGCACTGGACACCAGTAGGACAAAGAGAAATTTGGGTGCTCCCCAACTGTAGAAAAGACAACTGGCGACAAAAAGAACCAAGTTGCGCCATCGAACAGGAGCCATCCCATATATTGCCAAAACACCGGGCAAAAAAAGAAAGATAAAAGTCTGGGAACTAAAGACCATAATAGGCAGCGTAACTTACAATTTAACTGGTGATGCTGAACAGATTGCTTTCTTCGAGTGAAAGTTGGTCACAAATCTGTTCAGTAATTGACTCTACATCGTTTTTTCCTGAATACTGCCTGGTACTGATATATTTACAGGAAAGCCTTGGGGTTCCTTTGTGACCGGGCATGGGACGCTTCTTGTTCCAGGACTCGAGCCCCCTCTCACCAGCCACCTTAATTCCAATTCAAGAACCTGATAGATTGTTCCCTTCCACTTGCAGGGAAGATAAAATATTTCAGGTGGATTCTGAACAAGGGTAAAAAAAAGGCGCTTTTCTTTTTTAGAAGTTTGCCAATCGTCAAAAAGTCAAACCAAAGGAAAAAGACCTTACCGGAAGCAAGAAAAATTTTCAACGAGATAGAGCAATAGTCCCCGGAACTCTTTCCACAATCCCCACAATTCAAGAGAGAAGGCCATCCTTACATCTCATTCTACAGGTCAGCCAGGTTTCATTTCCTGCTTCAACAGACAGCAGGAAATCCGGTGTTCGGGCCTGCCTGAGGCGTCATAGCGTATCGTGTCGGGCTGGAGCAGTTTGTTCATCACGCATCCTTCGGCAATATTCAGGGCAAAGAATCGGTCTTCCGTCAATCCCTCATTGTGCATCAGGGTGTCGTTTTCAATATGCCAGGCATGGATGGGATAGTCCTCACACAGGGGACAGCGATAGACCCGGCCATTGGGAAAGATGAAAAAATTATCCGCCACCACACCGGCACACTCAAAGGTCTCGCTCTCCTCGAGAAAGACCTTGGGATAGGTGACATGGATACCCTGCATCGCCGCCTGCCTCGCCACCTCCGGCACCACCCCCAGCCACTGTTCAGGGCTTACCTGCCATTCCGTTTTACCTTTATCCTGATTGACGACAGCGCTATCCTGTGCCGGCTTGCCCCGTAGCCCGATCACCTGGATAAAAAATCGCTTCACCCTCAGTTCACCAAGCAGGGCCACCATCCGGGGCAGATGGTCAATATTGAGGCTGGAGACGGTATAAATCACACTGACGGAAAATCCACGGGCCACGGCCTTGCGCAGATTGGCAGTACACATCGCAAAGACTCCCTGTCCGCGGATGGGGTCATTAACCGCGGCATCCGGGCCGTCCAGGCTGAAACTCAGATAATCAAGAAGCTCAGGGGTCGTATGATCAAGGAGATCATGGAAGAGATAGCCGTTGGAGTCCACGGTTACCGCAAAGCCACAGGCCTTAGCCTTGGCAATTCCATGCACCAGATCCGGATGAAGGGTGGGTTCGCCGCCCAAGAATATCATATTTGATTTCTGATCAGGACGGGCAAAGAGTTCAATCCACCGTTCCATAGTCTCACGCGGTAGCGTCACCCGGCCATGCTGCTCAGGATTGATATAACAGTGGCGGCAGGAGAGATTGCAGGCCGTGAGGATATGAAAAAAGACGTTTCTTTCGCCGGGGACAAAGCCGACCGTTCTGGCTGAAGGGATCATGGAATTCTAGATAAAATTTTCTGTAATTTTTTGAGATTAATAGCTTAGGCATTATACGACATTATGGCCAGAAGCACCTAATGTTCTATTTTTGTTCCAAGGTATAGTTGGCCAGAAACGAACCTTTCCAGTAAGGATTGTCAGGATTACTGAAAAATTGCTGAAAAAGGGCCAGACTCTCCTGCCTGAGTACCGAGGGCACAACCTTGACCTCCATAGTCGCATAGAGAGGACTCAGCGCGGTCAGGGGCAGGTTGGTGCCGCCACCCATCACATCTTCATAGGCATAGACGATCTTTCTAATGCCATTAAGAATCAAGGTGGAAAAGCACATAAGACAGGGCTCCATGGTGGCATAAACCACCACTTCCTCGGGCGCGATGGCCAGTTCCGCGTCAAGAAAAGAGCGCAGGGCCAACATCTCGGCATGATCTATCTCGTTAACCCTGCCGCAGGAATGCACCCGCTTGCCGGAGGCAATCACTTTTCCCCCATGCACCAGCACACAGCCCACCGGGAATTCTCCCTGCTTCAAGGCCAGCTCAGCCTCAACCAGAGCCAGTCTCATAAATTTTTCATGCTCTTGCATTCTTCTTCCTCAGCCCCGTTCTTATTTACCTTTTTCACCATTACAGGCTGCGACCGGTACGAAGCACAGCCCCGGTAACCGAGAGCATGGTCTGTTCCTGAACCAGATCATGGCCGTTGTCTATAAAAGGCAGATAGACAAGCTCGGTGGCCCGGGGATGAAAAGAGATTTCAGGCAGAAGGGGCAGGACATCCCTTTTATTCAGGGCTGCTTCCGCCAGAACAGTTTTCAGCGCCTGTACCGCCTCTGTTCGAGAAAGAGTTACCGGATAGAGACCTTTTGCCATGGTGGCCTCCCCTGCCGGCAGACGTTTTTGGGTCACAGTCATATTTTTGGCCAGATTCAAAAAAATATGAGGCCGGATTTTAAACGCCGGAACCCAGAAACAGAGGGCCATACGATTATGCTCCGGCCGCACCACCAGAGGCTGATTGGTCAGCCTCAGAAAATCACCAAAGTTTTCCATCACCACACCACTCGCCTTGACCTCTATCTTCCAAAACGGCAGATAGCTCACATCCTTGTGCTGGGAAGGAACCCGCTGCCAGGGAAGAGAGCGAAACTGCCCGCCTGCCTCCTCCCACGAGCTGTCACAGTTCTGACAGGAAAGAACCAGGCTGTCCCGCTCTCCTTCCAACGCCTCACCACAGGATGGACACAAGGTGGCCAGAAAATGAGGTATCCACTGGCTCTGAAAACGGCGGCTCTTTTTCTTCAACTCGTCGCTGGAGCCACTTCGCGCCAACCTACTATTGGTCACCGCGTCATAAAGGATATTGTCATGAATATAGAGAGGCAGATAAATATGACTGATCGTCTCTCCAATATAGGCACGATGATAAAAGGGTTCTGTATTCTGTTCCGAATCAAGAACCGTCAGTTGGGCTGCCATTTCAACAATGGATACGGCCTTCACTGACTGACGGAAAAAATAGCCTGCATTCTCCTCGCCGAGCAGCGAGACCTTCATGGCCTGCGGCCTCAATCCAAGCGTCAGCGGCAGGGCCGTGGTCTTTACCCCCAGATGGGTGATATCAACGATCCGGTGCTGCACCTCTTTGCCTTTACAGTAAAAAACACTCCCCTTGAAACGCAGATACGGTGCATAAAAAAGTTCTTCCCGAGAAATATGCTCCGGAGCCTTGTCCGGGAGGACAAATCTGGTCAAGCCACGGCTGATCCGGTAATTCCGTACTCCACAGAAGGAACACTGCAACAACCTGTCTGCTTCATGCAATTCAATGGCCGCTCCGCAGGAAGGGCAATTCTGTTCAACGGTTAGATCCATCTATCTTTCTGATCCTAATCAACACGCTGCCCGCATTGGTTGCAGAACATGGCACCAGGAAGATTTTCGGCCTTGCAATAAGGACACAAAACGACCTGCGGCTGTTCAGTGGCAGGATGGCCGCACCGGGAACAGAATTTGGCATTTAAGGCCAGATTTTTCCCGCAATGAGCACAGTGGCTCAAGACGACCTGTTGATGCCCGCACAAAGGACAGAAGCGGGCGTCAACAGGAATCACATTCTGACATTCAGGACACGAGGTGGTGGCACTTCCTGGCTTCTCTTGAACGCCTGAGCCACGCAGACCTTGGGCAAACATGGCAGGCATCATCATGCCCATACCGAGCCCGATCCCGGCCCCGGCCTCTCCCTGATTTTCCGCGGCCTTTTCCATGGCCATGGCCGCCTTCATCTTCACAAACTTATCAATATCATGGATCACGTTGAGACGACCCTTGTCATCGATCGCCTTCTGCACCTCTTCCGGCGGAGTAATCGAGGTTATATAAAGCTGGCTGAGCTGCAGTCCAAAATGCCCGAAATCGCCAATCAACCGCTTCTGCAACTGTAAGGACAACTCATCAAAGCGGCCCGGCAGGTTGAGGATGGTATCCAGGACCTCGCCGAGATAATCATTAAAGCGGGAGACAATCACCTCCTTGAGATAATTGGCAATAGACTCGGTACTGAAGCGCCCCATAGTGCCCACCAGGGAGTTGATAAAGAGGACCGGCTGCACAATCTGAATATTAAAGACGCCATGCGCCCGCAATCGAATCAGCCCCAGTTCACTGTCCCTGAAGGCCACCGGACTCATCGTCCCCCACTTCAGGTTGGTGAAATGTTTCATGTTGACCATATAGACCTCAGCCCGCAAGGGACTGTTGCCGCGCCAGGGCACCGAGAGAATCTTGGTAAGCAGCGGGAGATTGCTCGTTTTCAAGGTATGACGCCCCGACCCGAAGGCATCACAGGCTTTACCCTGATAAAAGAGGACTCCGGCTTGACTGTCACGCACGGTGAGTTGTGCCCCCCACTTGATCTCACCCGAACCCTCTTCCGGCAAGCGATGGACCAGCTCCTGGCCCGTCTCATCAAACCACTCTATATTTTCAAGAAAAATGGCGCTATCAAATGTATTCATAACACTCCTCATATCAACAAGTTATTTGCCCATTTACATCTTCCGCCTTCCGCCTTGCAGAGCTGACAGGATGGATTATAGTATACTGCATACCCTTACTCCAGACAAAACTCCAGGAGATATAAGAAAATGGACATCAAAGACGAATGGACAGTGGAAACCGCCATGGAGGTCCTTCAGCACAAGACCGTTGACTCAAAACTCTGGGCCGAGGCCGTTGAATGGCTGATCCTCTTTGGCCCTGAAGAGGTTCGTGACCTGCTCCTTCAATCATCCGGCACGGCCACCAGCGAGTGTTTCCCGGAGCTCAAGGCAACTGGATACGCGCCAGACGGCCAGCCCTGTTATAATGTCGCCGAGATCGCCAGCTCTCTGCAGATCAGCGAGAAAGAGGCCAAGGAGATCATTGCCAGGAAACAGGAAGAGCACAAGATGCCCCACTTCATCGACGAGGCCGAAACCCACAAGGTGCAGTGACAGATAAAAAAGGCCAACTCTGGGTGCCATGGCAATGGCCGGCCGAATAAATGAGCGGGAACAAAAAAAAAAATGAAAACTGTGGAGCAACTGGTAGAGGGGCTGTGAAAAAAGAATATGGTGGGCTGCTTGTCGTCTGTCAATTCGTCCTCCTACTTCTTTTGGCGGCGACTACGCATTGGCGTAATGTCCATCTTGCGGCCCTGCTGTTGTTCATCGCCTCCCTCCTGTTGGCTGGCTGGGCCGTCAAGGTCATGCGCCTGGGTCATTTCAATGTCCGCCCGACAATCAAGGGCGGGGCTCTTCTCGTGACCCACGGCCCGTATCGCTATATCAGGCATCCCATGTATGCCAGTCTTCTGCTTGCGGGAGTCGGCCTGCTCCTTATCTCCTGCAGCTGGCTGCGCCTGGCCGCCTTCCTTGCCTTGTGGCTTGTCCTCTATTACAAGGTCAGGATCGAAGAGAAGCTGCTTGCAGACCATTTTCCCGACTATTCCCTCTATCAAAAACGCTCTCGCATGCTGTTCCCCTGGCTCTAAATAACCGCTCTGTTTTTGGGATGTTTTTGTCCTGCGCACGGGTATTCTCAAAAAGTTATGTGAATACTTTACTACTATACGTAATCTAAGAGGACGGGGCATAAATGAAATCCAAAAATATTCCTCTGAAAACTTGCGCCATTTGTGGCAAGTCTTTCCCTGCACGCAACGTTGTTTCTGGCGAAATAATCCGAAAGGAGATAGCGGCTGAAATCCTTAAGACGTACCCGGAGTGGTCGTCTGAAAAGTTTATTTGTGGGGTAGACCTAACGAACTTTCGAGGATTATACGTTCATTCTTTACTCGAATCTGAAAAGGGCGAGCTATCCTCCCTTGAGCACGACGTCGTGCGCAGCCTTCAGGAACACGAACTTCTTTCGTCAAATATTGATGCCGAGTTCGAGCAGAAGTGGTCTTTTGGCGAACGACTGGCAGACAAAATAGCCACATTCGGCGGCAGTTGGACATTTCTTATTTACTTCGGTGTCTTCCTCTGCCTGTGGATTGGGATGAACTCGCTCGTGTTGCTATGGCGTCCGCTTGATCCGTACCCTTTCATATTCCTTAACCTCATTCTTTCCTGTCTTGCCTCCATCCAAGCACCAATTATCATGATGAGTCAGAATCGCCAGGAAGCAAAAGACCGGATTCGATCGCAACATGATTATCAGGTAAACCTAAAAGCTGAACTTGAGATCCGCCACCTCCATGAAAAGGTTGATCATCTACTTTCGCACCAGTGGGAACGCCTTGTGCAAATACAAGAGCTTCAACTCGAACTACTGTCGGAACTTAGTGCCAAAAAGTAACGCCTAACAATGGGGGGCAACATGACAGCGAGAAGCGCAGCAGCGCTGACGCGGCAATTTTCAGTGGTGCAGCAACCCCAGCTGTTATTCTGAAGATCCAACCTCATTGAAAAAAAGCACACGTTACTCCCCTCCATCTCACATATCCCCTCTGGAGAACTCACCCCGTGACTCGCCCCTATCTCGATGCCTGCTCCTCCGGCCTGATCCAGCAACGTATTCAAACGGCCTGGCAAGGCCTCTCATCCTGCCGACTCTGTCCCCGCAGATGTAAAAAGAATCGTCTGGACGGCGAGACTGGCTACTGCCGGACAGCAGACAAGGCAGTAGTGGCTTCCTATGGGCCGCATTTCGGTGAAGAAGCTGCGCTGGTCGGCAGCCATGGTTCGGGAACGATTTTTTTCGGACACTGCAACCTTGGTTGTGTCTTCTGTCAGAATTACGATATCAGCCATGGCATGGACGATGACACAATCGGAGAAGTGGTAACGCCTCTGCAACTGGCAGAAATCATGGTTGAACTCCAGGAGCTGGGGTGCCATAACATTAATTTCGTCACCCCCACCCATGTTGTCCCCCAGATCCTCAAGGCACTGCCTCTGGCCGTGGAAAGAGGCCTTCATATTCCCCTGATCTATAACAGCAGCGGGTACGAAGAGGTGGAGACCCTGCAACTTCTGGACGGGATCATCGACATCTACATGCCCGACTTTAAATTCTGGAGGCCTGCTTCTGCGGCACGATATTGCGGAGCCCATAACTACCCTCAACAGGCGATCAAGGCCATTCAGGAGATGCAGCGCCAAGTCGGCGTCCTGACCATGGACCACAAGGGAGTGGCCGAGCGCGGCCTCCTACTCCGCCACCTGATCATGCCGGGTTGCCTGGAAGAGACAAAGCAAATTCTCCATTTTATCGCCAGGAAGATCTCGCCTGCCACCTTTGTCAATATCATGGGACAATACCATCCCTGTGCCCTGGCCCATGAATTTGCAGAACTAGACCGAGAGATCGAAGCCGAGGAGTATGAGCAGGCGCTCCACTATGCAGCAGAAGCCGGCCTGACCCGCATAGAGCAACCGGACCTCGCCAGACTCCTGGCCCGACTGAGAAAGTGACAGGGAACCCCAAAAATCATTCTTGGCGGTATCTAGTTGATAATTGGTGGAAAGTTACTCGATGACAAACCACCTCGTACGCCCTGAGGCGTTTACATCTCAGATGCCCCCTCTGGATAACCCGCCCAGTGACCTGCCCCTATCTTGAGGTCTGCTCCTCCGGCTAGATGAAATCTCTCTTCCAGATTTTTAAACATCACACCAGCAGGATGATGCGAGAAAACTCTGTCCGGTTCCGTTCAGCAAACAGACGCTGTACTTCCGGCATAGCTCTAATAAAAAGATGCACTATGGTGCATTACCCCTATAAGATGCACCTCAACCTTGAATCTGCCAAGGCTGGATGATCTGGAGTGAACTGGATTTGAAAACCTGCAAGGGGCAGCTCTCTATTTTGTCGTCCAAATGTAACGGTGGATGTATCTTCTGAATGGCACTTTCCAAGGTTGGAAAGATGTGTTCAACGCCAATTTTGTTAATGAGGTACGTCCGTTGGAGTACCTGCATGACTGTCTCGTTGATGCCACTGAACGAGATTTTGATGCCGGCGTTGCGAACCCCGTCAACCAGTAAGGACAAGGTCTCCTCCCCGGAGGCGTCAATATCATTAATCCCGTCAGCGACGATCAGGATATGGCGAAGAGTTAACTTACAGAGCATCAAATCGAAAATCTTTCCCTCAAGATAACTGGCATTGGCAAAAAAGAGCGGGCCTTCAAAGCGGATGATCGTCAGGTATCTGCATTCTTTAAGTCCAAGAGTGATCGCGCAGCGCAGGGTCATGTTCTGGTCTCTGGACAGGGAAGATACCACCGGCCGCATGCTTTTATAGAGAAAGACCAACAGACAAAGGACTACGCCCAGCAGAATTCCCTTGTCGAGATGGGGAGCAAACCAGAGGGTGCAGATGAAGGCAAGTATGGCGATGAGGCCATCATACCATTGTGCCCGCCAGGCATTGAGAAAACTGGAAAAGTTGATCAGGTTGAAAACCGCCATCATGATCACGGCAGCAAGCACCGATTGCGGGAGGTGGTAGAGTAGAGGGGTGAAGAACAGCAAGGCAATAATCACCGTCAGGCTGGTAAAGACGCTCGCCATGCCGGTAATAGCCCCGGCCTGAAAATTGACGGCGGAACGGGAGAAAGAGCCGGATACGGGATAGCTCTTGCCTATAGATCCAAGAATATTGGCAAGCCCTTGCCCAATCAATTCTTGATTGGGATCAATGCGTTGTCCTGTCTTGCCGGCGATGGCCTTGGCAATGGAAATGGCCTCCATGAATCCCAGCAGGGAGATGATCGCGGCGTAAGGAAAGAGATGAAGCATGACCTTGAAGTCAATACTGGGAATGCTCAGGGCGGGCAGGCCCTTAGGGACTTTACCGACCACCTCGCCGCCTCCGAGCATGGTCAGTTTCTCAGGTTCAAGCACCTTGTTCCCTACCCGGATCCGCCAGATACGGCCATCGATTTTCGTCTCTGCTGGTAACTGATCTACCTCATAATAGAGCACACTGTTGTCAGCTTGAATCATAGCCATAAATAACAATTTTCTGATCTCTGCTCGATAGAGGTAGGCTTTTTCTTTGAGTTCCTCAATCCGATATTGAATTACCCTATCTTTGTGTTCAGCTTTGAGCAAGGCAAGAGGATCGTCTGTTTTCCTGGACTCTTCGAGTATTTTTTGAATTTTGGTTCGTTCTTCAACCAAAGGTTTTATCCCCTTGGTGGTGTCATTAAAGGCTGTGATCAACTGCAAGGCAGCTGGTGATCGAATGGCGCTGCTCGCAGCTGAGCTATTATGTTCAAAACCGATCATCCATGAAAGGGTGGTGGTGATAACAACCGCGACCAGGACATTGGGAACCTTTGGCGCGAATCGCTTCAAAATGATCATGATTGCCAAAGCAAGGATGCCGATAAAGAAGGTCGGCCAGTGGGTATAATGCCCGGAGGATTCAAGGACACGGGAGATGGTTTCGTAATGATGCGGGGCACTATCAACATTGACCCCGAACATTTTGGAAAGCTGGGAGGTAGCGATGATGATGACCGCAGCGTTGGTGAAACCGTTGACAACCGGATGGGAGAGAAAATTGACTACGAGTCCCAGGCGCAGGATGCCAAGGCTGAGCTGAAACAGACCGACCATCAGGGAAAGAAGAATGGCATAGGCGATATAGCCCTCACTGCCGGCAGTAGCTAATGGTTCCAAGGAGGCTGCGGTCATCAGTGAGACTACGGCAACCGGACCGGAAGATAACTGCCTGCTTGAGCCAAAGAGGGAAGCAATAATGGGGGGGAGAAAGGCGGCATAAAGTCCATAGTACGGCGGCAGGCCAGCAAGCTGTGCATAGGCCATGGACTGGGGAATCAACACCAGGGCTACGGTCAGACCAGCTATCCCGTCAGCCTTGAACAAGGCCATGGTATAACTGGAAAACCATTCGATAAAAGGGAAGATACGTGCAATCATATTGCTATCTGTAGTGGTTTAGACCTGATCTGACAGTTACCAATTTTTCAGTCGTATTTGTCAGATTAAATTCAAGCTATGAATTTTTCCTTCCATAGTGTTCTCCCATCTTCAAGTGTATCCATAGGTATGCGTCCACAACACATTTTTCCCTGATGGGTACGCTCATTGTTATAATATTCCAGCCATTCGTCCAGATCTTTTTGTAACTCACTGAGATGGGAATATAATTTCTTGCGAAACGTTACTTGGTAGAACTCTTGTAAAAGAGTCTTATGAAAACGTGGTATCGGTCGACAATAGTGGACACCAAATCATTTACGCTGCAAGCAGTTTTTCGTAATATTTTTTCTCATAGGCAGCCTTGATGACAACCTTCAGATGAGTATCATCTTGCTGTCGACGTGATAGTGGACGGGTTCGTCAGTTGTAATATCCGCTTTAAGACAATTCCATCTGATTACAAAGGGATTTGATTGGATACTGGAGCCGAAGTTCCTCAATTATGGCATATTTCATATCGACTCCTTCGTGAAATATGCCGCGGTTTTTTTTAATATATCCCGCTTCATCTTTACCTGGGCCAGTTCCCTCTTTAATCGGGCCAATTCTAGCTCAGTATCGCTCAACTTTCGCCGGTTCTTTCCGATACTGCTCAACTTCCCGGCCTTACTGGCTCTCACCCAATTATTGATAGTGGATTTGGGGAGATCGAGACGCATTGACGCCTCTGGGACACTAAGATCTTGAACGACAACCAGCTTTACCGCCTCCTCCCTGAACTCTTTTGAGTATCTGCCTGCCTTTGTGTAATTCTCTTCATTATGACACCTCCGCTTTCTTTTTAAAAAGATTGCCATTTGGTGTCCACTTTTTTCAACCTTGACCGCTTCAGAAATGCTCGGCAGGCTGTGGCTTTTACCGGACTTGATCCGCGTCAGCATGAGTCTGGCATCAGCGTTAAAAACAGACCACGGCTTTCCAAAATCGGCCATGCCTTTCTCCGTAAAGCGCTCTACATGCCTGCCATGGTCACTCTCTGTAAAACCGCTTGGGGCAAACATTTCCGCAACCGTCTCGCGGCTTCTGGAAAGCCTCCCAAGTTTATTATCGGAGCGATGATACCTAAACTCGTTCATGTCGCTTACGGAGTCCTCAAATCAGGAAAATGTTTCGATCCGGCTTTACATGGGTGTTGACAGGGATAACAGTATCTACCTCACTTTTCCAGGTGGCCTACAAGCCGATAAGTGACCTGGCTGCCCAGTCCAGAAGCGAAGAAGGAAAGAGGCCGATGCCCAGAACACCCACGGCAGAGAGTGCCAGTGCAGCTGTTAATCCAGGGGAATAGTAGGGAACAATTATCTCCTGCGCTTCTTCCATGTACATATAGCGAATCAGGCGCAGGTAAAAATAGGCGGAGATGGCACTGAAAAGAACTGCCAAGATAACCGTCCAGGTATAGCCGGCGGCAAGAGCTGCCTTGAGCAGGTAAAACTTGCCGATAAATCCAGCGGTTGGGGGAATGCCGGTCAGGGAAAACAGGAAGATCAGCATGAGCAGAGCTGCGACAGGATTAGACCTGGCCAGCCCTTTATAGTCTGCAAGTAACTCTCTCCGGTTCCCTTTTGAGCAGAGGAGAATAACGATACCAAAGGCACCCATGTTCATGAAACAATAGATGAGCAGATAGCTCATGGTGGCAGAGTATCCCTCACTGGTACCGGCCAGGATACCAAGCAGGGCATAGCCGGCATGAGCGATTGATGAATAGGCAAGCATGCGTTTCACGTTCTGCTGCGAGATGGCGATGATGTTACCGACTGCCATGGAAAGCAGGGCTATTAGCGCAATAATCGTTCCCCATTGTTCGTGTGATCCTGGAAACGCTGTGAGAAGAAAACGACCCAAAACAGCAAAACCGGCTGCTTTGGGCGCAACAGACATAAAAGAGCTGATCGCGGTTGGAGCTCCTTGATAGATGTCTGGTGTCCAGAAATGAAATGGCGCCGCACCCACTTTGAAAGAGAAACCAAAGAGCACCAGTGCAAATCCGGTCAGCAGGGCCGGATTGGTCAGGATTCCTGCCTCTGTACAATATCTGGCGATACCGGCAAGGTCGGTGGTGCCGGTCATACCGTAGAGCAGAGAGATACCAAAGAGTAAAAGGGCCGAAGAAAAGCCGCCCATGAGAAAATATTTTAACGATGCCTCGTTGGCTCGCCAGTCGTTTTTCAAGAGTCCAACCAGGCAGTAGATAGAAAGGGCCATGAGTTCAAGACCCAGATAGACAACGATGAGATCACCGGCTGATACCATGATCATCATCCCTATAATGGAGAACAGCATGAGACTGTAATATTCACCCTGGCTGATTTTTTCCACCTTCAGGTAGTGCCCGGACAGGAGCGTGGTCATGAACAAACCGAGCAGACAGATCACCTTGAAGAAGACAGCATAGGGGTCAACGATAAACATGGTGCCGAAGGTAACTGCCGGTTTCTGATTGAAGAGAAGGACAATCATTCCACCAATAACAGCCAGCAGGGTAAGCTGGGAGAGCAGCTCTCTGTTTCGGGGATAGAGAAGATCGACAATGATGAGCATGATGGCCATGCCGACAAGCAGAACTTCAGGCATGATTGGGGCAAGTTCAGGCATGGTAAATATCATGTTCATGGTGAATCCTTCTATTGCTTAACTCTTTAGATATATCTTGAAAAAATGTAAAAGTTTACCAGCACCCCGGGCAACCGAGCTTGCAAAGAGACTCCGTTTGTCCATTTCGGGTTTTTCCCATAGAAAGGAGGGTGATCTATGGGGAAAGGTCCAAAACGGACAAAGACAAGGTGCTGGTAAACTTTCACAACTCTGCGTTATGCAAAAAAAATTATCCTTATTCACTCACTGTCATGTTCATGGTAAATCCTTCTCTTGCTTCAATTTTTAGAGGCACCTTGAAAAGGTGTAAAAGTTTACCAGCACCCTAGTCAACCGAGTTTGCAAAGAGACTCTGCTTGTCCATTCCGGGTTTCTCCCATAGAAAGGAGGGGGATCTATGGGGGAAGGTCCAAAACGGACAAACACAAGGTTGTACTGGTAAACTTTCACAGTTCTGCGTCATGCAAAAAATATCCTTGGTAAACCAATCATCTTCTGCTAACGGCTGAGTTTGTGCCCATGCTGGGCACCATGGGAATCAGCATCGACAGCGTGTGCAGCACCAAGATGCACGCCACTGGCTACGCCTGTCGGATTCCCGGTAACCTGTTCCAGCAGATGGGCCACGGAAACATGCATAAAGCTCAACATAGTGTTTGGAAATAGACCAATCCAGAAGATGAGTATGACCATGGGTAAGAAGGTGATAATCTCTCGAGTATCCAGCCTCCTGATACCATCCCACCTGCTGTTGACTGGGTTGAAAAAGATGCGCTGGTAGAGCCACAGCATATACCAGGCGCCGATGATCAAGCCACTGGCGGCAATGAGCGCCACCCAGGGTCTGGTCATAAAGCTGCCCAGCAGAATGAGGAATTCGCCGATAAAACCATTGGTGCCCGGCAGTCCCACAGAGGCCAGGGTAAACAGCAGGAAGAATGAGGCAAGCACCGGCATCCTGGAGGCAAGGCCGCCATAATCCTTGATCTCCCTGGTATGGGTGCGTTCGTAGACCATGCCTATGCCGAGAAAGAGTGCTCCGGTGACAACACCGTGATTAATCATCTGCAGGATGCCGCCTTCAACTGATTGCGTGTTGAGCGCGAAGATGCCAAGGGTGACAAAGCCCATATGGCTGACCGAGCTGTAGGCAATGAGCCGTTTGAGATCGGTCTGGGCCAGGCAGATGATACCGCCGTAGACAATGCCGATGAGCGAGAGGACAAGCATGGGCATCATCATGGAGTTTGTGGCATCGGGAAGTATGGGCATGGAAAAACGCAGGAAGCCATAGGCCCCCATTTTGATGAGAATTGCAGCCAGGACAACGGAACCTGCAGCTGGCGCTTCGGTATGGGCATCAGGCAGCCAGGTGTGCACCGGCCACATGGGCACTTTGACGGCAAAGGCGGCAAAGAATCCCCAGAAGAGAATGAGCTGCAGGTTGAGCGGATAGCTTTGCCCGGCAAGGGCCAGAATATCAAAGGTGTTGCCGCCTTTCAGATAGAGGGTGATAATGCCGACCAGCATCAAGAGACTGCCGACCAGGGTGTAGAGAAAAAACTTGGTCGCTGCATAGATGCGCTTGGGGCCGCCCCAGACGCCGATGAGCAGGAACATGGGGATGAGCATGGCCTCCCAGAAGATGTAAAAGAGGAAAAAATCAAGGGAGCAGAAAACGCCGATCATTGCTCCTTCAAGAAGCAGCAGAGAGACGAAGAACTCTTTCACCTTTGTCTGGATGGAATTCCAGGATACCAGGATACAGAGAATGGTGATCAGTGCCGAAAGCAGGACAAACAGAACAGAAATACCGTCGAGGCCCAGATAGTACTCGATATTAAAAAGTCGTATCCAGCTGTGCCTTTCCACAAACTGCATATGGTGTGTTGTTTTATCAAACGTGAAACAGAGCGGGAGCGTAAAGACAAACTCAAGCAGACTGACAATAAGCGCCATCACCTTGACATTTTTCACATTTTCTTTACTGATTCCTAGCAGGATAAGCCCGCCAAGAACAGGAAAGAAAATCAATAAGGTGAGAATCGGGATTGACATATCAGAACCTCGCGAACATCAAGATAATAATAAACACAACTCCACCACCCATATAGGCGAGGTAATGCGATACCAGACAGCCCTGAACTTTTCTCATGGTTCCACTGGCCCGACCGATAATCCCCGGGATACCAGTACAGATGTGTTTGGGACCATTCCAGGCACAGATAAGCAGGAGCATGAAAATGAGCGTGGCCTCTCGGAAGAGATACAAGATGAATAAATCATGGGCGCAGAAAGCGCCGATCATTGCTCCTTCAAAAAGCAGCAGAGAGACAAAAAATCCTTTCACCTTTGTCTGAATTGAATTCCAGGATACCAGGACACAGAGAATGGTGATCAGTGTCGAAAACAGGATAAAGAGCATAGAGACAGCGTCGAGTCCAAGAAAATAGTCGATATCAAAAAGAGGGATCCAGCTGTGCCTTTCCACGAACTGCAGATGGTGAATTGTTTGATCAAAGGTAAAGCAGAGCGGAAGTGTAAAGATAAACTCAAGCAGACTGACAATGAGGGCCATCACCTTGATGCTTTTCACCTTTTCCTTACTGCTTCCTAAGAGGATAAGCCCGCCAAGGACAGGAAAGAAGATCAATAAGGTGAGAATCGGAATTGACATATCAGGACCTCGCGTACATCAAGAGAAGAATGAACACAACTCCACCACCCATATAGGCGAGGTAATGCGATACCAGACCGTCCTGAACTTTTCTCATGGTTCCACTGACCCGGCCGATAATCCTGGGGATACCATTGACAATGTTTTCGATGAGAGCGATGTCAAAGAAGTTCAAAATGACATGACGGCTGAAACTGAGCATGGGGTTGATGATTGAGGCCCCATAGACTTCATCCACATAATATTTATTGAGAGAGAGCCTGTATAATAGTGGATATCTGTCCCGGATCCTCTGCGGCAAGGCAGGCGATTTCAGGTACATCTTCCAGGCCAGGAGAATACCGAAGGCTCCGGCAGCAACCGAGATGATCATCAGAATCATTTCAGTCTCATGGGATGGATGGATATGGGGATGACAAAGCACCGGTTCAAGAAAGTGTCCCCAGTTTGCCTGACCGCCAAGAACAGTCGGGATGCCGAACCAGCCGGCACATACGGCACCGACAGCCAGCAGCATTAAAGGAATTGTGACGACCTTTGGCGATTCATGCAGATGATCTTTTTGTTTCTGGGTGCCCCTGAATTCTCCATGGAAGATAAGAAAGAAGAGACGGAAGGAGTAAAAGGCAGTGATACCGGCGACCAGTGTGCCGATAAACCAGGCAAATTTACCGGCTCCCACAGGGGAGACAAAGGCCATGGCCAGAATTTCATCTTTAGAGAAGAAGCCGGCAAATCCCGGCACACCAGAGATGGAGAGAGAGGCGAGCAGGAAGGTCCAGTAGGTGACGGGCATGTATTTTTTCAGCCCTCCCATATGTTTCACATCCTGCTCATGGTGCATAGCCAGGATAATGGAACCACAGCCAAGAAAGAGCAGGGCCTTAAAGTAGGCATGGGTGAAGAGATGAAAGACTCCGGCGCTGTATGCCCCTACCCCACAGGCAATGAACATGTATGCCAGTTGTGAAATTGTGGAATAGGCTACGACCCGCTTGATATCCGTCTGGGTCAGGGCAATTGTGGCGGCAAAGAGACAGGTAATGCTTCCGACAATGGTGATCACATTGAGAGCGGTCATCGACAGTTCAAAAATCGGGTTACATCTGGCCACCAGGAAGACGCCGGCTGTCACCATGGTGGCCGCATGGATCAGGGCGCTGACAGGTGTTGGTCCTTCCATGGCATCAGGCAGCCAGACGTGCAGAGGAAGCTGGGCTGATTTGCCCATAGCCCCGCAAAAGAGGAGCAGGGCTATGGCCGTCGGCAGGTTAAGAGTAATCCCGAGCAGGGTAAATGTCTGCTTTGCAATCTGATCGACATGGGCGAAGATCGGCTCGTAGTGGAGGGTGCCGAATGAGGCGTAAATGAGAAAAAGCCCGAGGATAAAACCGAAATCACCGATGCGGTTGACGATAAAGGCCTTCTTGCCGGCGTCTGCCGCGGAGCTCTTTTCGTAATAGAAACCGATCAAAAGATAGGAGGAGAGGCCCACCGCCTCCCAGCCGAAAAAGAGCTGCAGGAAGTTGTTTCCGAGTACCAGCATCAGCATGGAAAAGGTAAACAGGCTCAGGTAGGAGAAAAAGCGATAATAGCCCTCTTCTCCCTTCATATATCCCACCGAATAGATATGAACCAGGGAACTGATGGATGTGACGACAATGAGCATCACCGATGTCAACTCGTCAAGCAAAAAACCCACCGATACGGTCATCGTTCCTGAAGAGATCCAGGTGTACAGATCCATGTTGACGTGATGACCGTTCCTGACCTGGAAAAATGCGTAGATGGAACAGCCCAACGATGCAAGGACCGCAACAATGGGTAGCCAGTGGCTGCGCACACCCAGACCTTTGCCGATAAAAAAGGTAAAGGCAAAGGAGAAGAGCGGTAAAAAAGGAATAAGAAGGAGGTACGTTGGCATAACTATCCCTTGAGCTCGTTGATATGATCGACATAAACTGTTCTTTTGTTACGAAAGAGCACGATAACCAGACCCAGGCCGATGGCCGCTTCAGCCGCAGCAACGGTGATGATGAAAAGGGTGAAGGTCTGTCCTCGGAGGCTGTCAAGGTAGTGACTCATGGCGACCAGGTTGAGGTTTACGGCATTCAACATCAGTTCCATGGCTAAAAACATGATGATGATGTTGCGCCTGACCAGAAATCCATAGATGCCAATGGAGAAGAGGATGGCCGCCAGGGCCATATACCATGATAAGGGAATCATTCTTGCACCTCGCATGTGCCCGCAGAGGGGCTGTCCGATAGCTCATTTTCCGCCACCTCTTTATCGTTCCGCGCCAGGACCAGGCCCCCGATCACCGCAATCAGCAGAATCAGGCCGGCAATTTCAAAGGGCAGGAGAAAGGTTGAATAGATCTCCAGACCCATGGCCTTGGTATGGGTGAGTTGCTCGATGCGTCCGACAGGATAGTTTCCTTTTGCTCCCAGCTTAAAAAATGGGAGAATGGCAAGCAGACAGATCCCTAGACAGATACTGACCAGTGCTGACAAACGATGACTGGCGACAAATCGCTCCACCTTCACCTCCTGTCTCAGATTGACCAGGAAAAGGACAAAGAGATAGAGCACTAGGATGGCCCCTGCGTAGACGATAATCTGGATGGCGGCCAGGAACTCCGCATTCAAAAGAAGATAGAGCCCGGCCATATGAAAGAAGAGTACCAGTACAGCGAGTACGCTGTGAACAGGATTTTTAAAGCGTACTGTCAGCAGAGCAGTACCTATAATGACGAGAGCGCAGTAGAGGAACAAGAGCTGATTAACCATTTACTGCCTCCGCATGCCTTGCGTCTTCACTCTCTTGGGCTTGTCGAACCCTGGTGCCGACAAATTGTCCCTCAATGGTCCAGTCATCCGGAACCTTCATCCTCTGTGAAGCGGGAAGGGTTGATTCCCGAGCTCCCCTTGGCCGCCAGAAGGGATTGACATAGGTTTCATCATGACCTGACTGGGCACAAAAATGATCCCAGTTTGCAAGGAGTGCTTCCTGGTCAAAGAAGATTGTCTCACGCTCGTAGGAGGCGTATTCAAAGGCCTCGGTCATGGTGATGGCACCGACCGGACAGACTTCGACACAATAGCCGCAGAAGACACAACGGAGGGCCTCAATGGAATACTGGTCAATCACCCTTTCACCGCTTTCACCCTCATGGAATCGTATCTGAATACAGCGGGATGGACAGACGGTTGCGCAACGCATACAGCCAACGCATTTTGATTCATTGGTCAGAGGATCACGGACCAATGCATGTTGTCCCCTGAACCCCGGATACATGGGAGGCTTTTCTTGCGGATACTGTCGGGTAATGGGAGGCGAAAACAGCTTGCGCAAGGTCAAGGCCAATCCCTGCAGGATTTCGACTTGGAGGATGGTTTCAAGCAGATTTCTTTTTGGTTTATAGTGAAGTTTCATAGCTTGGTTTTCCATGCACTCAAGAAACAAGAACCTTGAACAAGCCGGTCAGGAAGATATTGAGCAGGGCCAGCGGTATGAGAACCTTCCACCCTAGTGCCATCAACTGGTCATACCGGTATCTCGGCAGGGTGGCGCGGATCCAGATAAAGAGAAACAGGAAGCCGTAGACCTTGAGAATAAACCAGAAGGGCGGAAAAAACGGAATCGCAAACGGTCCGTTCCAGCCGCCTAAAAAACAGACGGTGCCGATGGAGGCCATAACCATCATGCCGATATATTCAGCCATGAAGAACATGGCGTAGCGCATACCGGAGTATTCAGTGATATATCCTGAGACAAGTTCAGTTTCCGCTTCCGGCAAGTCAAAAGGAACGCGGTTGGTTTCCGCCAGCATGGCAATAAAAAAGACAAAAAAACCGATACATTGCGGAAAGAGATACGTTGAGAAAAGAGATGTACCCTGCGCGGCCACGATTTCACTTAAGTTGAGCGATCCGGACAACATCATGACCCCGACGAGACTCAGTCCCAGGGGAATTTCATAGCTGATTACCTGGGCCATGGAGCGCATTCCACCCAGGAAGGTATATTTTGAGTTTGAGGCCCAACCAGCCAGGATAATACCGTAACTGGCGAGCGAGCTCATAGCGAAGATAAAGAGCAGCCCGATATTGATGTCAGCCAGGACCCAGCCCCTGGCAAAGGGCAGGACGGCAAGCGAGGTGAGCATGGTCACCAGACAGATAATGGGGGCAGCAAGAAAGAGCGGTTTATCTGCCTGCTCGGGGATAATGTCCTCTTTGAAAAAACTCTTTATTCCATCGGCAATGGGCTGCAAAAGGCCATGCCAGCCGACAAGCATCGGCCCCAGCCTCACCTGCATATGACCGATAATCTTTCTTTCAAAATATGTGACATATGCTACATGCAGCAGGACAATAGCCAGGAGAAGAGCGATCTGGAGTACTATTATTAAATAATGCATACTTTCACCAGCGGGAAGACAATGTTCATGATTTTTACTCTCCCAAATCCAAGAACTCCAAATCGTCATCATCGATATCGTCAGAGCTATTGAAATGACTTTTTGAATCTAAGCTTCTGAATTTATGGCGAAACAGATCGACTTCACTATCTGAATCTCCGAAATATCCCTGAACGTATGAGTCAAGCTGACTATTGTCTTTCAAGATGGAATACAAATCTACGATTTTATCACGCATGAGTTTTTCTCCTGCAAGAGGGGTTAGGTGACACATTCTCCCAGTTCCACATTGAGCGTTCCGTTAAGGGCAATCAGATCGGCAATCATCACTCCTTTACCCATGGCCGCCAAGGCACCGATTGGAAGAAAAGAAGGAGAACGGATGTGCATACGATAGGGCCGACCCATGGAGTCACTGATAAAATAGAATCCGAGTTCACCTTTTGAAACCTCGGTTGCTGCATAGAGATCTTCTTCCATATGGACATCACGGCTTTCGATTAATTTGATCAGGCTATTACGTGCCGGAGTATCAACTCCTACTTTTCTGCCGGGTTTTGCTGCCATGACAAGATCCGGCGCATCGTTTCCCAGGATGGGGCCCGAGGGCAGTTTTTTAATACACTGTTTGAGAATATAATTGGACTGCCTGATCTCTTCTATACGGCAGCGAAATCTGTCGTATGTGTCACCGATCTCACCCAGAGGAATTTCAAAATCCATCTGGGCATAGGCCGCGTAGGGCTTATGTTTACGGATATCATAACCGACACCGGACCCTCAAAGCGAGGTGCCGGTCAGACAGAGATCAACTGCTTTCTCTGCCGAAACCTGACCAAGCCCAATGGTCCGCTTGAGCCAGCGATTGGTGTCGATCAAGGCCTCCAACTCTTCGACAATGGTGGGGAACTCATCAACAAACAATTCCAGCTTCATCATAGTGGCGTGAGTGATATCCTGCCCGACACCTCCAAGGCGGGTATAGTTGTTTGTCAACCTGCCCCCGCAGAGCTCGGTAAAAATCTCCAACAAGGTTTCGCGTTCTCTGAAACAGTAGAGAAAGACGCTCATGTCTCCAATATCATGGGCATAGGTGGCAAGCAAAAAGAGATGATCACTGATCCGGGACATCTCACAGACCATGACCCGCAGGAATTGCGCCCTCTCGGGGACTTCTATGGCCAGCAGTTTCTCAACGGCCTCGCAATAGCCGACATTGTTGGCCATGGCCGATATATGATCGAGATGATTATTCATGAGTTTTTTTCCTCTAAGATGGTTACCTGTCACATTCTCCCAACACCACATCGAGTGTTCCGATAATGGCAATCAGATCGGCGATCATCACTCCTCTACCCAAGCTAGCCAAGGCGCCGATATGAAGAAAAGAAGGAGAACGGATATGCATGCGATAGGGCCTGCCCATGGAGTCACTGATAAAATAGAATCCGAGCTCACCTTTGGGGACCTCAGTTGCTACGTAGACATCGCCTTCCATATAGACATCACGGTCTTCAATTAATTTGATCAGGTCACTTCGAGCCGGGGTCTCAACTTCTACTTTTCTTCCTGGTTTTGCCGGCATGACAAGATCCGGCGCATCGCTTCCCAGAATGGGACCGGGTGGCAGTTTTTCAATACACTGCTTGAGGATATAATTGGATTGCCTCAGTTCTTCCATACGGCAGCGGTATCTGGCGTATGTGTCGCCGGTTTCACCGAGAGGAATTTCAAACTCCATCTGGTCATAGGCTGCATAAGGCCTATGTTTACGGATATCGTAATCGACACCCGACCCTCGAAGCGAGGCACCGGTCAGACAGAGGTCAACCGCTTTCTCAGCCGATACCCGGCCGACCCCAATGGTTCGCTTGAGCCAGATGCGATTGGTGTCGATCAAGGTTTCATACTCTTCAATACAGGCAGGAAAAGCATCGACAAACCGCTCCAACTTCATCATGATGGCATGGCTGACATCCTGCCTGACACCTCCAAGGCGTGTATAGGTAGTTGTCAACCGAGCCCCACAGAGCTCGGCAAACAGCTCCAGCAGAACTTCACGCTCTCTGAAACAGTAGAGAAAGACGGTCATGGCGCCGATATCAAGGGCATGGGTGGCCAGCCACAGGAGGTGACTGCTGATCCGGGACATTTCACAGACCATGACCCGCAGGAATTGCGCCCTCTCGGGGACTTCTATGGCCAGCAGTTTCTCAACGGCCTCGCAATAGCCGACATTGTTGGCCATGGCCGCGATATAATCGAGACGGTCAGTAAGGACGAGATTTTGCGCATAAGTTCGATGTTCCGCCAGCTTTTCAAAACCTCGGTGCAGATACCCAACCTGTGGAACACAATCCAGAATCGTCTCGCCATCAAGTTCAAGATCTACCCGTAAAACGCCATGGGTGGCAGGATGCTGGGGGCCAAGCCTCAACCTATATCTGTCTTCGTCACCCTGCGCAACCGGCAGATCAAGCGTTGCTGCTTCAGTCGTCATCAGATGCTGCTCCCTGCTTAACATGAGCACTATGAAAATCAAATCGGCGCAGTTTCCTGCTTTTCTCTTTCAACTCCTCAAGGCCCTGCCACTCCGTATCTCCCCTCAAGACGTAGTCTTTGCGTAGCGGATGACCCTGCCAATCCTCAGGAGTCAATATCCTTTTAAGATTCGGATGATTATTGAACATAATACCCACCAGGTCATAGGTCTCCCGTTCCAGCCAGTCAGCCCCTGTCCACAGAGAGGTAATGGAATCAATAATCGGGTGAGCTGAATCCCGGATCTGGGCCTTTAAACGAAGGGAGATGTGGTTTTCGATGGAGTAGAGCTGGTAGATCACCTCGAAACGTTCAATATACTTCCCTTTTCTGGTAAGATTATCCACACCGCAGAGGCAGTTGAGATGGTTCATCTTGTGACCTGATTTAAGGAATTGACACATGGCAACGATGTCACTCCGGTCAACGACTACTGAGACCTGCCCTTTGTGCTCACAAATTCCAAGGACGGAACATGGGAATTTTTTCTCAATTTCTTCAGCTATACGAATTGGCTCCATCGACCCTGCTCCTGCATAATTTTTTCCTGCAATTTCATCAGTCCTTCCAGTAAGGCTTCGGGCCTTGGAGGACATCCTGGAATATATACATCCACAGGGAGGAACTCATCAGCCCCCTGAACCACGGCGTAGGTATCAAAGAGTCCACCGGTACAGGCACAGGACCCCATGGCGATCACATAACGAGGTTCAGGCATCTGATCGAAGACCCGCCTGACCACCGGAGCCATTTTTTTGGTGATGGTACCGGCCAGTATTAAACAGTCGGCCTGACGGGGGCTGGCCCTGAAAATGATCCCGAAACGATCAAGATCATTGGTCGCGGCACCTGCCGCCATCATCTCAATGGCACAGCAGGCCAGACCAAAGGTGGCGGGCCAGATGGAGCCTGCCCTTCCCCAGTTGATCAGTTTATTCAACGGAGCTACGATGGCGCTGGCGCCGGGAATAAAGCTCACCCCTTCCTCAATCCGGACGAGATTGTTATTCATTTTTCCCATTGCAAGGCTCCTTTTTTCCAACCATAGACATATCCGACAAGGAGAAGGGAAATAAAAATGAACATTTCAATAAAAGCAAACAGTCCCAGCGTGTCGTAAACCAGCGCCCAGGAGTAAAGGTAGACTGCCTCAACATCGAAAACGATAAAGAGGATGGCAATCAGATAGAATTTGACCGAGAAGCGCATCCGCGGTTCTTCCGTCGGTGGGTTTCCCGATTCATAGGCCGCCAGTTTTTCAAAATAGGGGCGCTTCATACGAAAGAAACTGCCGATCCAGAGAGTCACCATCCCAAAAGCGACAGCAAGCACCATAAAAAGCAGGATTGCCAGGTATTCGGCAGGGAGGTAGGAACCAGACATCTCCTTCTCCTTATCCCTTCTGCCTTAAGATGCGCTCAGCAAAGTCCTGTCGTTTCAAGTCCGAGGCCTCTTCCGGGCTGACGAAGCTGAGACAACCGGTGGTACATTTGGCAACACAGGCGGGTTGCAACCCCTGGTCAATCCTGTCCATGCAGAGATTGCATTTCCCGACCTTGCCCGTATTGACATCCCACTGAGGAACCCCCCATGGACAGGCGGTCATGCAGGCCTTGCAGCCGACACAGAGGGTCTCGTCAACAAAGACGATGCCGTCTTTAGCCCGGCGCTGCATAGCCCCTGTGGGACAGGCATCCACACACCATGGTTTTTCACAGTGAAAACAGGCCATATAGACAAAATCCAGGACCGGAAGATTATTCTTCATCTTGGGCCCTACCTCGATCATTTTGCAGAAAAAGGCGCCTTTGCCCGAATTGTTCTTGGTTTTACAATGGACCTCGCAAGCCTTACAGCCGATGCATTGTTCAACATCCTGGGTTACATAATATTTGCTCATCCGTTCTTCCTCTTAAGCAACCGGTTTAACGGTCACAAAACATTCATTCAGGGCCAGGCCGCCGCCTGCCTGGTCCCACCCTCGAAGCTTGCCTTTCATAAACGCCTGATCGGCCAAGCCCCTGCCGTATGATCGAGTGAGAAGAGGAATATTCTGACCAAAGCCATGAAGCATAAAAACGGCTCCCGGATGGATGAAATCAGTCACCCTGGCCTCTATGGTTCCCCTGGCATCCCCATTGGTAAGCTCGACCGTATCCCCATTAGCGACACCCATTTTTTTGGCCTCTACCGTGTTAATCCACAGCTTATTGGAGCCAAGAAGTTCGGAGAGAACCGGGTTATTGGTTGATTGACCATGGGCCTGATACCCCTTCCGGCCAAAAAGGAGGCGGTAGCTCCCTTCAGGAGGATCTGCCGGTCTGTCATAGGGTTTGAATGACAAAACACCCTTTTCTTCCAAGGTGGAGTTGACAAATTCAATCTTTCCGGATTTGGTGCCGAATTTAATACTGCTCGGCTGACAAGCGATGGGATCGTCACACAGCTTGACAAAACCCTTGGTGTCAAAATCCTCGATCTTGACACTCGTGTCCTGAAGCTGATATTTCCAGATCTCCTCAATGGTCTCATAGGGGAGATATTGACCTTTGCCCAGTCGTTTGGCCAGATCGGTATAGATCTGCCACCCGGGTTTGGAATCATAGAATGGCTCCACACACTTTCGCCGCATCCCGAAACCTGGCTTCGGCCCCTTTTCGGTTCGGAGGATGCTGTCACGTTCCAAGTAGGTAGATTCAGGCAGGATGACATCGGCAAACCAGGCTGTCTCGCTGTAATTGACATCCACGGACACCAGAAGGTCCAGTTTGCTCAGTATCCGTTTCTGCTCTTCAGGGTCCGGCAGAGCAATAAGCGGGTTGTGCCTGTGGGCAATATAGGCTTTCACAGGATAGGGTTCACCGGTGTCAATGGCCTGATAGGCCAGTTGCAGCATACCGGCACCGGAATCAAAGTGGTTGTAGGTGGTGTCGCAACTGTCACATCGTTGTTCTTTCACAACAGGGATGTCAGCTCCAAGACTTTTCAGGCCGGGAGAACCAGCATCTTTTGGTGTCTTGGGGTAAATCAAGCCACCGGTTTCCTCTATGTTGCCCATAAGGGCATTGAGGATATTGAGCATCCGGCTGGCGTAAAAGGAATCACGATAGCGTGCAAGATGCCAGCCGATATGGAAGATGACCTTGGGGCGGTCATTGTTGATCTCGTGACAGAAGGCCTTGATCTCCTCTGCCGGAATCTCGGTCTCTGCTTCCGCCCATTCGGGTGTATAAGGTTGAAGAAAGTCTTGCAGCTGGGAGAGACCGATGACCCAACGCGAGACAAAATCCTCATCATAGAATTTATTGTTAACGATATAGTTGGTGATGCCAAGAAGGAGGGCATAGTCGGTACCCGGTTTAATTCGCCAGTATCGTGTAGCTTTACCGGCAGTATTGGTTACCCTGGGATCGACATAGGTAATATGGGCACCGTTTTTGACGGCCTGCATGAAACTTTTTACCTCCTTGACCTTAAACGCCTCAGTTATATTGCGGCCAAAGAGAATGATATGTTTTGCATTTTTTAAGTCATAGGAAAAATCTGTCCGCCCCATACCAAAGACGGATTTGGAGGCATGGTTGGGATTCCGACCGCAGGTGCAGTCATGATTAATATAATTGGGTGATCCAATGGCCTTCATGAAGGCCTTGCGCAGATCGGCAAAGGGACCTCCCCTGTCAGTGAGCATAATGGAATGTGCACCATGCTGCCCAATAACGTCCTTGAGTTTATCGACAATATAGTCATATGCCTCTTCCCATGAGACTTTTTTCCATTCACCGCTGCCCCGGTTTCCCACTCGGATCATCGGGGACTGCGGACGTTCATTGTCATACTGAAACGGGATAGAGGCCCCACCTTTGGCACAGATTGAGGTACCCATTCCACCATCATGACTGTTACCTTCAACCCAGGTGACCCTGCCATTTTCCACCTCAACTTTGAGCGGGCAACGCACCGCACACATGCCGCAGATGGAATATACAGATTTTTTCATTCACTTCTCCTTCGTTTGTTCTTTTGGCTCTTTCGACCAGACATCCTGTTCGTTTCTTACACTGCAGATTGCGTTTCAATTCGATGTATTGAGCATCGGCCTAGGCAATGTCGGGTGTCATCATTTCAATTGTCATATTTTTTAAAAAAACTTCTTTCGTGAAAAATATTTCCATGATCAAGAAGAAGTCTTCAATGGTTTAGCTGCGTCGGAGCCCTGGAAACCTTGCTGCCAATAAAAAAGCGGCAGCAATCAGAAAAAGATTTTTTACGATATACTGCCCCTCGAGACTGAGTCCGAATGGGATCGAATGAAAACAGATCTCCGGCAGGATAATCAACGGAAGAAATGTGCCGGGGAGTTCAATAAGCAAGAGGAA
>JAHJKP010000017.1 GCA_018821985.1 Pseudomonadota bacterium
AATCCGAACAACCTGTCAATATCTTTTTTCTCCAGGTCGTTCGTTTTACTGCCACTCTTTCCTCACGAGATCTGCTGCTTTTACCTCGCACCCAAGGTGCCGCGGCAAACTACTCAATCAATGATTCACTGTCAATGAAAAAATGGCCGTCATTAAAGAAATGTATCAACACACCTTCTGCCCGTAATTTTCATCTCACTTCAATGCTGGACTTTGTTCTGTCGACAGAGGCACCCCACTCACTCCTGACTCAGAGACAGGTGCTGCAGCAGGAGATTTTACTCCTAGCGATTGTGAAACTTCCTCACCAACACGCCCTGACTGTTTCACAAGTTCAGGGTCAATAGCATTCATTTCTTTTTCAACCCTTTTAATATTACCAAGAACCTTATCTGTAATTTCTACTCCCGGATACTTAACAAGGATATCCAGCAGACGCCTGCGTGATTCAATCAACAGCTTCTTCTTACTTTCTACATCAGGGGCTTTGGTGAAACGAATGAAGACATCTGCCGCATTACGTCGCTCAGCCTCTGCAGCCTGCAATGCGGCCTCGGCAATTTTTTTATCCGCCTTGGCGGAATAGTCAGTTTCAAGCATGGGGGTAAATGTTTCAATAGCTTTATCATACTGAGCACCTTCCATTAGACGCACCCCCTCATTCCATCGACGATCAAGTTCTTGTTTTTTTTCAAGCTTGGCCGTCTCGCTTTCAAGCTTCTCAGCCAACGCCAGATCCCCAGTTTTCTTGGCAATCTGCTGCTGTGTTTCAGGGTTGACAATGGTGTTGGGAACTGTCTCAAGCTTACCTAGCGCCTCCTGGTACCGTTTTTGCCCCGCCAGCTCATCCGCCTCTGTCAAGACTGCCTTTGACCACTTGTCTGCCCGCTCACGAGCTGCAGACCTTAAAAGATCGACATTGGATGCAACTGGAGAGTAGGGATAGGTCTGGAGAAATTTATCAGCCTGCCATACCACGGTATACCCATCCTTGGCCGGATTAAAGCCAAGATAATTCTTTAATATATCAGAGTACTCTTGAAGCTCAGGACCTCCCTGCTCGCTCCGTTCAAGAATGGATCGTTGCAATATGGCCCATTCCTCAATACTGGCCATATCCTTGTATTCTTTGGATATTTCAATATATTGAGCTTCCGCATCTTTATAATTACCTGAAGCGACATAGAGATCAGCCAAAATTTTCCGCAATGAAAGGAGATCCGCGGCTTGGCCGCCAGGGCTCATCATTTGATCGACCATCTGCCGAAATACGCTCGCGGCCTCCTCTTGTTGCCGTAAAGCCATTAAGGCATTTCCGTATAACAATCTGGTATTCAACTGTACTCTGGCTGCCATTGCCTCAGGCATCTGTCTCCACACCTGCACAAGCTCCTCAAACTCTCCATTGGCTGCGTGTTGCGCGATCATGGCCTCAACAGGAGGAAGCTTTCTTGAGTCATCACTCTTTATCCAACCCGTATCTTTGGCGTCATCAGCGGCCACAACCTGACCACAGAATCCATCAAGAAAAGTAATATCACTCTGCTGCAAGTCATAAATTTCCTTTGCACTTACTTGTCCACCTGTTGACATGGGAGCTTGTTGCAAAAGAATTTCACGAAGACGATTATAACCATTAAGGACTTTATGCAAATCCTGAAAACAAGACACCATTTTTTCAGACTCATCCGCAGGAATCCGCAAAACAGCGGTCTGACTATCTCGTTCTCTCCAACGATCCATCTTTTTATTATACTTAGCAATCCGACTCGTTACATATTCAAGAGATGGCATGAAACGTTCAGCCTGTTGACCTACTATATTATCTGGCTGTTCAATAGGCTGAACAGAGCGACGCAGAAGGTCCGTTTCCTGGATCGGAGCCGAAGTACTTACCACATCTCCAGTTCCCGTCGAATCAACTAACTGCCCCGCAGAATCAGGCTGCGTCTGTTCAGGCACAACCGGAGCAGCAGGGTCAATTATTCTTTTTTGTTTATACAGACAACCACTCATCATCATTGAGCAGAAGACAATCAGCAGAACAGTTTTCAATCGATTCATATTCATAATATATCTATACGTTTTTATTAAACATTACAACAATAAGGAGAAATACAGCCCACCCAGAATACCGCCATTGATTCTAAATACACGCAGATGGTTTTCATGCTCAGGAAACTGACAACACCTGAGCATGAAAAATTATATCATACCATTGAAATGGTGCGACCACCAACATAAGAAACGACAACGAAATCGTCAAAGTTGTAATGCATATTCGTCGCGGTCCTTAGAAGTCCAATCCTGCCGGAGACTCGCCATTGCTCCAGTAAGGCTTGAATTGTCTCGCAGGGACAAATCTCCCAGTATCATCCAACTCACCAAAAGTCATGATCGAAGGGATCGAACGATTCTTCACGTCCACCTCACTGACATGAGATGGCAATATACCTCCGAGCTCATCCTGAACCGCAAGATTCAGCTGTCCCAATGACTTCCGTTGTAAAGTAAGGCCGGAAAATGAAATATCAATAGCATCGAGCTTTTGCGTATACCCTTTTTCCTTCAACACTGTACGCACCAGATCAGTCCATGTGGGCAATGCTCCCTCAGAACCGGTTATTCTGGTTGAAGAACGCCGCATATCCTCATTGTCATCAAAACCTACATAAACCCCAATTGCATATCCACCTTGAGTCACCAGTCCTTCACCTTGGGAAGCCACGCCGGGAAGATAGCCGAAGAATGAGGCATTGGTGTAATTATTGGCCGTCCCTGTTTTTCCCAAGAGCGGAATCGCAAGGTCAAAACCTGCAAATTTTTTAGAGGCCTCTTCATCTATTTCTGTCAGCCTGACATTTTTATCAGCATAGCGCCCTGTGCCAAACTTTACAATATTTTCGAGGATGTGACCAACGACCAGGGATGTCTCTGGCGCCACAAGCCGAGTACGCTTACGCTTGGGTTGATAAAGCACCTCGCCTTCTTCGGATTCTATGCGATCAATAACGGAGAGCAAATCACGGGAATCATCCCCTTGCCCCTCACTCAAGACCACCTCTCCAGTCACTATCCCCTCATACATCCGTACAAACTCAAGAAGAGTCACCACGTTAGAGCCAAGCGGAAAGGAAAGGACAGGATCCAATTGACTCTTTATCCCGAATTCTCGGGCCAGATTGATCAGATAACGCAATCCAACCAGCAATCTAAAATCTTTTACAGCAGATAAGACCTCTAAATCATATGGCGGCAAAGCTGTTAAACGCTGAAATTCAAGATCCACCTGTTTGCGAACCATATTCATCGTAGCAGAAGACACTGTGGAATCAAGAAATACATCAGACCAGAATTTATCCCGACCAACACTGTCCTGTTGAAATAAATAATCTCGCAACTGCTTCACATTCGCCATCTGCAAAGCTCCGCTTCGTCCCCCCTTTGTAAACGTGTATCGATCACGAATTGGATCATAATAAAGCGAGCCCTTACCTGGAGTTACAGGGGTGACAAAAAGAGCTGAGGAATTCCACGGATCTTCCATTTCCCGACGATAAGAATCCATTCCCTGCTGCAAAGCAACAAGGGCAAGATAGTTCTGGCCTGCAAGAAGAGACTTCCGCAAAGAAAGCTCCTGTCCTTCCTGTGCCGTTACCCCTTTCCTTTGCAACTGAGCCTCCAGACTGGATGCGGAACTTCCATCCGTTAATCCATAATGCAGATTTTTTATGACAGTATATTCCTGCAGACGATTTTCGAAGATAAAATCTGTTTCAAGATTGGTAACAGCCTGTTCAAAAGCCGCAGTTTCAAGCACGGCACGATTAATTATAATACCATGTCGATCCCTGATCCTGGCTGCATAATTCTCATAAGGCTCTATCTCACCAGAGAGACTTTTGGGAGTCAAACCAACCTGGGTCGCAACCTCTTGAAACTGTTTCATACTGAGATGGTCACATAGATGATAAAGCAACCAGACAGAGGCAAGATTTTCCGAATGCACACCCGCCCAACTCATCGACACCTGACCATTTTCGCTTTTATGATCAGGTCTCGGGAAATAAGGTTGCCTCTGAAAGACAAAGACATCTCTTTTGTTGCTGAGTAGATCCGTCGCATTCCAACCAAGCTGCAGAGCAGCGGTATAAACAAAAGGCTTAAAGGCAGACCCCATGGTCCGCTTAGCATAAATGGCCCGATTAAAAAATCGGTTTTCGACTCCGCCTGCCATGGCCTTAATAAGTCCCTCCTGCAGAATCAAGGCACCACCCTGGATTTTTGGAAATTTTTCCAGCTCCAGATCCACCGTGCCATCAGGGGCAATCTCCCGGATACTGACCCAGGCCCGATCTCCTTCCCGCAATTCGGGCAACAACATGGGCAGATCTTTTACACCAGCCTCATTCCAACGACCTTGTTTCCATTTCATCTGAGCAACAAGCAGGCCCATAAGGCCTTGCTCCTGGATCACCCCTGTTCCCAGATTTCTTCCTAAATCAACCTCAATATGTACTGAAGATTTACCTTTCTCCGCAGTTCTGGTAATTTTTGCGATAGTACCAAACAGAAACGCCTGTTTTTTCAATACCAAATCTCCTGCATAATCAGTTGCCTGCAATTCTTTCTGCACTTCTTCCCGGCGATATCCTCGCAACCGGACATCCAGCCGGGAAAGTTCCTGCCGCAACGCATAGAGAGTCTGTCTCTGCAGTGTTTCATCAACGGTTGTGATTACCCGTAACCCCGAAGTGGCCAGATTATCAATGCCTTGGGCCTTTAACGCTTCAAGGACATCCGGCGTGGACACAGCATCCGTCACCATTTCCATCACATAATCCTGGGCGTATCCTATTGTTCCTCGATGAAACACAAGTTCATCCTTGATCGCTTCATGAAATTGGGCATCGGTAATCTTGTCTGCTTCACGCATCTTTTCAAGGACATAACGAACCCGCACGCTGGCATTCACTTGAGCCGTCTTTACGGCCTCATCACTCTTCTTTATGAACGGATTATAATAATTCGGTTTTTTCACACTCCCTGCAATAAAGGCACATTCAAGCAGGGACAACTCCTCCACAGGCTTATTAAAATAATAACGTGCAGCGACACCAAGGCCATGCCCATTACCACTTACATAAAACTGATTCGCATAGAACTCAAAGATTTTTTCTTTTGAATAATAATATTCCAAGCGAAGAGCAAAGAGCAGTTCCTTAATTTTAGCCTCATATGATCTCCCGCTTCGTTTGAAAAGATTTTTCGCGGTCTGCTGGGTAAGGGTACTTCCACCCTGCACCACCCTTCCCATTTGATAATTTTTGACAGCCGCCCTCAAAATTCCAAGCGGATCAAAGCCATAGTGGGAAAAAAACTGATCATCTTCCGAGGCAACCAGGGCATTGACAAAATCCTTGGGGATCTGCTCATACGAAACATATTGCCGATGGGCCTGATCAAAAAAAACACCCAGCCTAGTTGTACCATCACTAAAAAAAACCGGGGTTTCTTTCCCTAAGATACGCTGAATATTAGCTGGATCAATCTCATCCCCAGGATGGAGGACAACAAACCAGTAAAATCCCCCACTAACCCCTAGGATTCCCAACACAATTAAAAAAATTAATACATAAAATAGTTTTTTAAACATTACAAAACAAGCCAGTTATTCCAGTTTTCTTTATTCGACATTTTCCATAAAAATGGCATAAATACCATCAAAAGAGCAATATTTCTTCATGTCAACCATCTTTTCCAATATTTTTCTTATTTCTCTTGCAATTCAAAAGCAGTTAGAGTTTAAATAAACAACTTTAAATTGGGAGCAAATGTACTGTGTTACTCATCAGAGCACAATAAGGTTTTATTCTTCCTCTGATTTTCAAGCACCCAATACATCTAAAAACTTCCTACTACTTCATAGAATCCTTATGACTCAGCACTTGATCCGATGTTTGAGCATATGCGCTCTGCTCTTGCCGACTCTCTTCTTCTCTGCCTGCGCCGACGGACAACATTCTGCCGAGCTGCGTCTCTCCGATGACCAGGAAGTCGTTAGTGTTGCTCCGACCGATGCAGAAGATCCTGAGACAGAGCTTAGCGCAGAAGTTGAAGCTCTTCGTCGCGCCGGTTCCTGGACCATGGGCAATAAGGCTCCTCAAAATAAAGACCTGCAACCTGACAGCACCTGCTCAGATTTTCCCATTATCATTAATAATCAAGTGCAAGCATACCTAGATCTTTTTCAGAATCAACAGAAAAAGAGTTTCAGCATTTGGCTAAGCCGTTCAGGTAAATACCTACCATTGATGCAGAGAGAGCTCAAGGAAGCAGGACTTCCCGAGGATCTTGCTTACCTGGCAATGATTGAAAGTGGTTATAATCAAAAAGCTTACTCCAAATCTCACGCATCAGGCCTCTGGCAATTTATTCCAGGAACAGGCGCTCAATATAATCTGACAATGAACAAATATCTTGACGAGCGCCGTGATGCAGAAAAATCTACCAAAGCCGCAGTTAAATTCCTTTCCAATCTTTATGACGAATTTGGTGACTGGCATCTCGCTGTAGCTGCATACAATGCCGGTCCTGGAAAAATCAGCAAAGGCATGGAGCGTTACCATGCAGATGATTTTTGGTCGCTGGCCCAATATGACTATCTTGCTATGGAGACCAAACGGTATGTACCCAAACTTATTGCCTCAATAATCATTGCCAAAAATCCTGAACAATACGGCTTTGCAGATATTCAACCTGAAGAGCCTTATTCATATGACACACTAGAGGTCGGGCCAGGCCTTACTTTGGATGCTGTAGCGCTGGTCAGTAACTGTGACAGAAAAATCATTGATCGACTCAATCAGGAATTATCTACTGACAGGACCCCCCTGAATCAAAGTTCGTACCCTATTAAAATCCCCGTTGGCTCCAAAAATTTAGCAAGTAAGAATCTTCCCCGACTGCACCGCATTGCTACCACTGACTACAAAACCCACACGATCAGTAAGGGAGAGTCTCTTTCCCAGGTGTGCAATCGATACGATATCAACAAAACAACTCTGCTCAAGGTTAATAATTTACGCAACAAAACGCTTGTATCCGGCCAACGATTACGGATCCCCTATCAAACCGTTCGTTACCAACTTTTGCCGGAAGGCAGCAGCCAAGCTATTGCGGCAGCAACACAGGACAACCTTATCCTGCACCGAATTCAAAAGGGTGAATCTATTTCACAAATCGCTCGTAAATACAAGGTGCCGGCAGAGCTGATCGTTTCCTGGAATGATCTTCCCTCCAGCCACAATATTCGGGCAGGACAACAACTGTCACTCTACATTGATCAAAAAAACAAAACTTTTCAACCTAAAGCAGCTACAAGCATTGCCTTTAACTCTTCGAAAGAAGATAATGTCATTATTCTGGCAACCCAAGCAAAGAAAACTCCAACAGATGACATCGTTAACAACGCTACGGTAACCATTAACAACACTCAAACCGCTAAAAAGTCACAATACAGTTGGTATAATGTGCAAGATGGTGACACACTTTGGACTATTGCTAAAGTATTCAATCTGTCACCTTTGCAAATAAAACAATGGAACAATCTACAATCCAACATGATTCATCCTGGAAAACGTCTCAAGATTAAAGATGTGTAACTCACTACAGATCGAGTTTGTAAAATTAGAACATAAATATTTGACTCAGGTTTTTTATATTTTTGTTCATTCCTGATCCTACAAGTCCGCACTTATCTTATTCCCAACAATATTTTTCACCAATTCACCTGACAGTCTCTTTACAATTCACAAATTCATTGCCATCTTATTAAAAAAAATCGACAATGCTCCCTTCCTGTTAATGTTTTTTCTCTAAAGACCTGTTACTAAGGAGGTCTGAAATTTTTGATTTCCTATTTCAGGCAATCAAAATATAGATATTCAACACCTCCAGTTTAACAGAACAGACACTTTTTATTTTTTTTCAACTCTTAACTGCAGGTCATTTTTGTTTATGTCGCAAACACACTTCCCCTCAAAAGATTACCCGGCAGATGTCCATGTTATCCACTACAACAATCGAACCATTCTGCTCGTGGGTACAGCCCATATCTCCCAGGAATCAGTCGCTCTGGTACAAGAGGTCATTCAGCAGGAACGACCTGACGGTGTTTGTATAGAACTTGACGAAAAACGCTACCAAGCACTTACCGAAAAAAAAAGGTGGCAGGCGCTGGATCTAAAACAGATCATCAAGGACAAACAACTCTCAACCCTGATGGTCAATCTCCTTATGGCCTCCTACCAGAAAAAACTGGGGAAACAATTGGGGGTTAAGCCAGGTGCAGAATTACTGGCTGCTGCGCAGTTCGCCAAAGAACAAAATATTCCCATTACCTTATGTGATCGCGATGTTCGCATCACCCTCCGGCGGGCTTGGAAATCAACGTCATTATTTAAAAAAGGTTATTTATTGACAACTCTCTTTGCCAGCCTCTTAGACAAAACTGAAATCAGTGAAGAAAAACTTGCCGAGCTGAAACAAAAAGATGTCCTTTCAGAGCTGATGGGGGAAATGGGTGAAATCCTGCCCAATGTGAAGAAAGTGCTTATTGACGAACGAGACATCTACCTCTCTGAAAAAATAAAAGCGACAAGCGGAAATCGCCTTGTCGCTGTTGTAGGAGCAGGTCATGTGGCAGGAATTCAGAAGTTGTTTGCCATTGATAACAGCAGGATACTTGACAAAATCAGTACGATCCCCCCCATATCCAAAGGCTGGAAGATCGCCGGCTGGTCCTTTCCCTTACTTATTATCGGCTCAATTATCGCCATTGGCCTACAAAAAGGAGGAGCAGATGCAGGATCCAACCTCCTTTACTGGACTTTAGCCAACGGCATCCCATCTGCAATTGGCGGCATGATTGCCTTGGCCCATCCTCTTACAATTCTAGGAGCTTTTGTTGCAGCCCCAATCACCAGTCTGACACCAGTGATCGGGGCAGGCTATGTGGCCGCCTTTATCCAGGTTATGATGGCTCCTCCCCTGGTGAAGGAGTTTGAAACTGTTGGAGACGATATGGGGAGCGTACACGGGTGGTGGAAGAACAAACTACTCCGGGTTTTTCTCGTCTTCGTCCTCACGGGCCTAGGATCTTCTTTAGGGACCTATATCGGTGGATACGAAATCATCAAAAACCTCATTCACTAAAAAATTTATCAAGGATAATAAAAACATGACTGACCAAGAAGAGAAGATTGAAGGCACCTTAACTGGAAAACAAAAAAAATTCCTCAAAGGACTTGGCCATCACCTATCTCCCCTGATTTCCATTGGCAAAGAAGGATTGACCGAAAATGTATTCAAGGCAACCAGGCAGGAGCTCCTGTCCAGGGAACTGATTAAGGTTAAAATCGGCAACAACAGCAATATAAAAAAACAAGAGGCAGCAGAATTATTACCTGCAGCCACTGACAGCTCACTCGTACAGCTCATCGGGAAAACCCTTCTTCTCTATAAGGAAAATCCCAAAATTGATAAAGAGCATCGGATATCTCTCCCTCGCTGAACCTCATCTCACTTTCCGTGAATAATAAGATATTTTTCCTCAAAAATAACTGGCTGTTATTTCTCCAGTAATATAAGCTCGGTGGCCAGGGTCTGTGACGCGACCCTGAGCTGGAGCGGGCTATCCCCAACAGCCCCCCTGGCTGTCGTCATGGCCAGATCCGGATGATTATTTGTTGCACTGAGATGAGCCAAAATCACATATTGTAATTGATCATGGAGCAGAGATTGTAAGAATTCTGCTCCATCCGCGTTAGACAGATGTCCATGATCGGAACGGACACGTTGCTGCAAGGCAAGTGAATAAGGTCCTTCTTTCAACATCTGGGGATCATGATTAAATTCCAAGACAAGACCATTACATCCCATAAGCCTCTGCCTTAAAAGTGCTGAAACCTTGCCGGTATCCGTACAATATGCAAGGGTCACCTTACCGTTGCATATTACAAAGCCTACCGGATCGGCGGCATCGTGAGAGACAGAGAAGCTCCGTATCTGCAGATCCTGCATCTGAATGACCTCCCCCGTTACAAACTCAGAATGCTTGAACAGTTTTCCCATGAGCTTCTCGCCACTCTTGACTGTGTCATAATTCCCATAAACTGGAATATTGCAACGTCTGGAAAGAACGCCCACGCCATGGATATGATCATGATGCTCATGAGTCACAAACAGGGCATCCAAATCTTCAATCCTGCGTCCGATGGAGTGGAGCCTAGTGGCAATTTCTTTCCCGGAAAAACCAGCATCAATGAGAATTGCCGTCGATCCCGACTCAATATAGACACTGTTCCCTTTACTGCCGCTGCCAAGAACGGAAAAATACATGCTCTATTTCCCCGTATGGCCAAAACCGCCATCGCCCCGACTGGTAGAATCGAGGCTGGTCACCAGCTGAACTTGTGCTCGAGTCACCGGTGCCAGAACAAGTTGGGCAATACGATCACCACGATTAATGAGATAGGGTTCGTGACCAAGATTAATCAGACCAATGCGCACCTCCCCTCGATAATCGGCATCAATGGTCCCAGGGCTATTGACCACTGTCACCCCATGCCTGATTGCCAGGCCACTGCGGGGCCTAACCTGCAGTTCATATCCCACGGGAATAGCGACTGAAAAACCTGAGGGTAGGAGATCAATCTGACCGGGATTCAGGACCACAGGTTCACACACTGCCGCCGACACATCCAGACCTGCTGCTAAGGCCGAGTGATAGCGTGGCAATTCCAGATCACCATACTTCTCCGAATCTATCCAGCAGAACTGCACAGTTATTTCCTTCATCCATCCACCTCCACTCTGATCATTTATATATAAAAAAAGGGCCGTCTCAATGAGAAACGACCCTTTTGCTTACAACAATGGTTAGAATTAAGAATGTTACATCAATGCCTTACGACTCAAACGGATACGACCGCGGTTGTCAACCTCTAAGACCTTGACCTCAATTTCGTCACCTTCCTTGACCACATCAGTCACATTCTCAACTCGTTTTGTATCAAGCTCTGAGATGTGAACCAGACCATCTGTGCCCGGCATGATTTCGACAAAGGCACCAAAATCCTTGATGGTCTTGACAATTCCCTTATAGACAGCACCGACCTCAACCTCGGCGGTAAGTTGTTTAACACGTTCAACAAGGGCAAGGGCACTGGCAGCATTATTACAAAACATCTTAACCACGCCGGAATCATCAACTTCGATTTTGGCATCGTATTCAGCAGAGAGTGCCTTGATGATTTTGCCACCAGATCCAATAATGTCACGGATTTTATCTGGATTAATTTTATGAATATAATATTTGGGCGCGTACTCAGATACATCTTTACGAGATTGAGAGATACCTTTCGCCATTTCACCGAGAATGTGCATTCGGCCTTCCTTGGCCTGAGCCAGGGCCCGTCCCATGATATCTCTATCAACTCCGGCAATCTTGATATCCATCTGCAGAGAGGTAACGCCATCATCCGTGCCCACAACCTTAAAATCCATATCGCCAAGATGATCTTCGTCACCCAGGATATCAGAGAGGATAATAACCTTATCGCCCTCTTTGATCAGGCCCATGGCAATGCCAGAAACTGGCTTTTTAATGGGTATTCCGGCATCCATCATGGCCATACTACCACCACACACAGTGGCCATGGATGAAGAACCGTTTGATTCCAAGACCTCGGAAACCACTCGGATCGAGTAGGGAAAATCCTCTTCACTAGGGAGGACAGCACTCAGTCCCCGCATGGCCAGGGTGCCATGACCGATATCGCGGCGAGAAGGACCACCCATCCTTCGTGCCTCACCCACACAGTAGGGAGGAAAGTTGTAGTGCAACATGAAACGTTTTGACTCCTCGCCTAACAGAGTCTCCACACGCTGCTGATCACGTTCGCTGCCCAACGTAGCTGACACCAAAGCCTGAGTCTCGCCACGGGTAAAGAGAGCAGATCCATGTGTCCTTGGCAGATAAGAGGCCTCACAACTGATGGCCCGCACCTCATTAAAGGCACGGCCATCTAATCTAACCCCCTCTTCCACAATCTTACCGCGCATGATCGTCTTTTTATAACTAGACAATAGATTGCTGATCTCTTTTGCCCGCATTCCGTCCACGTTCAATTCAGAAACTACATCACTTTTCAGTTGATCATAGAGGCGTCCGCGTTCCATCTTATCAGCAGTGGAAATAACCGTCTGCATTCCAGTCTCAGCGACCGCTCTGACTTGCACCATCAATTCTTCATCAATCTGGGGAGGCTCAACAATACGTTTAACTTTTCCATTGGCTTCCCGTAACTGATCCTGAAGATCAATAAGAGACTGTACCTGCTCATGGACAAAAAATATGGCGGCCAGAATCTCATCCTCACTCAAGGCATCAGCTTTCCCCTCAACCATAACCACGGCAGTACGGGTACAGGCCACGATGATATCCATACGTGATATCTTCAGCTCATCTTTCGTTGGGTTCAACACATAGTTTCCATCAACATATCCGACCCTTGCCCCGGCCACTGGACCGCCAAAGGGGATATCAGACAGGGTAAGGGCACAAGAGGCGCCTAACAGGGCCAGCATGTCTGGGTCATTCTGCTGATCGGCTGAAAGGACAGTGGCAATCACCTGGGTTTCAGCACAATATCCATCCGCAAAGAGAGGCCGTAAGGGTCGGTCTATGATACGGCAGGTAAGCACTTCCTGTTCACTGGGGCGACCGATCTCCCTCCGGAAATAGTTTCCGGGGATCCGTCCCACGGATGACATCTTTTCCTGATATTCAATGGTCAACGGTAAAAAACCGAGCTCAGGCTTGTTTTCTTTATCGGCAACGGCTGTCACCAGTACCATGGTTTCGCCACACTGAACAACCACTGATCCCGAGGCCTGTTTGGCAAGCTTACCTGTTTCAACAGACAGCGTCTTACCACCAATTTCAATTTCAACTTTCTTATACATACACTCTCCAACTGTGCGAACACAGTGCTTTTTTGGCACGCAAACCGCACCCGCATCCTGGATTTCAGCATGAGTACACTGTGTACCCCAAGCGCGGCAAAAGAAGCGCACACCTGTGATGCTCAAACCCAGAACTTAAAACTTAACGAGTATGCAGAACCGTTTTCAATCCTTGCATACTCGTTCAGTGACATCCTGTTACTTTCTGATACCAAGCTCAGCAATAACGGATTTATATTTACTCATATCTTTCTTTTTTAGATAATCAAGCAGACTTCTGCGCTGACCAACCAGTTTCAAAAGTCCCTGACGGGAGTGATGATCCTTGCTGTGCGTTTTAAAATGCTCGGTCAGATAGACAATTCGATCTGAAAGAAGGGCAATCTGCACCTCTGATGAACCGGTATCGGTGGGATGGACCTTAAACTTTTCAATAATTTCATGTTTTTTTACTGCTGACTGTGCCAAAACGGGCCTCCTCTTGCTTATATAAAGACTGTTTTTCCCTTTAGTTAGGGCCGCTTCCCCTTTCAAACAACACGTTTCAGGAAAAGCGAAAAATATTCATTTATGTACCACTCCTCTCTAACAACACCTACGACTACTTACTCTTATTACAACAGATTAGCAAAATCGTCAACAGATAGGGCCTTGGCCAATAAGCGTTGACGAGCATCAGGAAAAAGCAGTTCAGACCCAGGGAAACTATCCTCCAGAGTAAAACAACCACTTCTTGTCCTGCGTAACTGCGTGAGATAGGCACCACAGCCCAGACTTCTGCCAATATCTGCAGCCAGACTTCGAATATAGGTCCCCTTACTGCACACAACCCGCACTGAGAGCTGTACCTCCTCTCCCCCTACCATATCATGGTCGCCATCCGTCCTTTCCAGAGTTTCAATAAAGACTGGACGCGGGGCTTTCACAATACTGATTCCCTGACGGGCATAATGATAAAGCGGTTTTCCCTGATGCTTCAAGGCTGAATAAATGGGTGGGACCTGGAGTTGCTCCCCCCGAAACAAGGAGAGGCATTCTTCAATCTGCTCCGCCGGTAGGGGAGCAACGGGATGCCGACTCACCACCGCTCCTTCCGGATCAAAGGTCTCGGTTACAACGCCGAGACAAAGGGTGGCCAGGTATTCTTTCCGGCCATCCATCATCTGAGAAATCATCCGGGTTGCAGGACGGCCCGCACAGATGATAAGCAGCCCCGTAGCAAAAGGATCAAGAGTTCCAGCATGACCGACTTTTTTTATTCCCAGTGCGCGACGCACCCCACTCACCATCTTAAAAGAGGTGGGTCCGGCAGGTTTATCTATGACAAATATACCGGCCTCAAAAGCTTGTTCCACACCAATTTTTTCTTCTTCCACTCGATCAAGGATCAAAAGCTGTTCTCACTTCAAGACTTTGCACAGGGCATCCAAAATAATTTTCTGTACCTGCTTCACGTCCTTACCTGAAAAACGAAAGCCAGCGGCATTCCGATGTCCACCACCACCAAAAGCAGCAGCGACCTCTGCGACATCACATCCGCCTTTGGCACGCAAACTGACGGAAACCCCACCATTTTGGGTCTCTTTGAGAAATACAGCTACCTTTACCGATAGCAATGCCCGAGGATAGTTAATAAATCCCTCCGTATCACCGGCCTCTGCCCCACACTCCTCAAACATCTTATTGGTCACGGTTATGAAGGCGACCTGGTCAGACTCAAAGAGCTCCAACGTTGCCAGCACCTGTTCCATGAGACGCAATCGCTGCAAGGTAAAATTATCATACACATGTCCAGCCACCTCCTCGGGATGAACCCCGCAGGCCACCAGGTCAGCAGCTATTCGCAAGGTTCTGGGGCTGGTATTCTCATAACGGAAGGATCCAGTATCCGTAGAAATTGCTACATAGATATTAAAGGCAGCAGCATAGGAAATTTCAACACCCAACTCCATTGCCAGCTCATAGACCATCTCCCCGGTGGAGGAGCGGCTGGAGTCAAGCCAGCGGAAATCACCAAACTCCTGATGACCACGATGATGATCAATCACTAGAAATGGATGCAGATTGAGCAACTCCATCTTTTCCCGTCCCAACCGGTCACAATCTCCACAATCCAGTGACACAGCAGCCACATTACCGTTGGCAGCGGCCACAAAATTCTGCAAGGCAGCAAGATCAGTTTGCGCAAGAGAACAGCCAGGTAAAAAATCATAGAGATGGGTCACCGGCTCTTCCAGATAACGGAACACCTTTTTCCCCATCCCCTCGACTATATCCGCCAGACCCAGGAGTGAGCCCAAGGCGTCACCATCAGGATGAAGGTGAGTCATGAGGACTAAGCTGTCAACCTCTTGAATAATTTTACTGATCTCTTCAGGAACTACTTTCATCATCACCACCTCTTTCATTGGCAATTTCTTGAAGAAGTTTCTCCATTGCTACCACCTTCTCAATCTGCTGATCATAGACAAATTGCAATTCAGGCGTATAACGCATATTAATGACTTTGGCTAGATGACTCCTCATGAATCCTTTTGCCCTTTGCAATCCTTCTTTTGCACTCAGCTGTTGTGTCTTGTCTCCAGGGACCGTAAAATAAATCCGAGCATATTTCAGATCATCCGCCAACTCAACCCGAGAGATACCAACCTCTGCAAGTTTTGGATCACACACCTTTGTAAGAAGGAGCATGGAGAGTTCATTACGGATCGCCTCTGCCACTCGAACCGATCTTTTTTGCTCACTCTTCGGCCCCAGGCCAACAGATTTTAATGTCTCTTTAGGATCCCACATAAGAATACAGCGAAAGGGGTAGAATAGGTTATTTAGTCTATAGACTGTTAGTCTGTTAGCGTACAGACTACAACCGAGCAGAGCTACACAACCTCTGTTCTAACCTTCCAGTGTTGCCTCCACTTCATTCAGGACAAAGGCTTCAAGAATATCTCCGACAAGAAGGTCATTGTAATTATCAATGCCGATACCACATTCATATCCTGTAAGAACCTCTCTGACATCATCCTTAACTCTGCGCAAAGAACCAATCTTACCAGTGTAAAGAACCACCCCTTCACGAATAACCCTGACCGAGGCCTTACGGGTAATCTTCCCATCAATGACAGAACAACCCGCAATGGTGCCAATTTTAGGGACATGAAAGAGTTGTCGGACTTCGGCATTACCAATTACTTCCTCAACAAAGGTGGGTTCCAGCATCCCGACCATGGCCTTCCTGATATCATCGAGGGCGTGATAGATAACGTCATACGAACGGACATCCACATGTTCCTTGATGCTCAACTCTTTGACCTTGGTCGTTGGCCGCACATTAAATCCGATAATAATGGCATCAGAGGCAGAAGCAAGCAGGATATCAGACTCGGTGATCGTCCCGGTACCCTCATGCAGGATACGCACCTTCACCGCATCAGTAGAAAGTTTTTCTGCAGCGGAACAGAAGGCCTCAAGCGTTCCCTGAACATCAGCACGAAGGACAACCCGTAATTCCTGGGTCTCTTCTTCGTTCATCTTCTCAAACAATCTATCCAGCGAGACCTTCGAACCTGAAGCCAGTTCAAGCTCACGAGCCTTCAAGATACGAGCTTGGCTGACGCTTCTGGCCATTTTCTCATCAGTGACCACGATAAACTCATCACCCGCCTGCGGAACACCGGTCAGCCCCTGCACCTCAACGGGAATTGATGGGCCAGCCTCATCAAGGGGTTTATTCTTATCATTGATCAGGGCGCGGACCTTACCGCTGAACTGACCTACCACAAAATAATCGCCTGTCTTCAGAGTTCCTTCCTGCACCAGAATCGTAGCCACTGGCCCGCGTCCTTTATCAAGTTTGGCCTCAACAACCCGTCCTCTGGCCTTCCTGGTGGCATCGGCCTTTAATTCCATTACCTCAGCCATCAGTTGAATGGATTCAAGCAGACTGTCAATACCGATATTTTTCTTGGCCGAGGTCTCACAGTACATTGTCTGCCCCCCCCACTCTTCAGGGGCAAGACCCAGATCAGACAACTCCCGCTTTACCCGATCCGGATCGGCATTCTCCTTGTCAATCTTGTTTACGCAAACAAGGATAGGAACTCCCGCTGCCTGAGCGTGACGAATAGCTTCTCGAGTCTGATCCATGACCCCATCGTCAGCCGCAACGACAAGGACCACAAGATCTGTAATCTGAGCCCCACGAGAACGCATCTCGGTAAAAGCTGCATGGCCCGGGGTATCGACAAAGGTCACATCACCAGAGCTGGAGGTTACATGGTAGGCACCAATATGCTGGGTAATACCACCCGCCTCTCCATCAGCCACATCAGTCTTTCTAATGGCATCCAGAATGGACGTTTTACCATGATCAACATGACCCATAACCGTTACCACTGGCGAACGCGGCAGCAGCTCACCACCGCCTTCCTGCTCATTGAGCTGGAGGACACCAATCTCTTCGGTAATCCCCTGTTCAACCTCATAGCCAAAATCCGCCCCAATAAGAGTCGCGGTATCAACATCAAGGGCCTGATTCAAGGTAGCCATAACTCCAAAGCCCATCAACTTGGCAATGATCTCACTAGATTTGACACCCATCCGATGGGCAAGGTCAGCGACACTGATCGTTTCCAGCACCTTAATCCGTTTTTTGATAGCCTTCATCTCAACGGCAGGCTGAATCACTTTTCTCTCGACCCGGCCTCTCGATCTTTTTCCCCGCTTACCAGTGACATTGCTGTACTCATCACCAAAACGGGTAACCTGAACTTTGCCCCTTCCTTTCTGACCAAATTTGTCAGCCTTCCAGGCACCGCCTTTCTTTTGTTCAACATCCTCCACCTCAGCACCGCGCTTTCCTTTTTTCTTGCCTTTGCTGGCATCACTCAAGGGTGCTACGCCCACTGGAGGTTTCGGTGCAGAGGCAGAGGGCTGTGGCTTATACCCTCCTCCTGTAGCAGGACGTTCCGCTGGTCGTTCAGTTCTTTTTCGTGGTTTTTCCACAACCTGCGGCTTTTCTTCAACTGGGATTTCAATACTCCCAACGACACGGGCCAGCCCTTTTCTTGATGCCAGCTCAGGTTCTTCAGATATAATAGTTTTTTTCTCATGGCTGACAGGAGCGGTTTTTAAGTCTTTTTGCTGTTCCTTGCTCTGTTGCTTGAAATCTACAACGACGGGAGCGATCGGTTCTTGCACGTCTTTGTCCGCTTCTGCCTCCTGAAACTCTTCAACCACCGCTTGCTGATCAATGGCTGGAACTTGGAGCTCTTCTTCTTCCTGAGCTGCTCCCTCTACGACAGGCACCTCTTCCACTGTTTCAGCTTCGGGGGCAGCAGCTGGTCGGCGACGAATGACCGTTGTCCGGCGAACCATAGCAGGAGTTTCTTCAGCTGCACTCTTCTTGTCGGCAACATCAGCCTTAGAGCTTTGCAACACTGTAGTCCGGATTTTATCGGCTATGTCATCTTCAACTGTTGAGCTGGCCCCTTTAATTTCATAACCCTGTTCATGCAGTTTCTCAATTAACATTTTGCTGCTCATACCCGCTTCTTTGGCCAGCTCATAAATCCTTACCTTGCTCATCCCTTACTCCCGTCTATCCTTGCTACAGTGTTTTTTCACTCACTCAACTTTTCAGAGCCAAAGGATTCCTTTCCACCTTCAAGGCCCTTTTCCATCTTTTTTGCTGACTCAAAAAAACTTCCCGACATCTCTCGTTATGACAACAATATGCCCCTCTTCCCGCTTTGACTTTATGCACATCTAAAACCGGTTTATCCCCTTGCAGAACAAACCGATCCAAGTTTGGCTTCAAAGCCTTTGTCCTGCAGACACAACAGGTACGGACAGGTTGACACTGACTTGCCTTAGCCCTGTTCACCGGGCTCATCCACATCTTCATCGACCAAGTTGTCAGGGATATCACCTACCTCCTGCTCCTTGTCCGCATCCTCTTCCTGCTCGGCCTCTTGGACAGTCTCGTCAACGCTTTCCAGGGTAGCCCTTGTTCTCTCGATTGGAGCATCAGGGTCCATGCCCAGACTCTTCCGTGCAGCCTGAATAAGATAAACTGCCTGTTCTTCGCCAATAGCTCGCAAAACAGTCAAATCTTCAATGGCGGCCTCAGCAAGCATGGCAGTCGACAGGATATCTCTGGAAAACAACTGGTCAGCCAAGGCCTCTTCCACACCATCAAGTGCCAACAATGACTGATATCCTGGGTCTTCAAGATTTGCATACCGTTGTTCACTTTTCACATCAATCCGCCAGCCAAGAAGCTTGGCGGCAAGACGCACATTCTGACCTTGACGGCCGATGGCCAGTGAGAGTTGATCATTAGGCACGATCACCAAAAGTGATTTAGCATCCTCATCAACCATCACCATACTCACTTGGGCAGGGGCGAGGGCATTATAGGCATATTTAGCTATATCAGGACTCCAAGGGACAATATCAACCCTCTCCCCCTGCAATTCCTGGACAACATTCTGAACACGCGAACCTTTCATGCCCACACAGGCGCCTACAGGATCAACATCGGACTCCGTCGAACTAACCGCAATTTTGGCCCTGAATCCAGGATCACGACTGACCCCCATAATTCTCACTATCCCTTCTGCAATCTCCGGGACTTCCATCTCAAACAATTTAGCAAGGAAGTCATCATGTGTTCTGGAAAGCAAAAGCTGCGCATCCTTAGAACCTCTCCTGACATCAACCAGATAGGCTCTGACCCGATCACCCTGCTTGAAAGACCGCTTGGGAATCTGCTGATCCTTGGGCAGAATGGCATCAGTGCGGCCGAGATTAACAATCATATTACCCCGCTCAAAGCGTTGCACTATGCCGCTGACCACTTCTCCGATACGGTCCTTGAACATCTCATAGATAACATCACGTTCAGCATCCTTCATCTTATGGATGATCACCTGTTTTGCTGACTGGGCGGCAATTCTTCCCAGATCTGCAATATTATCCATCTTTTCGCCAAGCTCGTCATTCAACTGCACCTCAGGATCAAGCGCTTGAGCTTCCGCTAGAAGGATTTGGGTCTGTTCATCCGTCACCTCTTCAACAACAGTACGAAACTGAAAGACCTCAACCTCACCATACTCTTCATTATATCGAACCTCGATATCCCGCCTGCTCCCCAATTTTTTCCTGGCGGCAGATTGAACAGCCTCTTCTATGGCCTCAATCAACAGTTTTCTATCAAAACCACGGTCCCTGCTGATCTGGTCGATTATGCGTTTCAAATCCGATAGCATTCTCTTTCCCCATCTTTAAAACTGACAGACCCTCTTTCCAGAAAAGTCATTCTATTCCTACAAAGCTTGCGTCCCACAGGGGCACAGCCCACAATTCTTTTTTTCAAAGTGACAGACGAGCCTTGCGAATCTGCTCAAAAGCAATCTGGCACTTGCTACCATCCTCTAGAACCAGCTCAACAGTTTCACCTTCGGCCTGACTGATCACACCAATCAAGACCCGCTGGTTTTCAACATCTTCACGTAACTTTACTTTTGCCTTCTTTCCAAGGTAACGCTGAAAATCTTTCATGCTGTGCAGGGAACGTTCGAGCCCAGGCGAAGACACCTCAAGATGAAAAGCATGGTCGATCAAATCCTCCACATCAAGGAAGTCACTGACCTCCCGGCTGACCCGGCTGCAATGATCCAGTGTCACTCCTTCTTTGCCGTCAATAAAAAGGCGCAACACCCATCCGTGCCCTTCAATACGAAACTGGACCTCAACTAATTCCAGTCCCATAGACCGCAGAAGCGTTTCCGCAAATGCCTGGACTTTTTCAACAACTGTGTCACTCATTTCCGCATTATCACGCAAAAACTTTGCTATTTCAACTACACCTTGAAATAGACATAAAAAAAAGTGGGCAAGCCCACTTTCAAAGCCACCTGCATCACCCTGCGTGACACCAATGGTATAACCGGAAAAAAACAATGTGCAATCCAGCCATCAACCCTGGAGCGGGCAACGAGATTCGAACTCGCGACCCCAAGCTTGGGAAGCTTGTGCTCTACCAACTGAGCTACACCCGCACACAACCCGATAAAACACTGTATATAAAACACAGAATTGACGGTTTGTCAAGGCTGAAGCAACCCATCAGACAGCCCATGAGAGAAGATAAGCCACCAATACTTCTGTCATGAACCGGCGTACCAAATTGCGAATGTGACTGCGTCTCGACCACCTCTCGACGCCGACTCAGGTCAGCGCCCTTACATGAACGTTGAAAACAAAATGAACACTATCCAACACAGCTCTAGATGTTTCGTTACAAAAGACAATAACACCAACAATATGTTAAAACTTCATCATGTTACATCTTCAGACCGAACAAATAATATCCACATTTCATTATTCAGCAAACCTTCTCATCCACCTGTCCTTCTCAAAAATAAAATTGACAAACACGAGTCAGCCTTATAGAAGATGGAATATTTTATCTTCTTACAATCCGGTCCCTCAATGTGTTATTCATAAATAGCCTTTTCCTGTAAATGGCAGGAACGGCCTCATGTAAACATTCCAGACCTTCACTCAATTTGCTGCAGTACCAACAGGAGACAATGCCTGACAAATCACTTATTATTACCGAGAAACCCAGCGTGGCCGCTGATATCGTTAAGGTCCTGCCGGGTAAATTCGAAAAAAGCAAGACTCATTACGAAAGTGACAGGTATATTGTATCCTATGCCATCGGCCATCTTGTTTCCATTGAATTCCCGGAAGAGATTGACCCCAAATACAAAGATTGGAAACTGGAAAACCTTCCTATCCTGCCGGAGGAATTCCCCCTCAAGGGCCTGGACGGAACCAAAAGTCAACTCAATGCCCTGCAGCAGCTGATCCGCCGTAAGGATGTCCGGGAGATCATCAACGCCTGTGATGCCGGCCGCGAAGGAGAGCTGATCTTTAAATATATCCTGCGCTATGTCTGGAACCAGTCCGTGGCCAAAAAGACACTCAAGCGCCTCTGGCTGCAATCCATGACCAAAGAGGCTATCAAGGACGCCCTTGCCCATCTCCGCGACAATGATGAGATGCTGCCTCTGGAAGACGCTGCGCTGTGCCGCTCCGAATCTGACTGGCTGATAGGGATCAATGCCACCCGGGCGCTCACCGGTTTCAATTCCAGGCGTGGGGGCTTTTTCCTCACCCCCTGCGGCCGAGTGCAGACCCCCACCCTCTCCCTTATCGTCAAAAGAGAACAGGCCCGCCTCAATTTTGTCCCCCGCACCTATTTCAACCTGCTCTCCACCTTCACCTTTGATAAAGGGTCGTATACCGGCAAATGGATTGATCCCCAGTTTGTCAAGGACAAGGTAGACAATCAGGCCAAGGCCGACCGGATATGGGAGGAAAGAACGGCCGACCAGATCCTGGCGCAATGCACCGGCAAGCAGGCCGCAATTGAGGAAACAAGCAAAAAAGTAAGTGAGCGTTCGCCTCAGCTCTACGATCTCACCTCATTACAGCGAGAAGCTAACTCCCGTTTTGGTTTTTCTGCCAAGAATACACTGGGGCTGGCCCAGGCTCTTTATGAACGACATAAGGTATTGACCTATCCCCGTACCGACAGCCGTTGTCTGCCCGAAGATTATCTGGCCACGGTCCAGAAAACCGTCACGGCCCAGACCGCCTGGGCCTATGGTCAGTTTGCTGAAACCGCCCTGTCCAAAAATTTTATCAAGCCCGAGAAACTGATCTTCAATAATGCCAAGATCTCCGATCATCATGCCATCATCCCCACAACGGTCCTGCCTAAAACTCTGACCGAACCGGAACTTAAGATATACACCATGGTGGTCCAACGTTTTCTGGCCGTCTTTTTCCCGCCCGCTCGATACCTGAACGCCCGGCGTATCTCCGTGGTTGAGACTGAATCGTTTTTGACCGAAGGCAAGATCCTCACCGATCCCGGCTGGAAGGCCATCTATGGCAGCGAAATTGATCAGGAGCAGGAGGTCGCATTAAGCCCGATCCCAGAAGGGGCAGAAATCACCTGCGCGCAGATCAGCAAAGAGAAAGCAGAGACCAAACCTCCCGCCCGCTTTAACGAGGCAACCCTGCTCTCAGCCATGGAGAACTCTGACAAACTGGTGGAAGACGAAGAGCTGGCCGAGGCCATGAAAGAACGGGGACTGGGCACACCGGCAACCCGGGCCGCGATCATCGAGAAGCTGCTCAAGGAAAAATATCTGGTTCGCGAAGGAAAGGAACTCACTCCCACCGGCAAGGCCTTCAATCTATTCTCCCTTCTTGAGGCCATGAAAATAGAGCTGCTCGCTTCTCCTGAAATGACAGGGGAATGGGAGCACAAGCTGAATCAGATCCTGCACGGCAAGTTTACCCGCCAGCAGTTCATGGCCGAGATCAGGGAGACAACAGAGCATATCATCTCTCAGGTGCGTAACTTTGACCGGACAGAGGTTCGAGTTGAGGCTCCTTTCAGCCCTGTCAACAATATCCATTTCTATACCAGCCCCACCGCCTTCATCTCAGAAGATGAAAAAATAACCATCCGCAAGATTCTGGGCGGCAGGATTATGAGCGAGGCTGAGATTGTGGCCCTGATCAAAGGAGAGACCTTAGGTCCTTTCAGTGATTTCAGGTCCAAACAGGGAAAACCCTTTACCGCCTCGGTCAGGTTGCATCAACAGAAAATAGAGTTTATTTTTGCCGACGCAACCGACAATCTGGATATAGAAGCAATCAAGGCAAGCTCGAGCCTGGGACTCTCCCCTATTGACGGAACTACAGTGCATGAGACCCCGGCTGCCTACATGTCTACATCGGCGTTGGAGGGTGACAAAAAAAAGGGTTTACAGATCAGCAAGATGATCCTGGCCAAGGCCATCGAGCCCAACCATATTCAACAACTGCTGACTGATGGCAAGACCGAACTGATCACTGGTTTTATTTCCAAAAAGAAACGTCCCTTTGATGCCTTCCTTCTTCTCGATAAAAAGGGTAAGATTACCTTTGAATTTCCACCACGAATAAAAAAAGAAAAAAAATGATTATTCTTTTTGCTGAGAACAAACTGTTCTCCCGCTGAGACTGAGACGCTAAGCAAATCATTTTTGGTTTTCTTCTGCGCCTCAGCAATAAAAAAACACAACCACCTGATTTTCCATACAATAAAGGAGCCCACACGGGCATAACATTTATGCAACGACTAAAGAAAGAGTATCAAGATAAAAGCGGCCTGGAATTGGCCAGAATTTGCGCACGCGTCGCCCTTGACGCCAAGGCCGAGGATCTGGTTGTCCTCGACGTCAAAGGGATTTCCTCATTTACAGATTATTTTGTAATCATGAACGGCCGCTCAACCCGGCATGTCCAAGGTCTGGCAGAGACCATTGAAGCTGAGATGCGCTCTAAGCGCATAAACGCCTCCCATGCTGAGGGCATGGAGGAAGGGATGTGGGTTCTTCTTGACTTTGATGACGTAGTTGTACATATTTTTTATCATGAGCAAAGGAAGTTTTACGATCTGGAAGGTCTCTGGCATGACGCCAGGCCCGTAAACATTGACGACCTCTTGACCCTCTCTTAAACCAACAACAACTCTTCTCAGGGAAACCATTTCCCGGACAACGATCATTATGCAATACATAAGCACCAGGGGCGGTATCAGCCCCATTCCCTTTACCGAGGCCGTAATGATGGGTCTGGCCGAAGACGGCGGCCTGCTCCTGCCACGTACCATCCCTCGTATCGGCAGCGAGACCTATGCCTCATGGCAGGATCTTTCCTATCCGGAACTGGCCTTTGAGGTCATGTCACGATTCATTGATGATATTCCCAACAGTGATCTGCGTGAATTGATCAATCGTTCTTACGCCACCTTTGACCATGCCGAGGTCACTCCTTTGATTCATCAGGGGACCCTGCATATCCTCGAACTCTTTCACGGCCCAACCTTTGCCTTCAAGGATGTTGCTCTCCAATTTCTTGGCAATCTCTTTGAATATCTCCTGAAGAAAAATGATGCGGTGATGAACATCATCGGCGCTACCTCCGGCGATACCGGCAGTGCCGCCATCTATGGGGTCCGTGGTAAGGAGAAGATCAATATCTTCATCCTCCATCCCCACAAACGGGTCAGCCCGGTCCAGGAACAGCAGATGACCACGGTCACCGATGCTAATGTTTTCAACATTGCCATCCGCGGCACTTTTGATGACGGCCAAGCCATTGTCAAGGCCATCTTCAACGATATCGACTTCAAGAAAAAATACAACCTGGGGGCGATCAACTCCATCAACTGGGCGCGGGTCCTGGCCCAGGTTGTCTATTACGTCCACAGCTGCCTGCACATCAACCGTCACGAACAGGACAAGGCCGTTGATTTTGCCGTACCCACCGGTAATTTTGGTGACATTTTTGCCGGATATATCGCCAAACGGATGCTGCCGGAAGGCACTATCCGCAAGCTATTGCTGGCAAGCAACACCAATGATATTCTCACCCGCTTTGTCACACGCGGAGATTACTCACTAGGTGAAGTGGTGGCAACCTCCAGTCCTTCCATGGACATCCAGGCCGCCTCCAATTTTGAACGCTATCTCTACTACCTCATGGATGAAAACCCGGTCCGCACTAAAGACGCTATGCTGCACTTTGCGGAGACAGGCAAGCTCGACCTCTCAAGCTCCTGCGACCAGATCAGACGTGACTTTGTAGCTACCGCCGCCTCGGAACAGGAGGTGCTGGATACCATTCAACTCTTTTATAAGGAGCACGGATATATCCTTGATCCGCACACGGCAGTGGGAGTCCATGCAGCCCTCATCCATCAGCAGAAAGGAATTCCAACCATCTGCCTGTCCACGGCCCATCCGGCGAAATTTGCTGAGACTGTGGAAAAAGCCATCGGCGTCCCACTTGAATTACCAAAAGCCATTGCCGATCTTGCCGACAAGAAATCCCGCTGTGAGCTGATGGACGCCGACCGCAATCTGATCCAGGAATTTATCAGACAACATGCTCTGTAACATCGACAGACGTGCCGCCTTTATAACTTTGTCATTTCGACCGAGGGAAAAACCTGGAAGAATTTGATCATTTTCCCCTCGGGAAATCACCGATGAATAAAAAAAGGGGCAGGATAGACTTTTACGCAAGTCCATCCTGCCCCTTTCGGTTCTGAAACACCAGAGGGACACAACTCGTCCTCACACAATCAACCAGATTTCTATCGACCGATCACGGTATCGCCAATATTTTATCGTAATCCACCGCCTTGGCATAGGCCATAATATCATCTTGGCTCACATCATTGCCCTCCACTGTAACCAACACCTTACCGGCGATGACCACATTGATATCACCCCGTTTTTCCTGCGTTTCATATTTGACAATGGCTGTCTGGCCATTAATCTTTTCGAGCCTGCCGCCGCTGGAACTTGCAAACATGGGATTGCTGATCAACATCATCATGCTCTGCAGCAAAGGAGAGTCCGTGACGATCTTGACAGTGACACTGCCCTGATCTCCTTTGTGATATCGTCCCTCAGCAGAAAGACCACCACCAAACATTGCTGTTCCCGCCGCCTGAGAAACCACCTCATCGGCAGTCCAACCGGACAGGGGTTGCGGGATAAGCACCTTCAATGCATCAGCCTTCATCTGACCGATTTTCTGCGACGCATAATTGAGACTGTTCATGGCCTCCGCGAAACTTCCCTTCTTGTACTGCTCCAATCCCTGCGTGATCGAATCCGTCACCTCATCCGCAAAAACAGGACCACAGGACAACATTCCCATACACACCGCAAGCGCCAGTACTCTGCCTCTTCTCCACCTCATCATAAAACCCTCCTGCTCAAATCAGATAATTAATTGCAAATTAGCCCATACAACGACAGTATACACAAAGGCTATCACGAAGCATCATATTCCGCAAATTACTTTTTTCTGACAATGATGGTGGAAAAATAATGCACCTGTCCGGAAATAGCCAAAAGATCAGAGACAATCCGCTCATCTGCCATGCCAACCCTTTCTACCAGTACAGCCTTATCCAGAAGTTTTAATTCACTCAACAACCCGATCAGGTGATCAATGACCCGGTGTACCTTCATCAGGACGATGGTATCAAAGCTTTCCAGGGTCTGTCTGAGCCGACTGTCGCTGAAGGTTGCAGGAACGACCGCCAGCATATCATCACCAAGACAGATGGGGGTGTGAGTAGTGGCGGAACAGGAGCTCATGGCCGAAATCCCCGGCACAAACTTGACCCTGACCTCCGGATGCATCTCCAAAATGGTCGCATAAAGATAGTAGCCAGTGGAATAGATCGCGGGATCACCCAGTGTCGGAAAGGCAACATCCTTTCCCTGACTGAGAATGGCAAAAATTCTGCTGGCGCCATCCTGCCAGGCCTGCAGCACGTCTGGATCCGGCTCCTGGCCCAGGTGAATCTTCTTCATGGGAAAATGGAGTTCCACGATTTCTTTCCCATTCATCTCGCCAGCAGAGAGAGCTTGCTGAACAATGGAAAGCGCTGTGGAATGTCCATGCTGCGAGGCCTTGGGTGTAGCGATGACCGGACAATGACACAGAACATTGAGGGCCTTGATAGTCAGAAGTCCTGGATCACCAGGACCGACACCGATAATATGAAGTGTTGCGTGCATGACAAATTAAATAGTAAATTTTTTATAAAAACAGCTAATTTTCGTATTTTCTCAAAAACAAAACAGCCTAATTCTCCGGGTAGAACATCTTGCGTACCTGCCTGATCCCCTCGAGCAGGTGCATGGTCGGACGTGAGACCAGTTCTTCATTGACGAGACAGATTCTCCCCTCACGTACCGCCTTAATTGCCTTGAACCCTGGTTCTTCAGTAATCATTTCCTTCGTTACCTGGTTCATCTGGCCCTGCTGGGCAAGATAGATATCAATCTCTGCCGCATGAGAGAGAATGCGTTCTTTCCCATAAGCGGCAATATTGGTGGAATGTCTGGCCGTAGCATCGGCTGCGACATTAACCCCACCCCCATTTTCAAGGACAAAAACTGCAATGGATGATGGGGCAAAGGTCTTCATCTTGGCATGAATGGATTCAAAATAAACTCTGGGCCGATTATTCACAGGAACCATGTCCCGAATCTCCTGAAGAGCCGTAAGCTCACTCCTGAATGTCCGGATCATGGCCGCAGCCTCATTGGCTCGGCCGGTAAGTTCCCCCAGGCTCTGCCAATAACTGAACATCTCTTCAATGGTGGTTGGCTGAAGAGAGACAAGGACGATACCAGCCTCCTGCAACTGTTTTACCAGTTGAGGATGGGAGCGGCTGATCATCGGTCTGATCAGGATAAGATCCGGTTTTGCGGCAATGAATTTTTCCGGGGTATCATTAGCACTAAACAGCGGTCTGCCAAGGACAGCCGGATCATCATCGCCAGCAGTTACCCCGATCAGTTCCTGATTAAGACCAAGCGCCAGCAGATTCTCGGTATGGGCCGGATAAAGGGAAATAATCCGCTTGAAAGGCACTTCATAACTAATCGAAGTTCCCTCCTGATCTACCAGGATGGCGGCAGACGCAGGATGCCATCTGCTTATCACAATAAAAACAGCAAGCAGCAAGCAACAACACTGCTTTTTCCTCAGACCAAAAAAATAAAAGGGAATATTCATATTAGCTCAATGTATAATGGATACGTGGAGAATGATTAAGGGTTGCAGCCTGCACCTCGGCCTGCACCTGAAAGACCTCGGCAATCAAATCGACGGTCAGGGCTTCCCCCACCGGCCCGGTAGTAAAGATGCGACCCTCTTTCAAGACAATCACCTGGTCACAGAAGGCTGCGGCCAGATTCAGATCGTGGATGGCGGCAATAACCGTCCGGCCTTGCTCTCTAACCAGTTTACGAATAACATGCATAATTTCAATAGTATGATGGATGTCAAGATTTGAGGTAGCCTCGTCAAGCACCAAGACCTCGGTGTCCTGGGCCAGAGCCCGGGCCACCACCACTCGCTGTTTCTCGCCGCCGGACAGATCGGTGATCAATCGGTGGCGCAGGGTGTGGACCTGCATGACTTGCATGGCCTCATCAACCAGATCAAGATCCCGCTGAGACGGATTACTGAACCGAGGAATATATGGGTAACGACCCATGAGCACCAGATCAGACACGGTAAAGTCAAAACCCATGGAAAACTGCTGGGGCACCAGAGCAATCTTGGTGGCCAACTCCTTTTTGGCATAGTCGGCAAGTGCCTTTCCCTGAAAAATTATCTGGCCGCTCTGCAAGGGCCTGGTAGCGGTCAGCAGATCAAGCAGGGTTGTCTTGCCGCTACCATTGGGACCGATAAGTCCGTAAAACTGCCCAGGAACAAGATCCAGATCAATATCCTGGAGGACGTTATTTGCCCTGTAGGCAAAACAGCCCTTACTGATGGCAAAGAGCGGGTCAGTGTGGATATTATTCTTAGCCACGGCCATCACCGCTGTCCCAACTGTTTTTTACGGAAGATATAGCAGAAAAACGGGCCGCCGATCAGCGAGGTAAGCACCCCTATGGGCAGCTCAGTTGGCAGCCAGGCCCTGGTAATGGTGTCAGCCGTAAGCAGGAGAATGGCCCCGCCGAAGAAACAGGCCGGGATCAGCAGGCGGTTATCAGGACCTAAGACGAGGCGCAGAAGATGGGGGATAATCAGCCCCACAAAACCGATGATACCGGATACCGAGACACAGATGGCTGTCATCAGTGAGGCGCAGACCAAGAGGATCTTCTTCACCTTGCGGCTGTCAACGCCGAGTGTATCCGCCGTCCGTCCGCCAAGGGCCATGATATTGAGATCCCTTGCAAAATAAAGCGTCAACAGCAGACCAGGAAAAACAAAGATTGCGGTCAAAGTTACATCAGACCAGGTCTTGCCCACAAAGCTTCCCATCAGCCAGAAGATAATCACCCCCACCTGCTCATCGGCCAGATACTTGATGAAACCAATCCCGGCAGAGAGGATAGCAGCCACAATCACCCCGGACAGGATCAAGGTATTGGAAGAAAGCCTGCCGTCCGGAGCGGCCAGAGCAAAGACCACGATCAGAGTGGTCATGGCACCAAGAAAGGCAAAGAGAGGCACTGAAAAAAAAAGTGGAACCGTGATTCCCAAGATACCCAAGACCAAGGCCAGAGAGGCTCCGAAGGCCGCACCCGAAGAGACCCCAAGAGTATAGGGATCTGCCAGAGGATTGAGAAGAATGGCCTGAAACACGGCTCCGGCCACTGCCAGTCCGCCACCGACAAAGGCCGCGGCCAGGATACGTGGCAGTCGTACCTCCATGATGACAAAGGGAAAAGTGGGATTAATATCAGCTGCAATCCCTATTCCACGCACCTTTGCCCATACGACCTGGATCACCTCCAGAGGTGCAATGGCAAGAAATCCCATACCCGTTGCCAGGATAATGGCCAAGACCAGGAACAGGGCCAGGGACATCAGGATAAAAGGTGACTTAGATGACATGCAATATCCGCTTTTTCTTTAGTCCAGTTGAATTCCATGCTCTTTTGCCAGCTCCGTCAGATGATGGACAAAGACATCGGCAAAGCTGTCCACTTCCCCCATTCCCTGCAAGATCGGGGTTACTTCAAATCCTTCTTTGGTCAGGATGGATTTCCAGGACTCGGCCTCGGGTCCTGCCATGTCGTTCTGGGCATGGTCGCCAGCCACGGTCAGGAAGGGTTTCAACAGAACCTTCCTGGTCTTGTCCCTCTTCAACTGCTCGATGACATAGTCAAGTCCGGGAAATCCTTCCACGGTACCGATATAGGTCTTCACCTGGGGGGTGAGATGGTTCATGGTATCGGCAAACTGGAGGTAGGAACCGCCTGAGGGGAAAAAGTCATTGCCGTGTCCCATATACACCAGGGCACTGCCGGCCTTTGCGGCCTGATCGATATCCGCAGACAGGGACTTGGCAACCAATTCGATATCCTGAGGATAGGGATGGATATCGCCCATGGTGCCTAAGGCCGGTCTGCCAATCACCAGTTGCTTGAAGGGCTGGTTCTTCTCTTTAATGGTGTGAATACCGGACAGCCCCTGCACATAGGAAACCAGATCAAGATACTCTTCTCCCAGAGCAACATGGGTGGGTTGGATCAGGATAGTGGTAAAGCCATCATCCTGCAGGTTGGCAATGGTGGCCAGAGGCCCTTGTACGCCCAGGATATCTTGGGGGACAGCAGGATGTGTTTTGACATAATCCGGATCGTGCTGGCGTTTATGCCAGATGGCACGGATCATGTTGGAGGTGAAAGCAATCCGCACCTCGGTGTTCGGATATTGTAGTTTAATTCGGTCTCTGACATTCAGAATGCCAGTCAACGCCTCTGGCACGGTGGTGCCGAAGGCGGCAATCACCACTGCCTGAGTTTGTTTCTTATTGTGTTCCCGCCCACAGGCAAGGGAATACATGGAAAAAAAGCAGAGCGCCCACAGGATTGAGAGTTTTGTAAATTTATGCATGATGTTCCTTCCCCTTGCTGATCAGGTCCGGGGAAAACAGAAAATCCCGGACCAATTATAATAATTGATCCGGGATCTCCCTTCATATCCGAAATCACAGGTATGGGCTCTGTCCACGAGGTCATACCAATTTTATTCAGGCAGGTCTTCTGACTTCCGGCTCTTTCGCACCCCGCGCCTTCCCATCCTCACTTCCAGACAGTGGCTTTTTGCGGAATTTGTCCCCGGTTACAGCGGCGGGCCCGTCTTCGATTTACACGAAGTTCCCTTTTCAACCTGAAAAATTTATTCTATCTTCTTAATATAAGCAGACGAAGAAACCTTCCAGGTACCTGAATCTATAAAAACACAAATACCTGCAATCATCGGTTTTGTCAAGATTAGGAGCCGTCACGAAATAACTTCTCTCTTTATAACTATTTCGCTACGGCTCCTTATACCGTTCCGGCCCTTCAGATAACCATATTATTCACAGACAACGGTTTGACTGGAAAGCTGAAAGTTATAAGTTGAAAGATGAAGGTTGTCTGTGGTAGCGTTCCTATAACCTTATTATGCACTTGACTGTTATTCAAAAAATCATACTATTGATGTCGTGACTGACATCAATAGCCATAGCAGAAAGATCAAGAAAGCAATGGTTGTTTCGTAACGACTGCTAGGCTTTCAGGATTCCCAGAATACCTGACTCTCTAAAAACAAATCTTCTCGTCATCTTTTTCTCTCTTCTCATCTCATTCTTTCAGGAGGTTATTATGAAACGGATCATACATTTCGGAGTCTTGCTCCTTGTTGCCATGCTTCTATCCAGTTGTGGCTATAACTCCTTGCAGACTCAGGAAGAAACGGTCTTCAAGGCCTGGGCCGACATTGAATCCACCCTGCAACGACGTGCCGACCTGATCCCCAATCTGGTAGCAACGGTCAAGGGCTACGCCACACATGAACAAGAAACCTTACAAAAGGTTATAGAGGCCCGGGCCAAGGCGACCTCCATCCAGCTTTCTCCCGCTGACCTGAGCAATCCGGCAGCCATGCAACAACTTCAAGCCTCTCAGGGCGCTCTTTCTTCGGCCCTTTCCCGCCTGATGGTTGTCGTGGAACAATATCCTGATCTCAAGGCCAATCAGAACTTTCTTGATCTGCAGAATCAACTTGAAGGCACGGAAAACCGAATCAACGTGGCCCGGCAGCGTTACAATGAGGCTGTGGAGATGTTTAACGGTTCTATCAGAAAGTTTCCTGCCAGCCTGACCAATAAATTCCTGCTGCACCTGGTGAAAAAGGAGTACTTCAAGGCCGAAGAAACGGCCAAAGCTGTGCCTAAAGTTACGTTCTAATTTCCCATGCGCAATACTCTTCTCACAAAAAGGTTGGTCGGACTATTTCTCGCCCTGAGCTTGATCTTTCTTGGCACGCGGCCCGTCCCGGCCCTTGAGGTCCCGCCGCTCAAAGGCCGGGTCAATGATTACGCCGGAATTCTTGCCCCGGCCACGGCCCGTCAACTTGAAGCTGTGTTGCAGAATTTTGAGACTGAGGAATCAACCCAAATTGTTCTGCTCACTGTTCCTTCTTTGGACGGAGCGTCTCTCGAGGATTTTTCCCTGCGAGTGGTGGAAAAGTGGAAACCCGGACAGAACAAGCTGGATAACGGCGCCCTGCTTCTGATTGCCAAGAATGATCGTAAATTGCGCATAGAAGTCGGTTATGGCCTTGAAGGGAAGTTAACCGATCTGGTGTCCGGCCGTATTATTCGGGACATCATCACCCCCAGGTTCAAGGAGGGGAATTTTGATCAAGGGGTAATCGATGGTATTTCCGCCATGATGGCCGTGGTTAAAGGTGAGTTCGCGACCACCGACAGTAACCGGCGCCAAAATCGCAGCGGTGACCCCGGGGCCATGCTCATTTTTTTCCTGGTCATTTTCTCGGTTCTTGGCAGGATATTGGCCCGCACCCCTTGGCTGGCGGCGGGAGTCGGGGCGGTTTTCGCTCCTGTTTTCGGCGCGCTGGCACTGAGTCTCGGTGGCCTAATGCTGTTGGCCTTGGCATTACTCGGTTTTATTGGTGGCCTCATCGCGGCCCGAATGGCCAATGCAACAGGAGTCAGCTCGCACGGATACTGGGGTGGAAGTGGAGGTTTTAGCAGCGGTTCCTCAGGTGGATTTGGCGGCTTCAGCGGCGGCGGTGGCAGTTTTGGTGGCGGTGGAGCCTCAGGAGGCTGGTAATAAATGCAGACTTTAGCTCAACAGTTTCTTACAGAGGCAGAACAGAACACGATCTCAGCCCTTGTCCAGCAGATGGAACAGCAGACCTCGGGTGAGATCGTTCCCATGGTGGTCTCGGCCAGTCACTCGTATCCCACAGCCATAATTATGGGGGCAACAGTACTAGCCTTTCCCTTTTCATTGCTCCTCATGCCAGTCATCAGCGGCCTTTTCTGGCTAGGCTCGCAGAATGTGTGGATTTTTATCGCCCTCTTTATAACACTGTACGGCGTCTTTTATAGTCTGATACAACGCTTTACCTGGTTTAAACGTTTTTTCCTGTCCCGGAAGCAGGTCGAGGCGGAGGTACAGGAGGCGGCGCTCACCAGTTTTTTTACGGAAAAACTCTACAAAACAAAGGACGCAAATGGAATTCTGATCTTCATTTCCATTCTTGAACGCAAGGTCTGGGTGTTAGCTGATAGTGGAATCAATGCTTGTATTGATTCAGGGCAGTGGCAGGGGGTTATTGATGTGATCACTCAGGGGATCAAGGAAAAACGTCAATGTGAGGCTATCTGTGAAGCCATTATCCAAATTGGAGAGCTGCTCAGGACACATTTCCCCGTTCAGGAGGATGATATCAATGAATTGCACAATCTCATTGTACGTTAACATTGTGCTCTCTTGATATAATGCCACGTCAAAGATATAAAAAAAAAGTCTGACCGGTCTGAACAACCGTGAGTCGAGTGTATTCGCTGATAATCATCGACAACTTTGCAGCAGTAAACTTCAAAGAAATTGTGGCAACATTCACCGTCTCTTAAGGGGCTGCTGCTCAGGATTTTGCCGCGATCGAAAGTGGGGCCTATCGATCCAGTACGGAGCAGCAAGGCCGTTTCGATAGGCATCAAGTGCCTCGGGAGATGAATTGATGTGAAGATTGCTGAAGCTCCCGTCCTTGTTTTCCCAGCGTTCATGCCAATAGACCGCTCCCTTGACCCGCGGGTATCTCGTCTCTAAATCAGCAAAGGCCTTGGTGAAAAATTCAGCCTTGCTGGCTGGAGGGAATTCACCAACTCCCCATTCCGCCAGAATGACAGGTTTCAGGGGGTCCAACCGACAGATTTCCTGATAGGAGCTCTCCATCACATCATAAAAGGAGGCCCAGTCCTCCGAACGCAACATCTTGCCATACACACTCAAGCCGAGCCAGTCCACATAGTCCGCCCCAGGATAGTAATTAGCTATTTTATTCCAGGATTTTTGAGGCATACCATAATGGTTGACGTGAAAACCCCAGAGAATATTTACCGCCTTCCGCGACCTGACCCGATCAACCACATACCGGTATGCCTTTTTCACCAACTCTGGTCCGGCATAAAGAGGATGTCCGTCTTTATGGCCAGTAACCCTGCCCCCGCCAAAATAGGAACCTGACCAGGGAAACCAGGTTCCGTTCATCTCAAGCCCCCAGGACACCATAATGGGTTTGCCATAGTTCCGCGCCGCATCTGCCCATTGATCGATATAGATGTCCCACTTGCCCGCAAGGATATCGGGCAGCTTAAAACGATCCGGACGCTGATATTCCACGTAGGGTCTGTCCCATGGTGACCAGTAGATCAAGGGGATCGCCCCATATCCCGAGACAATCTTCACTGCTTTGACGGGAAACACCTGTTCTCCCCAGAAATTACCAAAGCCTATAATGGCAAGGTGTTTGCCGCTCATCTGCTCAAAGGCTGTTATTGCGTCAAAGGTGACATTACCCTCACCCTCGCCAAAATCCACATACGCCCCGGTGTAAGCCCCTTTGTCCGGCATGCTCAATTCTTTCGGACCGTCGTCATTAACCCTTGCAGGTTCCTCATGTTGACAGCCGGCGCACAGAACCCCACAGGAGAACAAAACAGCAACAAGCCAAACAACTATTTTTATGCTGATGAATGAACCCCTCGTAATCATTACCTTCATGATTCCTACCTTTCCCTCAAGCATTATAAGTGACCGAGGCGGTACGATCGAGTTTGCCCCAGCCGACCAAGACCCCTTTGCTCGCTTTGACTATGGCCTTGATGACCGCATAACTTAACACCGGTCTGTAGATAAACCGCATGGGCAGAACCAGCCAGACCTGGGATAAAGGCTCCCTTTCTATGAGGCAGGCAACCGCGGCCAGCAGCAGATCGGCACAAAGAAAGATTAAAAAATAAAAATAGAGAATACCGTTAGCCGGACTCATAAACAGCGATAAAAGCAAAAAAGCATCAATAATTGGCCCAAGCGCCACCAGCAGGATATTGAAAAACCAGGAACTTGGCAGACTAAACCAACCCAGCGCCCTGTACTTGCTATCAAAAAGCATATCCCGATGTTTCCACAGACATTGCAAGGTTCCAAAGGCCCAACGGAATCGTTGTTTAGCAAAAGCCCTTATGGTTTCAGGGGCCTCAGTCCAGGCAACGGCCCTGGAGGCATAGCAAATCTTAAAGCCACACCTGTGCAGACTCAAGGTCAGGTCAGTATCTTCTGCCAGGGTATCGGTACTGATCCCACCAGCCGCAAAGACCGCCCCTTTTTTTAAGGCGCTGACTGCCCCGGGCACGACCGTAATACAGTTCAGCAGGTGATAGGCCCTCCGATCAAGATTGAACCCGCAGGTATATTCAAGGGACTGGAATCTGGCAACAAAGGTCTTGGGATTGCCAACCCTGGCCCGGCCTGAAACTGCACCAACGGCAGGATCAGCAAATGGGCGGACAAGCTCACCAATGGTATCCGGCGTGAATTGAGTGTCAGCATCCAGACTGATCACAATTTCGTGTTGGACAAGGTCAAACCCGGTCTTTAAGGCCATGGCCTTCCCACAATTAATCTGCCTAAAAAGATGGATGCGTCCATCGCTTTGAGCCATCTCAGCCACAATCTCCGCTGTTCTGTCCTTTGAACCGTCATCGACCACAATCACCTCAATCTCACCTGGGTAGGTGCTGTTCAATACCGCCAGCAGCGTTTGCCTGATAACCTTTTCTTCATTATAGGCAGCGACCAGGACACTCACTGATGGATAGAGTCCTGGCAGCGGAGGCCAGGGCGGCAACCCGGCATCACCAAGCCTGCGGCTACGGATTGCCAACCAGGCCACGCTTAAGGTCCTGACAACAACCATGGCGGTCGCCACGATCATAAACGCCCAGAAGAATTGCGCCATTTTGTGGATGGCTTTGAACCCGCTTTCGCTCACCAGCCTGGTCATAGACCGCTGATTCTGAGAGACAGAAGGCATGACCTGTTCCTGCGGGATCCCGAGCATTGAGGACAAGGAAAGAATAGTGTCTCCCCTGGCCCGTAAATAATCGATAATCCTCGGCAGCGCCTCAATCGTCTGACTCCGGTCACCGCCCGCATCATGGAGCAGAACGATATTTCCGCCCTGCTGGCGATCCCGTTTGACGTTCTCGACCATTGCCGTGACCCCTGGCTGTGACCAGTCTTCCGGATCAATGTCTTCGGTCACGGTGATATATCCCAGTTTCTGAGCAAGCTTGACAGGCACAAGCTCTTCCGGGTCATAGGGGTTGGTGTCAGCATTATATGGGGGTCTGAAAAGGATGGTTGATTGACCGATTATGGCCTCTATCAGACGCTGGGTCGCATTGAATTCCAAATAGGCCCGCTCCTCTGAGACCAGAGCAATATTGGGATGGGTATAGGTGTGGATTCCGACCGTGTGTCCCTCACGGACAATACGACGGACAATATCGGGATATTTCTCCATATTCGCACCAACCATGAAAAAAGTGGCATTCACCCCTTTAGCCTTGAGAATATCGAGAATTTGCGGAGTCCATGTGGAATCGGGTCCGTCATCAAAGGTGATGGCAACGGCATCATTTGGCCCCATTCCCTGATGGAGAATGGTGAGGTAACTGGGGAATTTTTCATAGTGTTCAATCACCGGCTCCTCACCATCAGCATTTTTATCGGTTTCAAGCCGCCGCGACCCGTCGGCGCGCTCATCCTCCATGCTAATAAAGTTTCCCCTGCCGATATGGGCTATTGCCGCTCCGGGCCTGATGGTCTCCAGCGAAACAAGATTAGCACCGACAAGGGGCTTGGCGATATCCAGTTTCAGGACCTGCCAGATGCCGGGATCCTCCGTGCCAAGCCGCGATATGGCGATGCCAGCGACATGACGCGATCTTCCAACCTTGAGCTGATTTAAAAAGGTAACAGCATCCAGAAACCAGAGGGTATGAGCAGCACCCGAGTCCTCATAGTCAAAATGCGGATTATAAGTGGGGGCGTCAAAATCACAGGAGCTGAGGGAGGAGCGGCCTGCCCGGCTCATCACATCCTGAAAACGAACGGTCTCCGCCTCCTTTTCCCCCTCCGTCCAATCATAGCCATAGGAGCCGAGGGCCAAGACCCACTGCGATGGCTCGCCGTAGTCGGTCAGGGTATCAAGCCAGCCATTGAACCATTCCCTTGAGGCAATCGGTCCTGGCGGGTCAGATTCGGAATTTTCATCATGAAGCATGGCGACAAAACGGTCGACATGTTCGGCCAGGGTATCCAGGTCAAGGACATTCAGCCCACTTCCCATGGGCACACAGAGCCATAATTCCATGCTATCACCCTGGAGGGCCGAAGCAATTCTGGTAAGAAACACCGTCATGGCAGCCCGATAGGCAGGATCAACCTGTTCCCAGTCGATAACGACCCCGCCCGCACCCATGGCCTTCAGGCGTTCCTTGAGGTCGACGATAAACCGATCCCGTCTGACGGCAGGCCCGTTGATAAGCCCTTCAACCGCCTCCGGCAGCCAGACCCCTTCTCTACCGATGTTGCGGAGCAGGGGGAGAAGTACAATCCCCCGACCCTTTATCAGGTCAAGAACATTCTGCTCCTGGACGACCTTGAGTTCGCCGCGACCATCCTCAACAGTGAACCAGTCCGGGCAGAGGTGGGTTAGGGCATCGACATGGGCCTTAAGCGAATCAAAGCTGGACGGATCCCAACTTTCATAAAACCCAAGTCTGACCTCACGAATAGAAGTGGTGTGCAGACTCAGCTCTTTTTTAAAGGGGGGCACAACGACCCTTTGGTCGGCGACGAAGGGGATTCTCGTCACGGCTTTACTATTGCCCTTGGCAAAATTCAGCCACAAGGGCCGCGGCGCCAGCAGCCTGGTCTGGTGTTCCTTGATTTGGAGGGTCTTAAGTCGAGACTTGAGTTGCTGCACCGTGGGCGGAAGGATAAAATGCGACGGCACAAACAGAGTCTGCACGAAGAGTATCACCCCAACGAATAAAAGAAGCCCCATGACAAATATGGAAAGACGGAGCCTGGGCCAGCGTTTCCCGCCGGCATCCAGAAAGACAAAGGAATCGGTATTAGGGGTGGGGGGCGGTGAAGGGCGCGTCGACTGGCAAGTATTACCTGTCATATTCATTCATCTCACTCGCAAAACGTCCGGACCAGAGCCTACTCAAGAATCCTTCGTGCCCACTTCATTTTTCAGCACGGAGATGTTCACATATGAATGAAAATATTCTATTAATAACATCATACGCTTATCGCCGGCAATAAGCTATCTTCCCGTAAGGTATGGATACACTGCAGAAGGACAGCTAAAACACCCAGGACTGGATGGAGATATTTTCTAATCTTTCCCATAGAGGAAAATTTATTAAACTTCAAATCCCGGAATAATCACCTTCGGCCTTCTTCCATTGCCTGCCGGCAATAATGGGTATAGACATTAAAGAGGACAAACCATTCCATTCTGGAGATAAAGTGAATGGCAAGCCCATGTTCATCTTCTCGGACAACCTCACCCCGGATATCATCAAGAAGCAGACGGCTATGATGACCTGTGACGATTATTTCTATCGTACAGGATGCTCCCACCGGAATACTCTGATCAATCTGTACAAACATGCCGCTGATACTGATATTCACAAGTTCAGCCGACATAGCGTAATCAGCACCCTCTAACTTTAACGTCACATCGGTGAAAAAGGGGGTGCGGGTACACATTCTTCTTTCATTTTTTTTCTCCATATCTATTTCACACCTCATTAGCAACAACAATTCAAGGGGACAGCACAAGAAGCCATTCAAATGCCCTCAAGAGGCATCTGTCCCTCATTTTTTCATAATTATAGATAGTATAGCATTCTAATCAATCCTTTTGTCAATCCTTCTTTTCTGTTGACTTTAACCAGAAGCTGACCATACAATACATATACACAAAAAATTCATTCCCCATCTGCCGCTCATGAAAAAACAACTACTGATTGCCGTTGACGGTTCTATCTACTCCAGCCAGTCGCTGGAATACATCGCCCTCCTTTTTGCCAACAATCCTGACATCCACTTTCATCTCATGACCTGCATCAGTAGCTGCCAGGGTGTGATCCCGGTTGCAGCCGACAGCAACAACTCCCTGCTGCCGCTCTATTCAGGAGCGGAGAAAAAAAAACAAACAGCACAATACTACCTACAGTCTGCAATAGACAAATTGATCCGCCTGCAAATCACTCCCGAGCGGATAGACTCAACGGTAGAGATGTCAGGATATAATATTGCCGCAGCCATCCAGCGTCAGGCCGAATATCTTTTAGTGGATTGTATCCTGGTGGGCCGAAGGGGATTAAACACTCTCAGCGAAATGCTGCTGGGATCAGTTTCAACTACCCTGCTCAAAAAATGCCACCAAATTCCGCTGTGGATCATTGACGGCGAAGTCACAAATAAAAATTTTCTAGCGCCGGTAGATGGTTCTCTTCCTTCTCTGCTGGCCATTGATCATTTGGCCCATATCATGGAAGGACAGAAAGATATCACTATTTACCTCTTTCACTGCCTTCACTTTCTGGGAAAGAAGATTGAACCAAATCCTGAATCTTTTTATCATATCTGGGACAAAGAATGGTGTGACACCCATCTGACTGGTGAGAACCACCTCTTTCATGGTCCAACGCAACTTCTCATCGAGGCTGGTATCCCCGAGAGCAATATCGTCATTTTGCCGGAGGTCTCAGACCTGGAAACAGCACATGGTATAATACGTCAGGCCGAGAAACACCAATGCGGAACCATTGTCATTGGACGCCGAGGAGACGAAATCACCAAAGGGATTCTGGGCGGTGTCTCTGATCGTACTATCAAACACGCCCAGGATATCGCCCTTTGGGTAGTCGGATAAGAGCTGAATCCTCTATCATCTTTTTTATATTCCCTACTTTACAGGAACGACCATAACCCTGGCAGCCTTGGCGGGATCAAGATAATCACTGGCCAGAGCGGACAGTTGCTCCTTGGTCACTGATTCAAATGCAGATAAAATCGTTGTCGGCCACTTGAGCTGTTGCGGATATCTCGATGACAGGGCAAGGACCGAATTCAACCAGTACCCGTTGGCTCGAATCATGTCCTTAAGCGAAGTAAGCATGGGCGCTCTGGCCCGTTCCAATTCCTCGGCGCTCACCCCGGATTTCCATAAGTCGCTGGCCACCTGCACGACTTCTCGACTGACATCCTCAATCTGAACTGGAGCCACAATTAACTGAGCCCGCAAGACACCATAGCCGGGATAAACTCTGCTGGGTTGGTTGAAAACTTGCGGAGAATAGGTCGCTCCCAGTTTTTCACGAATAACCTTACGCAATCGATCGGAAAAAACCTCCGTCAGCAGATACAGTCTTCGAGTTCGCTCTATATCCCAGAAATCAGCAGTGGGCCAGGCCACCACCAACATGGCCTTGTCAATAGATGATGGAGCGGTAAGCCTTAAAATTTCTCCTGCCGGGAAATGAATTTGTGGTGCTGACGTTTCACTCTGCTCCCTTTTGGCCAGCGGCGCAAGATACTCTCTGGCCAGATCACGCACTCGCTGCAGATCAAAGTCACCGACCAGTGAGACCTCAAGCCCCCCTGACAACATGGCAGGCTCCACCCAGGCACGAATCTGAACCGGTGTCAGAGTGGAAAATTCCTGCCAGGAAGGCAGCCCAAAGGCTTTATTTCCTCCCGCCAGAAACGACTCTCCCGATAGTTCCATGGACCCGCTCACATCACTGGCCATCTGTTCATACATCTGCCGAAATCCCTGCATGGCCATGGTATAGGCGTCCTCTCGCACGACAGGATCGGCAAACTGCGCCTGCAGGAGCTGAAAGAGCTGCTCAATATCCTTATTGACTGCCGTCCCCTTCCAGGAAAAACTGGCCTCGTTGACCTTGAAATCAAGTTTGACCGTGCTGCCCGCAAAGATCCGTTCGAGATCCGATTTGGTGAATTTCGCGGTCCCGGAATCATTAACCACCCGTTCCGCCAACACGGCAAGACCAGGACGAGGTTCTCCCTGCCTGCCATTGCCGAAATGAGCCGCAACCTGCACTTCATTCTCCTGAAACTTCGTCTGTTTCAGATTAACAATTACACCGTTGGCAAAAACAATTCGCTCAGCCTGAACCTCAGGCAGAAGCTGCTCCCGAGCAGGCCTTGTATCAGCAACAAGATGAAGATAGGGAAAGACCAGATCGCTTGCAACCTGCGGAGGGTTCACCTTTTGGGCAGAAACTGACTGATAAATATCTTTGATCTGCGACCGGGGATCTTTCTCTGCAAGATCGGCATTACCGACAACCTGAATCAACCTCGCCTGGTGACTCCATATTCTTTGAAAGGCGACATGAAGTTCTTCCGCCTTCATCCCCGCAATCACCGGAGACAACGCGTCCCTTTCCTGTTGTGGGGACATTAAAACCTTATTCCTGTTCAGCCTGCTTATCAGATCCGCCGCCAGTTTCTGACTGTCGCGGGTTGCAGCTGTCAGCACTGCGGAATCCAGTTCCGAGAGCATCTCTTTTTTCACCCGCCGGAGTTCCTGCTCCGTGAAACCATACTTCAGGGTCTGGCGCAAGACCTGTTCAACCGCCCCGAGAGTCGATTGCCACTTTCCCGGATCTGTTTTGGCACTGATCATGCCATAGCCGATCCGCCCGAGAAACATACCGGCATACGCCTCTCCCTCCGTAAAGGGGGTATCCTTTTTTTCCAGAAGCCGATCCAGCCGATGCTGAACAATACGGCCCGCAGCAGCTTCATAAGTCTCGCGCGTTTGCAAGGCAAGAGAATCATTTTCCTCCAGCTCATTCCACACGGTTTCAATGGTAACCTCAGTAAAGCCCATTTCCGGTTCATGATGATAAAAAAATTCCGTCCCCGTATGGTGCACTTGCCCCAAATCCGGACAAACTGGCGTTACTCCTTCACCACGAAGGCTCTTGAAACGATTACGAATCACCGGCTCCGCCAGCACCGGATCAAAATCACCTACCATCACCAGGATCATCTTCTCCGGTCGGTACCAGGAATTATAAAAAGTCTTCATCGTCCCACGATCGGCCTTGTTCAAGGTTTCAAGGACACCGATAGGCATACGCTCAGGAATCATGCTCCCATGCATAGTAAAGGCCATACCTGCTTCATGGCTTCGATACTCGACCGAATCACGGGCCCGTTTTTCCGAAAGGATAACTCCGCGCTCACGATTGATCTCTGTTTCTGACAACAAGGCGCCACGGGCATAATCAGCCATGACCAGAAGTCCTTTTCCTATCTGTTCACGACTGGCCCCCGGCAAGAGGATATGGTACACTGTCTCATCAAAACTAGTATGGGCGTTGGTGTCTCCACCGAAACTCATCCCTATGGACTGAAAATAATCAACCAGGGATCCCGCTGGGAAATGAGTTGACCCATTAAAAACCATATGTTCAAGGAAATGAGCAATTCCCCGCTGCTCATCAGTCTCATACAGCGATCCAGCCTGAATATCAAGATAGACACCCACCCTCCCCTTCGGCTCTTGATTTTTAAACAGAACATAGCGAAAGCCATTGTCCAGCCGTCCAAAGATCAAGGTCGGATCCGGGGCAAGATCACTCTTTTCATGGGGCCAGGTCGTACTCAAACAACGCTGATCCTGGGAGCCATTTCCTTGAAGCTCTTTAGAAAATCCTGGTTCTAAAGAAAAGAGCAGAACAAGAGATAAAAAAAACAGCGTATTAATCCACTTCATTATTACACCTTGCAGAACAGATTCATGGACGTTAGATATTATTATCAGCTTAAAAATGAGATTTAACTCTATATCCTGCTCACGGAATTACAAGAGAAGAAATCCTTCTCAAGCCCTGTCATCACGACAGATACGGCATGTACCCATTACGGCGACCATAGAGCAAAGGTCAGACAACCAAAGGAGACTACGCCATGCAGTTACAAGGTAAAATTGCCCTGATCCCCGGTGCATCGAGAGCAATCGGCAGGGAAATTGCCAGAAAACTGGCAAAGGAAGGAGTCAACCTGATCCTCCCTACCTTTGACTGGCCAGAATCTGTCCAGGACATGGAACAGGAGTTCAAGGGCCTGGATATTGAAGTGTTGATCCTGCCATGTGATTTGCGAGAACCTAATCAGGTGCAGAAGATGGTGGCTGCAATCAAGAAACGTTTTGGCGCCCTCCATATTCTGGTCAACAATATCGAACGGGGAGGAATGCCCATCGTCCATGGTTCATACGACCTTGCCCACAACCATGAGCAATGGGATCTAGAAATCGACACCACACTCAAGGCCAAATGGCTGTTATTCCATCATTGCCTGCCCATGATGAAACAGTCCGGTAGCGGAGCCATTGTCAACATCTCATCCATCTCCGCCCTGACCGGAAGAAGTGGACCCGCCGCTCTCCTCTTTAACGATGCCTACAGTGCCGCCAACCGGGCCATTTCATCTTTTACTGAAACCTGGGCCAGAGAGGCCGCACCGGAAATACGGGTAAACGAATTGATGCTTGGCTTGATCGAGCATCGACATGGGGAGAGAACCAGAGGATGGTCGGCCATGAAGGATGAGGAGAAACAGGAATTACTGACGCATACCTTGTTACAACGCACGGGAACTGCAGAAGAAGTAGCAACCGCCACCCTCTTTCTGGTGCGCGATGCCGACTTCATGACCGGCACTGTTCTGCGCATGGACGGGGGATTTTGCCTCGGAGGGGAACAGGTTCCAGATATAGCAGAGGGGATTTTAACCCAAGAAGGGTAGTAACAACAAAGGCCTGCTCGTTTCCACGGCAGGCCTTTGTTGTCTCTGATATGAATAAAGAGTTCAAACCAGCAGGATCAAAAAGAGATCAACTCCCGCCACAGGAACCTTGGGGCAGAAGCTCAATGGAAACAGCCCTGTTCTCTCCCGCCTCAACGCTATAAATCACCCGTACTGGTTGAAACCTGACGATCTCTTTAAGTGAACCGCCCTTCACCGGTGTTTGCTCAGTAAATTTTACAGTGACGCGATTACCCTTTGGTGGAGCAACAAGCATGATACCCTCTTCAAGGGAAAACTTCTGCACCTTCCCTTTTACGGTGAGGCTGTTTACTTGGATATTTTCTGAACCAGCTGCTCCATTCTGGGTAGAAACACACCCGGAAGCCAAAAGAAAAAGGGAAAGAAAGGCCAACAATAACACATTACCGCACCGATTATTCAAGACAAAAGACATGGCACCCCCCTGAAAAATATTTATATTTGTGTCCTGAAACTCTCATTCCAGCACGCGTAACAGCCCTGATTAGGTAAAAAGAAAAGCCAAGCCCCTGTCCAAAAAAAATTGGCGCTGAAACTGGCTATAAGGACAACAAAAGACTGCAACATTACAGCACCGCAACTACATAAGGAGCTGTAATTAAGAAGATAACAACGTATTGGTTATTTCTTATCGGCCCCTAAATATCCCGCACCCAATCAGGAATATGATGAAGGATATAATTCTGTACAGCAGCCTGTTGCTCTTGTTTATCTCCAGGACCAATTTCCTGCAAGACCTCTTCAAAATCAAACCAGCAAAGTTCTCGCTCATCATGATCATAGACCGTTAGAATACGTCGATCCTGATCATGAACATTTTCTTCTTCCTGAATGGCAGCTACAAGCTTAGCCGCTTCCTGAAAGGGGAGAAATTTCATTTCACTCTCAGCCATTACCCTATACCTCAAACGGAAAAAGGCGAGATGGATTCTTCCACTCGCCTTCTAGAAATCATAAAAGATACCTCAAGCAGCTGGTTTAACAACAGCCCCGGATCGAATACATCGTGTACATACCCTGGCCCTCACAGCGCTGCCGCTTGCGGAAACCATATGAACTTTTTTCAAATTTGGCAGCCAACGCCGACGAGTTTTGTTATTGGCATGGGAAACATTATTTCCGGTAACAGGCCCTTTTCCACAAATTTGACATACTTTCGCCATAGCACTCTCCTTCCCTTGCATCTCAGCCCTTTATTACTTTGTCTGCTAGTAATAACAACCAGGCATATTAAATTTATTGAATGTGTTTACAAATTTCTACAATTTGAAAAACACATTTTATACCCCTTGTCTGTTCAAATAGCAAGATCTTTTCTTGGGAATCCCTCCAAGAACATGAACGGAAAGTACAGTCACCCTTTACAATAAAGTCATTATATTTTTCACCTAGTTCAAAAAATATTTTTCATTTTTGATGAAATTTCATTATTTTTTGAAAAAGTAATAAAAACTGGATTTCAGTTGTATCCCATTTTATTCAATTCGTGTAAATTGTGAATCCAATTCTACAATTTCAATCCAAACATTTTTTTATTGCTCTCACCTCCTATTGATGCTAGATAAACAGTTATTAATAACAATTCTCACAAAAAGGGTCGTATGAAAAATAGAAATCCAATCTGGGACTTTTTCGCATCCGTGAAACTTGCCCTCTTTACTCTTTTCTTCCTTGCCACCACCTCAGTCATCGGCACAATTATTCCTCAGAAAGAGACCGCTCAATGGTATATTGACAGATATGGTGAGGCAAGTGCCAACCTGCTTCAAATCCTCTCCATCACTCCAGACATGTACACTTCCGCGTGGTTTTTATCTCTTCTCGGCCTGCTCTGCATTAATCTTATTATCTGCAGTCTGGACAGATTTCCCGGCGTTTGGCGCCAGATCAAGGCGGACAATCTTGCAAGCCCTCTGACTCGCCTGGAAAAAATGACGCCACAGTCCCAATGGCAGTCAGACAATTCATCAGCGTCCTCCGCGAGTGCTCTGAAGACAGCTCTGAGTTCAATGGGATGGAAAGCTAAAGAACGCTTGCTCGACAGCGGGCTCCTGCTTTTTGCCCAGAAAGGAGCTATGACCCGCACCGGTGTTTATATTGTACATACCTCCATTCTTGTCATCTTTGCCGGGGCAATCATTGGCTCCGCCCTTGGCTTCAAGGCAAGTGTCATGCTGCCCGAAACCAGAAGCACGGACAAAGTCTACACCTTTGATACACATGCTGCTGTTGACCTCGGCTTTGAAATCCGTTGCGACCTTTTCAATATTGAATTTTACGACAATGGAATGCCCAAGGCCTACCGTTCACATCTCTCCATTCTGGAAAACGGTAACGTAGTCAAAGAGAAGTCAATTGTGGTCAACGACCCTCTCAGCTACAAGGGAATTACTTTTTATCAATCAAGTTATGAACCCTACCAGGAGTTTTTGGTCACGATCACCAACAAAAAAACAGGGTTAAACGAAAACGTAGTTATTCCCTATCAAGAGCAGCACAGTTTTGAAAAAAGTGGCCTTCGTTTAGGCGTTATCAACGCGGAAGCACGCGGCCAGTCCGTCAGCAAAATAAAGATATGGTTAACCGATGACAACGGCGATCCTTCCCTGTTCTGGCTGGATGATGGAGAGCAGGTCACGGTGGAACGTACGAAAAATAATTATACCGTGTCAGCCAAGCAGATGTACGCCACCGGGCTGCAAGTTGCTAAAGATCCCGGAGTATGGACAGTCTACGCCGGATGTGCCTTGATGATCCTTGGTCTTGTTGTTGCCTTTTTCATGTCACATCAACGTATCTGGCTTTATATCCGAGAGGAAACAGATGGCACAAGCTCCATTTTGATGACTGGAAATGCCAATAAAAACAAGGTCAATTTTGAAAAAAAATTTCAGACACTGACACAGGCAATCAATAAGATTTAAATGTTACGTTTTAAGTTTTAGCATTTTCGTTTAAAACTCATAACATACTTACAACTGCACATAACGGGGTTAACTCCATGAACAGTTCACAACTTATCGGTATCACAACATTTACCTATCTTTTTTCCACCATTCTCTACGCCGCCCTCTTCATCTTCAAAACTAAGCGACTGGGTCCCCTGGCGACGATCTTTACCATCATAGCCCTTCTGGTTCAAACAGCCGGCATCGGACTCAGATGGCTGGAATCCTATCAGATGGGAATGGGGCGCGCCCCTCTCAGTAATATGTACGAATCGGTTGTCTTTTTTGCATGGGCTATTATTTTCATTTATCTGATCATTGAATGGAAATTCAAGACCAGAATTATTGGGGCATTTGCCGTCCCTTTTGCTTTTCTGGCCATGGCTTATGCCTCATTTTCCTCAGGGATTTCGAAAGAAATCGTCCCCTTGATTCCTGCCCTCCAATCAAACTGGCTGATTGCTCACGTTGTCACCTGTTTTATCGGCTATGCAGCCTTTGCCGTGGCCGCAGGACTAGGTTTTATGTACCTGATCAAGAATACCAGCGAAACTCGCCAGTCCAGCAACGACACTACACTATTGGGTTCACTCCCACCATTAAAGGTCATTGAAGACATCACCCACAAGACTATGGTCTTTGGTTTCCTATGGCTGTCAATTGGGATCATCACCGGCGCCATCTGGGCCAACTCGGCCTGGGGAACATACTGGAGTTGGGATCCCAAGGAAACCTGGTCGTTGATCACCTGGTTCATCTACGCTATTACCCTCCACGCCCGTTATACCAGAGGCTGGGGAGGAACTAAAATTGCCTGGCTGGCGATCTTCGGTTTCGTTTCAGTTATTTTTACCTACTACGGTGTTAACTTCCTGCTTGCAGGTCTGCACAGTTACGGTTCAAATTAACTATGGAATCTGTACAAAATAACTGTTAACTGTAAATTCTTAAAAAAGATGGAATAACAGTCAGTTACTTCTCAAATTTGTGATCATAAAATCAAAGACCTGACTCCTTGACAAAGAAATTAGAAGGGGGTATATAATGATATTTATAAAATTATATATGAGTGAAGAGTCATTCATATGCGCTGTTCAATTTTTAATCATAAGGGGAAAAATGATGAAAAAAACCGTACTGTACGCTGCAGCTTTCGCTCTGGTAATGGGCTTGGGATTTAGTGTAAATGCCATGGCTGGTGATAAAGGACCCGCTGAGATGACCCTGCAGGCCACTGTTGACGCCGCTGCCAAGCCAAAACCAGCCATGTTTCCACACGCCAAACATCAGGAAACACTTGCCTGTGGCGAATGCCATCATGGCAAAGACGCTGCCGGTAAGCAGGTTGCCTATGTAGAAGGCCAGAAGAACGAGAAGTGTGAGTCCTGCCACAACAAGGCTGCCGGTATGGACAAGAAAATTGCTACCTTCAAGGATGCCGCTCATACAAGATGCAAAGGTTGCCATACCGAGAAGAAAGTATCTACCAAATGTGATACCTGCCATAAAAAATAAAACGCACTTTCAGGGAAAGCCATTCTATTAGCATTCCCGCTTTAAGTATAAAAAAAGGCCGTCTTGAAAAAGACGGCCTTTTTTTATACTCTTTACATACCGGACCCAAGCCTCAGTACGCCAGGATGACTTTTTACAAGACCGTCATTCTGGAGATATCACCGATCTGGAGGAACAGATGGGCAATGGCCGTCAACAAGTTAAGTCGGTTCCCACGGATCTTTTCATCATCAGCCATGACCATAACCGACGTAAAAAAGAGATCCACAGGTTCCTTCAAAGCCAGCATAGCAGCAAGCGCCTGACCGTACTCTTTCTGTGCCAATAAGGGTTGCACTGCGGTTGAGACATTGGCATAAACATCCGCAAGATTCCGTTCTGCCTCTTCCTCCAGAAATGCGGGAAGAACCTCTGCCCCTACATGGCCTTTAATGATATTACGAATCCGCTTAAATGCTGCCGCCAGAACGGCAAAAGCCTCCTCGTTACGAATGCCAGCCAGGGCGTTAATCTTCTTTCTGCAATCATTGACATCATCAAAGTCAAGGGAAGTCACCGCCTCCACCGCCTCCTGGTCGACCCCTCTGCTCACAATGTCATTGACAAAACGTCCTTTAACAAAGGCCATAACCGCATCAACGGTCACAGCGCTGCCATCAACCTTATCGCCATACAAAGCCAAGGCTTTATAAACCACTTCTCGAAGTGACAAGCTGTAACCACGGTCACCTATAATATGCAACAGCGCGATAGCCAGTCTGCGCAGGCCAAAAGGATCCGTGGTGCCGGTTGGCTGCTGACCAATACCGAAACATCCAACAAGGGTGTCAAGCCGATCAGCCAGAGCAACAAGGGCACCAGGAGTTGAAACGGGCAACTCAGAGCCAGCCCTCTTCGGAAGATAATGCTCCCGGATGGCCAGAGCCACTTCTGCAGGCTCTCCATCACTCATGGCATACGCTGCCCCCATATCACCCTGCAGCGAAGGAAATTCACCAACCATATTGGTCAGAAGGTCAATTTTGCTCAGTTGTGCTGCCCGTCGGGTAGCATCAATGTACGCCGGCGCCAGCTTCTCAGCCAGCATCACTGCCAGTTTAATCAAACGCTCACTCTTCTCCAGCATGGTTCCCAACCTGGCCTGAAAAATAATACCGGTCAAATCAGCAAGACGTTCTTCAAGCCGTTTTTCCTTGTCAGCATTAAAAAAGAATAAAGCATCTTCAAGACGGGCACGCAACACACGTTCATGTCCCTGTCTGGTCAGAGCAATGTCGTAAACCCGGGTATTGTTCACCGCCACAAAAAAAGGAAGCAAACGTCCCTGTCCATCAAGCACTGGGAAGTATTTTTGATGCTCACGCATGGAGGTGACCAGAACCTCTTCAGGTAATTCCAGGAAGCGCGCATCAAAGGAGCCACAAACTCCAAAAGGACATTCCACAAGATTGGTGACCGTATCAATCAGGCCCTCATCAATGGCAACATGGGCGTCGACAAGGCCGGGGTTCTCAGCCACTGCCCGCTCAATCTCTTCCAACACTGCCTGACGACGACGGGCAGGATCCACCAGAACATGAGCATCCACCAGTTGCTGTTCGTAACTTGCAGCACCTTGAATCCGAATGCTGTCGGGTGCCATAAACCGATGTCCGCGACTGCTATGCGAAGAGACAATACCATCAAGGGAAAGATCAACAACCTCATGACCATAAAGGGCCAGCAGCCATTGGACAGGACGGGCAAAGGCATTAGTGTTGCAACCCCACTTCATTGATTTAGCGAAAGAAAATTCGGCAAGAAGCCCACGAAGGAGATCGGGAAGAAGTTCCGTGGTCTGAACGCCTACCACCTCTCTGACCAACATCAGATATTGCCCCTTCGCCGTATCCACAATCTGTAGAGCAGCGGCCTCAGCGCCTTTTGAGCGGGCAAATCCTTGGGCAGCCTTACTGAAGCCGCCATCAGCATCAAGACCTGCTTTGGTGGAAGGCCCCATAAGCTCTTCCCGGCGATCCGGCTGCCGTTCTTCAAGGTTCTGAACAATCAAGGCCAGACGTCTCGGGGTCCCTGCCACCTTCACCTGCCCAAAAGCAAGCTGCTGTTCAACTGCCTTTCTGATAAAATTCTGTTGTAATTGTTCCAGAGCAGGCAGAATAAAACCAGCAGGAAGTTCTTCGGTACCTATTTCAAAAAGAAGATCGGTCATGATAATATGTAAATAGACAAGATTTAATTAGGAAGAATAAGATGTCGTGGCAAAGGTAGAATATCCTTCAAAAAGATTCTCCACCGTTACCGAAAACCATTTTAGTGCAGACAACTCCGCAAGACGAGCCCCAATGTGCCGGGTAAGTGACTCCACAGACAACGATCCCTGCAGATCCTGGTTACTCTGCTCTTGTTCCTGACCAATAACCTGTTCTATGGCCAGCTCAACCAGATTGATAATATCTTCAATCCAGATAAAATGACGGAACCTGACCGCAATAACCGCATGTCCCCAATGACCACGAGAACGGGGCAATCCACAGGCCGCCATTTCTTTCAAAGGTAACGATACCGGAACGGTAAACTGGAATTCAAGGTCATCACTCTGGTCAAGCGAGCCATGCATCCGGCACTCATAACGGCAGGCATTCAAGATATCAGGGTTTTGCTTTCTCGGCAGGAAATAGGCAAACCCCATCTCCATATGGGCAGCCTCTGCCTCCAACCGCTCTTTCATTTCCTCGAGAATATGATGAAAACTTCCCAGATCGATCTGTCCATGAAACCGATTCAGAATCTCAACAAAACGGCTCATATGGGTTCCCTTGAACCGATGAGGCAGGTTCACATACATATTGACAGTGGCCACGGTATGCTGACGCTTCCTGGCCTTATCCAATACGGTTATTGGGTATGAGATGGTCTTGACGCCGACCTTTTTGATATTGATACGTCTGTGGTCGAGCTCACTCTGGATATCTTTCATAATCGTACCTACTCAGATAGAGAGTCTGTAGGCGTTTGGGTTGAACAAGGAAAGCAAGGGTCCGTTCTTTGCTCAGACCTGACAGACTACAGTCTCAACAAACCGGGGTACTCATAACCACACCACTATCCCAGATATTTATGAACAGCCTCTTTCAATTTCAGCATGTCCGGGGATTTGACAATAAACTCATCCGATGCCCAGGCGCTGAGATCCTGTGTATATTCATGGTAGGCCGTACTAAGAATAATCGGGAGTTGAGGAGCAATCATCTTCATCTGCCGCAAGACCTCAATCCCATTCATCCCCGGCATCTGAATATCAAGAATGACAAGATCAGGGGTTTCAGTCCTGAATTTTTCCAGCGCCTCTTCTCCAGTAAAAGCCGAAATCACCTCGTAGCCCTCATCCTGAAACTCCTCCTGATACAGGAGTTGAATACCCTCTTCATCATCAACCAATAATATTTTCTTCATGGCCTTGCCTCCTGTGCTCCATTTCCAAGTGATTCACGCAGATACAGTGCAGCCTCTTCCGGTGGCATGGGATTAATATAAAATCCTGAGCCCCATTCAAATCCGGCAATAGATGTCAATTTGGGAACGATCTCAAAATGCCAATGAAAATGCTTCATATTCTCAGAACGCAAAGGCTGAGTGTGAAGCACAAAATTATAAGGAACACCTGGGATACAGGCATCAAGACGGCGCAAGGTCTCAGAAAAGATCTCAGCAAGGGCCGCAAGCTGCTCATCATTCTGATTGTGATAACCGGACTCATGCTCTTTGGGAAGAATCCACATCTCAAAAGGCGTCCGCGGCGCAAAAGGAGTCATGGTAATAAAACGATCATTCTGACATACAACCCGAACCTTTTGCTGAATCTCCTGCCGGATAATATCACAATAAATACAGCGTTCCTTGTACTTATAATACTCCAATGTTCCCTGCAGCTCCGAAACAATCATACGGGGAAGAATAGGCAGAGCCACAAGCTGTGAATGTGAATGTTCAAGCGACGCCCCGGCAGCACGTCCATAATTCTTAAATACCAGAACATAAAGAAATCGAGGATCACGCTCCAAATCCTGAATCCTGGCCCGAAAGGCCTGAAAGACCACAATCATATGAGGAAGAGCCAGCTCGGCAAAAATATCCTCATGACGCGGACTCTCGATGACCACCTCATGAGCGCCGATCCCATTCATCTTATCATAAAGCCCTTCTGCCTGACGGTCGAGATTTCCTTCAATAACAAGGGCTGGATATTTGTTGGGAACCACCCGCACCAGCCAGCCAGGGGTATTGGCAGGCGCCCCATACGATCGGCCGTAAGCAAGTACCTCAGGAGGAGTTGTGTTCTCATTCCCAGGACAAAGGGGACAAAAACCTCCGGCAGATGGCGCTTCAGCCACAACAAAATCGGTAGGCCGTTTTGCACGTTCCTGGGCAATGATAATCCACCGCCCCAGAACAGGATCTTTTCGTAACTCAGGCATGGTTATTCTGGCCCATGTCCTTTTTCTTTCTTTTCCTGAAGAGTTTTGCAATCAATACACAACGACGTCACCGGTCTGGCCTCAAGTCGCTTCATGCCTATTTCTTCACCACAGCCCTCACATTCGCCAAAGGTACCGACCTTGATTCGCTCAAGAGCAGCTTCAATCTTTGGCAGCAATTTTCTCTCCCGATCACGGATACGAAGCTCAAAACTCCGATCAGCCTCAGCGCTTGCCCGATCATTAGGGTCAGGAATATTCCCACTCCGATCGGTCAGTTCAGTTAATGTCCGTTCTGCTTCACTCAGAATCTCTGCACGTTTATCCTCAAGTAACTGCCTGAACCTGTCCAGCTCTTTCTGCTCCATACAATCATCCCCCAAATTATCCAGTTCCCCTGTAAGGGTTCATTTATTATAGGAAAACAACAAACCCCTTATTCTTGTCGCACAAAGGTCCCACTTTTACCACCGGTTTTTTTCAACAGACGGATATTATTGATCACCATGGATTTATCGACTGCTTTACACATATCATAAATGGTCAATGCCGCCAGCGAAACCGCAGTCAGGGCCTCCATCTCCACACCGGTCTTACCACAGATTCCCACTGTTGCCTGAATTTCTATGGAGCAATCCTCATCATGAAAGACGAAATCCACATTGGTCCTGGTAATCATCAAGGGATGGGCAAGGGGAATGAGTTCATCAACCTTTTTAGCACCCATAATCCCAGCCAATCGCGCGACACCCAGAACATCGCCTTTCGCCATGGAGCCACTCTTTACCAAGGCATAAGCCTGCGCCGTCATACTTACACTGCCGGCAGCCAAGGCTACTCTGGTTGATTCGTTCTTGCCGCTGACATCAACCATCCTGGCATTGCCATCGCCATCAAAATGGGTAAATCCCGAATCTCTATCCACCTGACTCATATGGCTACTCTTCCTCTTTTGACTTTTTACCAAGGACTTCATTAAAGAGTCGACTAAAAAAACCTTCCTGCTCTTTATGGTGCCCATGTTCCCGGCACAGATCGTCAAATTTACGCAGCAGTTCCTTCTGCTCTTCGCACAGCTTCACAGGCGTCTTCACCTGAAGTTCAACCACCATATCCCCTCGTCCACTGCCACGGAGACTGGGTACCCCTTCATGCTTCAAGGTAAACATGGTTCCCGATTGACTTCCGGCCGGTATTTTCAAACTCTTTTTTCCATGTATCGTTGGAACCTCTACCTTACAGCCAAGGGCAGCCTGAACCATAGACACCGGGAAATGACAGTAGATGGTATCCCCTTCCCGTTTAAAAAACTCGTGTTCCTCTACATGAATAACCACATAGAGGTCACCGGCAGCGCCACCGCGACGGCCACCTTCTCCTTCTCCGCGCAGGCGCATCCGGGCTCCATGATCAACACCGGCAGGTATCTTGATCGAGACCTTCTTGCTTTTATTAACCAGCCCAGAGCCGTTACAGTCGGTACAAGGATCAGTGACGATTTCGCCCTCGCCATGACATTGCGGACAGGTAGTACTAACCTGAAAAAATCCCTGGGAACGGATCACCTGGCCACGCCCATGACAACTGGGGCAGGTCTCCCTCTTGTGACCGGGACGGCAGCCTGAACCTTCGCAGGTCCAGCAGGTATCGCGCCTGGTCAGCTCAACCTCTTTCGCTACGCCATGCACGGCCTCCATGAACGAGATGGTGGCATCATAACGAAGATCATTACCGGGGATCGGGCCATTCCGTCGCGGTTGTGCTCCTCCGCGTCTCCCAAAGAGGTCCCCAAACAAATCACCAAAACCGGAAAAAACATCTTCAAAATTCCCCGGCCCCTGATAGCCACTGTTCTTCAGACCTTCATACCCATAGGTGTCATAGATCTTTCTTTTCTGGACATCACTGAGCACCTCATAGGCCTCAGCACACTCTTTAAAAAGAGACTCCGCCTCTTTGTCATCCGGATTGCGATCCGGATGATGTTTCATGGCAAGGGTCCGATAAGCCTTCTTGATCTCACTGCTGCTTGCAGTACGGCTTACAGACAATATTTCGTAATAATCTCTAGGCATTCTTCCAACTCGAACAAAAAAATTTAAAACCGCTACTCAACAACCCTTACATTCATGACCATTGAGTTAGTACAGCCATGAATGGATACCTACCCCAAAAAAAGTGTCTTATGGGATATAAAGAACTATCGCCCTCGTATGCCGGGCAGAACATTCCAATGTTACGGTTATTTCCAAAAGAAACCTTACGCCTCAACAACCTGCTCAGCGATACCTGCTTCCTGACCCTCTTTTCGCGAGTGATCTGTCAGTTTCTTGATATTAGCAAAGGTAACTTTGGCAGCGGCGATTTCCCGCAGGGTCATGACGATCTCTTTATTGTTCCCCGGTACCAGAAAAGGTTCTCCATGTCGGTGCTGTTTAATGCGTTCCACAGTAAGATGAACCAGATTAAACCTATTATCGTCACCAATCTGTTCCAAACAATCTTCCACGGTAATTCTAGCCATACAGTAACCTCATTTCTTCCTCTATTTTTAAGCGTCCTTACCCCACGCTTTTTCTTTCACTTTCAGCCTACATGCCTGAATAGACCTTTATTTTTCAAAAGGATTCTTCAACAACATGGTTTCATCACGATCCGGCCCCACAGAAACAAGAACCGTCTCCACCCCGGTGTATTCTTCAATACGTTTAATATATTCTCTAGCCTTGACTGGAAGGTCATCAAATTCGCGCACTCCGGTGATATCCTCCTGCCAGCCGGCAAAATCTTCATAAACAGGCTTTACGGCAGCAGCCTGACGGATATTACAAGGCATGGCCGACAAGCGCTTTCCATCAAGCTCATACTCTGTAGCCATCTTCAACACAGGCTGACCACTCAGGACATCCAGTTTCGTCAGGGCCAAGCCGGTCAGGCCATTAAGACGTGCCGCATCGGCCGCAACCACCCCATCCAGCCAACCACAGCGACGTTTCCGGCCAGTGGTCGCACCGAATTCCCCACCTTTTTTCTGCAGCTCATCGCCAATACCATCAAAGAGTTCCGTGGGAAATGGGCCTTCGCCAACCCGCGTCGTATAGGCTTTCATGATGCCGATAACGGAATCAATATGGGCCGGACCAAAACCTGAACCATTACAGGCATTCCCGGCAATGGTATTGGACGAAGTAACAAAGGGGTAGGTACCATGATCGATGTCGAGCTGGGTACCCTGTGCTCCTTCAAAAAGGATATTCTGGCCGCCCTTGCGTGCCTTATCAAGCTCTACTGAAACATTGCCGATAAAGGGAATCAGTTTTTCTGCAAAACCCTGAAAAGTTGCATAAATAGTCTCAAAAGAGACGGGTTCACTGTTGTATTTCTTTGTCAGCAGAAAGTTTTTTTCTTCAATATTTTCCTGCAAGCGCTCACGAAACAAAACATCATCAAGGAGATCGCCGGCCTTGATGCCGACCCGACCCACCTTATCCATATAACAGGGGCCAATGCCGCGCCCGGTAGTACCAATCTTTTTCCCTGTGGCCAGAGCCGCTTCTTTGGCCTGATCAAGACTCTGATGATAGGGCATGATAAGATGGGCGTTTTCACTGATCATCAACCGCTGAGGGGTCACTTCCAGACCTTTGTCCAAAAGTTCACCTATCTCCGTAAGGAGAACGCCGGGATCAACAATAACACCATTACCAATCATACAGATCTTATCTTCATAGAGGATTCCGGAAGGGATGATATGAAAGACAAACTTCTTCCCTTCAACAACCAGCGTATGTCCGGCATTATTACCGCCCTGAAACCGGACTATATAGTCAGCATACCGAGTAAGGATGTCAACGATTTTCCCTTTTCCCTCATCTCCCCACTGGGTTCCTACTACCACCACACTGGCCATTTTCTTCTCCTGAATCTGTTCGTCACTCTAAATCAGAGCACCATAAATGTATAAGAGGTTACAGCACAAACCATTATTTCACCAAGGAACAACCGAATGAATATAGTCAACACACCTCTTAAAGTCAATCATTTGCAACAAAATGGCTTGACACAAAAATGATAATAAGCCGACCAAAGCGATTCTCTTGACTTACATCAATGAACCATCTTACATGGAAAGATATATTATAAAATTTAAATTTGAAGTTAAGAACAATGGCGAGGGCAAATAGAAAGACAATTTTTCAAGGTGTTCTCCTCATACAATACCTATCAACTCATCCTCTTGGCTGATCCCATGAAAAGTTATCTCAATATCAACCAGATCACCAGACTTCGCCTGATCAGCCAATCTCTTTTTGCCTTGTTCTGCCTTATCACCGGCCTGCAATTTTATCAATTTTATCTCTGGGCGACAAATGCCTCTGCAATGATTGCACAGCGTCCGCCGGCAGTCGAGGCCTTTCTCCCCCTTGGCGCCCTGGTCAGCCTGAAACGCCTTCTTCTTACCGGGGAATTTGACACTATCCACCCGGCAGGACTCACTATCTTCCTAGCCGCCTTGTTTCTTAGCCTCTTTTTACGCAAAGGTTTCTGCGGCTGGATCTGCCCCATTGGCTTTGCCTCAAATCTTGCAGAAAGAATCGGCAGAAAACTGCATATTTTACAGGCCATTCCATCTTGGATCGACCTGCCACTGCTCTCTCTGAAATATCTGCTGCTCGCCGCTTTTTCCTGGCTCATCCTGTGGAAGATGAACCTGCAGGAGCTCACCTCTTTTCATTATTCATCCTACAACATGATCTCCGATGCCAAGATGCTCCATTTCTTTCTTGAACCGAGCCGGCTCGCCGGTTCAATCATGCTCATTCTCGTAATTCTGTCTTTTATCGTAAAAAATCCGTGGTGCCGCTATCTATGCCCCCATGGCGCACTCCTTGGCCTCCTGGCCATTTTTAGTCCTTTCCAGGTAAAACGTGACCAAGCCTTATGTATTAACTGCAAAAAATGCGAGACAGTCTGCCCGGCATCCATCCATATCACCGCCAGACAAGCCGTCCGCAACAGCGAATGTATCAGCTGCCTGGAATGCCTTCCTGTCTGCCCCCCAAAAGGATGCCTCCAACTCACCCTGCCAGGAAAGCCAACAGTGCAACCACTCCTGCTGCCGGCCTTGATCATCGGTTCTTTTCTCCTTTTCTGGTTGCTGGCCAGGATGACCGGTCACTGGCAAAGCCAGATTTCGCCCGAGACTTTTCATCAACATTACCAGCAGCTCGAGTCCATTGGCCACCCTTAAGACATTACGAGTTGTGACAGAGAGGCAAGTCTCAACAAAGATTGACACCCTTATGCAAATGACGTACATTATTTTTTGTTTAGCAGACCGCTTAACAAATTTAAAGTGAAGGCCATTTTTCTCTCCTGATTTTACACCCTGATTTTTCACCCATAAAGGTACCTCTATGTTCGGCATTGGTCTCCCTGAAATGATTCTGATCCTGGCCCTTGCCCTCATCGTTGTCGGGCCGGACAAATTACCTGACCTGGCACGCTCCATGGCAAAAGGGGTAATGGAGCTGAAGAAAACTGCCGAGGCGCTGAAAAAAAACCTGACGGAAGACGGCACCCTGGACACCATCAAATCCGACCTCAACAACGCCGTTCACGGGCACCAGGGCAACCTGCTTGAATCCTCTGATCAATCGTGGAAAAGACTTGGCCCTGGTGAAGGGGTGAATCCTCCCCCCGAGAAAACCGCAGATAAAATCATCGAGGCCGAGCTCACTGTGATCGATGACACCACGCCGCCTCTCTCCGAGGAGCAGGCAGCTGAAAAGGTCAGCGAAAGCACAGAACAGTCCACTCCCGAAAAAGAATCAAACACCCCTCCAGAGAATGCTAGCCAGAAGCCTTGAGCTCTTTGCCCCGCACCATCAAGAGCTACGAAAACGGCTAATTACAGCCTTTCTGGCTATCATTATCTGTACGGCCATCGCCTATGGCTTTTCCGAGCATATTGCCCGGATCTTTCTGGCCCCGCTTTTTCAGGCCAGCCCTTTGATACACAAGCTGGTATACACTAACCTGCCGGAGGCCTTTCTTTCCTATATTAAGCTTTCCCTACTTATCGGCATTGTGGCAAGCTTTCCAGTTATCCTCTATCAGATCTGGATGTTTATCGCCCCAGGACTCAAGAGCAATGAAAAAAAGCTTGCCACCGTGGTGGTCTTCTGGGCCACTCTTCTGTTCGCAGCCGGGGCAGCCTTTGCTTTTCTTGCTGTTCTGCCGAGAATGCTTCACTACTTCATGAGTTACGCCACTCCGAATCTGGAACCCCTCCCCAAGTTCGGTGACTACCTGACCTTTGTGGCCCGTACGATGCTCGCCTTCGGACTCTCATTTGAAATCCCCTTTCTCATGGTCATGTCCGGCAAAGCAGGCTTTCTCGAGGCCGGCTATTTCCGCAAGAAAAGAATTTCTTTTTATGCAGCCATTGTGGTGCTGGCCTTTCTCCTGACCGCCGGCGACTTCATGGCCACTGCCATGCTGGCCATCCCCCTCTTTGGCCTTTACGAAGCTGGGATCTTCCTCACCGCCCTCTTCAGCGGAACCCAAAAAAAATAATTCGTAATAACCTTCAAAAGGTAACGTAATATTTCACACCCGCAAATATTTTATAAATTTCAATTTTCACTTAAACCGTAGTCATATATACTCAATACAGATCTCATCCTATGACTACAAACGTTATTTTTTCTACAGAATATCATTTAGATAGAATTTTTTCTTTGTCTTAAGATCAGATAAGAATAAAAAGACAATGAGATGTTTTCAGCTTGCATAAATTGCCCACGAAAAGGTCGCACAGTCAATATCTCTCTTGTGGATAATGAAGTATTCTGGGCTGATAAGGAAAAGAGGCAGCAGCAAGGCTAGCAGAGGGGACTGTTCTGCAGACTATATACCTGCCCTTAGGGGAGACAATGGCAAGACAGGGTTGCACTCCAGTGCAAATGATAACAGGTCGGAATCTGTTCGAAACACAGTTTTAGACCAACAGAATTTTAGACCAACAGAAAACTGGATGGCAGACCAGCTCATCATAGCAATCAATCCATTCATTTATCCGCGCATTATACAAAAAAGGCTGTGGACCCCAAAAGGATCCACAGCCTTTGCCATCAAACAAGAACCGAAATCAGTTTTTCCAAACCCCACCTTCAATGTGGACCGGCGCGCTTTGACCTTTATTCTGTTCATTTGCGGTCCCGTCCTCATTAGCGGAATCAACCGGTAAGGAAGGTTGCCGATTTGCTTCCACATCTTCCGGGTTCATAGCCCGCACTTCTACCAGCATACCATCGACACTCAAAAAACCGACAAGATCATTCACTTGCAGACTTGAGACCGCAATACGAGACCCATTCCGGTTGTAAAATCGTGTGCCATTGGAATAATGAAACGTCACATCAGAGATAACGATCGCGTCCTCACCGTCAAAGGAATTGATCATCCCCGTCGTTAGTTTCCCGGCTTCTTCTTCCTGTTGCCCGGCGCCTCCCACCTCTTCTGATTGTTCCTCAGCACAAACCAGATGTGGATTGAACAAAATCAAGCCATTTACCACCATTACTCCCACAAACATTATCGCGAGCCATCCTCTTCTCTTCATTGCGGACCTCACTCTTACTGTTATTGAATCTGTTGCCACATGTAAACGCCACGGGTTATCGCCTTTTCCTTAACCACCTGAATAGCGCCCTGCGAGGTACTTAAATATTTAATTTCCGTATTATCATCAAGTTTTACTATTGACGGATTTTGCAGGCGCCCTTCAAAGGCCTGGTCTCCGGGATACCCCTTAATGACATCCTTATCATCAATAACTCCGTCATTATTCTCATCGCGATTCGATTGAATATAAACAAAATCCGAAGCATCAATCTTGCCATCACCATTCAGATCATAGACCGGTGCCAATACCATACCACCTGTATTGGGGTTCCGTTCGTTGAGGAACGAATACGCCCCGGCATTGCACCGCTTCCCAGTCACTCCGAAAGAAAGGAAAATCGCCCGACCATCACGGATAATCGTATCATTGGTCACCCGTTCACCGGGGATACGCTCACCTGCCTCATCGATGGTTCCGTCCTTGTCATTATCCACGCCGTCATGGACCAGATCAATTTTGCCAGGAAGATCAAAGACCCAGCCCACATTGGCCATTGGCACCCTGTCACGCCAATTTATAAAACCATCCCCGTTGATATCTATGTTGTAGAGATGATCACTGCCAGGCAGATTATTGGTAGTATCAGTAGACCAATCCCCCTCATAATTGGAGATTATCCGATAATAAGAGTAGGTATCGATCACTCCATTACCATTAGTATCCTCGTTCAGGGTAAGAATGCCATCGCCGTTTGTATCCTCGGTCAGGTTCCCTTCAATCCAGGCAACCTGTTCCAAAAGGGTACGAGTGGCATCACCATTGATATCGGTCTCCGGCCAGTTGGAAAGAGTAGCCAACTTCCCGGGAAGCGGAGTATCCACTCGAGCGCCGTTGTAGCCCGTATCCCAGTTATCCGGAGCCCAATCCCAGATGCCATAGAGTGATTGTACATCAAAGGTATCAAGATCCGGCTCACCCAGGTATTTACCGGTACCAAAGATGACCATGAACCCGAGATCACTGCTGTGACTAGTGACATCCGGGGCCGCAGTAATCGGCTGGTTAGCGTTCCCGGCAAAGAGTGGCTTAGGAATAAACCCTGTCGCTGTAGTGTCGTCACAATTATTTACTGAATCCGGACCGGCAGTTTTATCACAGAAGGCCACCTGCCACTTGGCATGATCCGAACTGGTAAGATCAAACTTCCACATATTTCCAAGCAGGTCGCCGGCATAGACATAATCAACCTTGAGATCGTGGTTATTGTCAATGATAGCTGGTGTTGACAGTCCGTTAAATGGACCCACTTTCGTCTCTATTTTCTTAAGCACCGCACCATTGCTGGGATTCAGAACGTAGAGGATGGCTGTGCCATCTTCACTGCCATAGCCATTTCCAAAGACGACCACCCAACCTTGCAGATTTGTACCGGCATTGATAGTCTGGTCATTGGTCTGCACCGGATAGGCCTTACTGAAAGAATAGCCCATCCCTGTATCACTGGTGGACTTGGTGATAATAATATCTTTTCCATCACCATAGGTACTGATCAGACTGCCAGCCTCCACATCAATGGAACTCCCGTCTGCGGCCCTTGCCGTGATCTTATAGACACCATCATTGCTGCCGCTGTTGATCCCGTTATTAAAGTTTGCCCCCACCACGGCGATCCGTTGGCCCACCACAAAATCGGCTGCGCTGAACCGCTTGAGACTATCTTTAATCTGATCTGCACCCCCTGCTCCAGTGGCGCTGGTGAAAGTAAAAGTCGTTCCCGTTAGCAGGGTGGCCGGGGGGGCCGGGTACTCCCATTTGACCTTGCTTGCCAGATCCGATTCATTGCTGATTCGCTCCCCCGCCTTGGTGATATCCAGGCAGTAGTAACCCTTGCCACCCTTGCCCAACCCGCCAACCAGTAAAGTCAGTTCGTCACCGATCTTTTCGCTGATTTTTTTGGTATAAGGGCTGTTATCAACAAAGAAACGGTGGTCATAAAGGGGGTCAGCCAGCCGGCGAAGGTTGGCATAAATCTGACCGGGGACATAGGCGAACAGCTCCTTACCCTTATTTGTGTCGTCGGCATAAAAGGCATGAAGCATACCGTCGTTACCGCCCACATAGAGGAAACCATCCTCATAGGTGGCAACGGAGTTGACCACATCCCCCAAGGGATGTGCTGCGTCTCGATCTCTGAATATACCTTCTTTACTACTATCGCCGCGCAGATAATCAAGGACATTCTCGGCGTTAAGGGTCAAGGAAAAATAAGGCACGAGCTGTTTCTGCTGTACTGCATTCAGGGTTCCAGTCCCGCCATTCCAGCGGAATGGTTTGCCCGCACTGCCGTCATAGGTGGCAATAATGCGGCCATTAGATCCACTCACGCCAAGCTGGTCGGCCAGGGTCTTCTCTGCTGACCAGACATGGGGACTCAGGACCTCGCCGGTAGTGGTATTCAAAGCATAGGCCTTCAGATCTCCGTACCAGTTACCGCTATTATAACTGGTCTGGTACATCCGCAGCTGCCCAGCAATACTCTCGTACATTTCGTCACCATTAACCGATACCGAGGCCCCGGAACCAAGACGCGAGCCAATATCATTCATGATATCGAGCAGCGACTTGACCAGTTCGTCCGGACGGCCGGCGTTCATAAACTTGCCATGACCATTGACCGCTGCATGCCAGAGATCATCCACGGCTGTTTGAGTATCCGCCACAGGTCTGGGCCAGGTAGGATAGTCCAGCAAGGGGAGCGACGGATTAAAATCATAATCACTGGGATCCAGGGTCCCATTGACACCAAAGGCCACACTATAAGTCACCATGTGCTGGTGGGTATTGGTCCCATCCGGTACAAGATTCGTCATAGTCGACAGATCTCTTTCAAAAAAGTCCATGCTCACATCAGCCAAGGTGTCTGACCATGTATCCGCATAGGGGACGCCATTGTCTCCATCTACATTGCCCAAGGTAGGACCTCCGCCATTCCAATAGCCATCAGTCATGAGAACGGTAAAGACCTGCTTGCATTCATCCCCATCCTCTTGGGCATGGTATGGTGACTCTATAGGGGTGCCAAAGCTGGAACCCGAATTATTGGCGATTCCCCCGGTGGAACCATCAGTATCGTCATAATATCGCCCGACCGCATACAGACCATTCCGTAAGGGAGTCCCATATCCTTGTATCTGGAAGGCATACATCAGACCTAGCAATTTATTAGTCTCATCACCAAGACCAGCCACGTTGACCGGCAACAGGCTCTGACTGTAACCATAACCACCCGAGACATAGCCACCACCTGTATAGTTAATCGTATGAAAGCCAATCATGACATCATCCATCCGGTCAACCACCTGGGCCACTGCCCCGGTTGCCGCCAGATTCCGCTTCCGGTAGTAGGAAAACCAATCCGCCCAGTTCTGCCGTTCCTTTTTCCAGGCATCGGCATCAGAGGGAGCGGCAAAGGTCTTGACCGTTGCCGGCAGGGAAGCTGCCGGCACAGAGGTAAGGTTGGTTGCGCTTGCCACCAGAGTATTATTCACCACCTTGTAATATTCTATCGGATTGGTCAAATTGACCAGATATATATCCTCATTGACCGTCTCTCCAATGTTGATCTGATTGTCATGATTGGTATCGGTCCAGTTAATGGTGTTGTCATTGTTCGTGTCGTCCCAGGTGTAATAATGGGCATTGATGATCACTTTGGTCTTCTTAAGCCGCATGGCATCGGCGCAGACGTCATCCCTCCCGAATGTTCCTTGCAGCTTCACGGTAACGGTCTCTCCAGCAACCAGATTGTAGTTGCCCAGGCTCACCCAACCATCACCGGTATTCTTCTGATCCATAATTTTTGTTACACCCCCACCACAGTTGGTGCAGGTAATAGTATAGGGTACGTTGGTCGAACGATTGTTAGTCTTATCCCAATACCCCTCAATAGCATAGGTCCCGTTCTGGGTCGGCTTAAGGGTCCAGGTAGCGGTATAAGGCTTGTCGCCATTGTAACGTGTATAAAAGTAATTGGTACCTATTCTGGAGCCAGAAGTAGAAGTATTCCACGTTCCTCCAGTCGTTGTCTTGACAAAACCGGCGTCCACATTATCTACCTGAACAATGCTTGCAGCATCAGCAAACTCCAGGAAAGTGTCATCCATGTTGAAGGTATTATTATTATATGTCGTAGTATTGCAAGCGCCGAGATTGGCACTGGTATCGCCATTGGCCAGGGCAAGGGCGTCAGGACAATCCACACTGCGCCAGGGGTGATAGCGGGGACGGTAAATATTGGCATGGGCCAGACCATCAGCCGCCACCGCCGGAAGCTGGGAACTGGGGACTCCTGTGTAGCTTGGCCAGGGGGCATAGGTCGCCTCGGGATTATAGAACATCTTGTTTACACCAGCCCACTGCGACTTCCACTGATCGTGTTCATTATAGTTCTGGAGACTGTTGTCTGAATACACCCTTGCCTTCGAATCTGACGGATAGGAGTATACGTAGTATCTATTATTATACAAAGCATTGCTGACTCCGGGCACAACCACCTCCCAGTCCATACTCCCCGAGTCATCCAGGGCAAACATCAGGGACGCGGGTTTGGGACGTAACCGGGCATCAAGCGGGCTATCAGAAATGGGACTGGTGTCGTAATCCAGGACCTCTAAACGATGGCCGACCTCAACATTGGTAAACTCAACCTGCAGGTAATCATCCCCTACATTGGTAAATGTGAAACCTGTATAGTTTATGAAAGCGCCGGCCGCAGGGACGGGGTAGCTGATATTATCGACCAAAACTCCCTGAACCGAATGTGTCGGATCGTTGAGATTAACATAATAAGAACTACTGGTGTGCCAATCCACGGTACGGGGAACGGCCTTGGTAGTCTCCGCAGACTCGTTAAAAATAGTGTTATAACGGGATACCGGAACCAGTGTGAACTGATCGAGACTAAACCAGACCTCATAGGTATGATCAATATCGTACATATCCTCAAAGGTATATCTTTCCGGCTGACCAACAGAGGACCCATCGATCTCCATGGCGCTGACATGCATGCCCGAATCCGGCACGTTAGTAAAGAGCTGGGTGGCATGGGATTCTACCTCAATCGAGGCCGGGGCAGTGTTATAAACCGTTGAGGTAATCGGGCTGCCCACATTCACATGCCCTGGGCCATGGACCGTGACATCCACATAGCTGGTAAAGAGGAATTCAAGACTGTGGGCGGTGGTAATATTGGTAAGGGTGGTAGTGGTGGTCGTCAATCCCCCACCCTTGATTCCAGGCACTGAAACAGTATCCACCTTGATATCGGAGATGTGATGTTTCTTACCATTATGCGCCAAGCCATCAGGACAGGGATCGGCGGCAGTTACGGTAAAGATCAGGTTGGAGCCGTAATCGACCTCGTGAACGGTATAATCTCCGTCTGGATAATCGTTCGTTGCATCCCCATTATGACTCACCGAGCCAAAGGGTGAATTTTCCTTATACCTGACAAGCTCAGTAAAGGCGACCTCGATGGTTTGATTGCTGGTGACATTGTCAAAGGTATGGGTATAGGTCGCCAGCCGATACGCTGCCGGGACAACCACTCCGTTCACCTTGAGCCAACTGATATGATAGCCGGGATTCGCCGTGGCGACATAGGCATATCCGCTGGCAGAACAGTTCACGGTCTGACCGGCAGTCAGGGTGCCGTTGCTGCCAAGGACCGTGGCAGTGATGGAGTAGGTGTTGATAGCCATATCCAGATTGATGGTACTGTTCTCGGTGATCACCGGCGGGAAGGTATAGGCCGAAATAGCCCCCTTCGAAGTCCCATTCACCTTAACATCTGCAATATGATAGCAGGTATCGGTTGCGGCCATGGCAAAGGCCGGTTGACTGCTGTGGGCCACAATTATAGTGCTGCTGCCGCCACCAAGGGGTGTCGTGGCACCACCACCAGCGGTGGTGGTAACCTGGCCTTTGTCGACCGAAGACAAGGTTATCAGATGATCATCATTGAGGATGGTGCCGATGGCGGTGTCGGTAATGGAGATAGAGGCACCTGGCACCGTAACGGGAACAAGATTACTCATCTGCACATTGAAGGTCTCACTCGGCGCTTCGACCAGGGTGTCATTGGTCAACGACACCGTGAAACTCTTTGCCTCAGCTGCCGTACCGCTAAAGTTCAAGGTCTTGCTGGTGCTGTCGTAATCCGTACCGCCTCCAGTAGCCGTCACGTCACTAAAATCAACCTGCACGCTAAATCCGCCGGCTACAGCATTATTAAGGGTGGCCGTAAAGGTCATGGTCCCATTCTCCAGCACGGAGACATCACCAATGGTCACTGCGGCTGTGTCGTTGTCGGTGATGGTAACGGTGGCGGTATTGTTCGGGGCCACGGCCAGACTGATATCCGCATCACCTGAGGTAATGGCATCGATGGTTACAATCACCGTCTCGCTGGCCTCAACAATGGTATCATTAATCACCGTCACATTGATAAGGGCCGTGGTCGAGCCGGCAGAAATCGTAACAGAACCACTCAGAGCGGTGTAATCAGTGCCGGGGGTGGCCGTACCGGCCACTGTATAATGAATGATTGTCGCAGTGCTGGATTTTGCGGTAAGAGTCACTGTAAACTGGCCATGATCGGGCCCGGCTTCGGAACCGCTGGCATCATTGGCGGCAATGGAAACGGTGGCCGTGTCGTTGTCGGAGATAGTGACAGTGGCGGTATTGTTCGGGGCCACGGCCAGACTGATATCCGCATCACCTGAGGTAATGGCATCAATGGTCACGATCACCGTCTCGCTGGCCTCAACAATGGCATCATTAATCACCGTCACATTGATGGCGGCTGTGGTCGAGCCGGCAGGAATAGTAACAGAACCACTCAAAGCGGTATAATCAGTGCCGGGGGTGGCCGTACCGGTCACTGTATAATGAACGGTTGTCGCTGTACTTGAGGTGGCGCTGAGAGTCGTTGTGAACTGACCATGATCGGGACCGGTTTCGGAACCGCTGGCATCATTGGCGGCAATGGAAACCGTGGCCGTGTCGTTGTCGGTTATGGTAACAGTGGCGGTATTGTTCGGGGCCGCGGCCAGACTGATATCCGCATCACCTGAGGTAATGGCATTGATGGTCACGATCACCGTCTCGCTGGCCTCTACAATGGCATCATTAATCACCGTCACATTGATAGGGGCTGTGGTCGAACCGGCAGTGATGGTCACGGTGCCGGTCAAGGCCGTATAATCATTACCCGCTGTGGCAGTGCCGGTAACCGTATAACTGATTACGGTATCCGTACTGGCTGCCTTTGTCTGAGTCACTGTGAACTGGCCATGATCGGGCCCGGTTTCGGAACCGCTGGCATCATTGGCGGCAATGGAAACCGTAGCCGTGTCGTTATCAGCTATGGTAACAGTGGCGGTATTGTTCGGGGCCACGGCCAGACTGATATCCGCATCACCTGAGGTAATGGCATCAATAGTCACGATCACCGTCTCGCTGGCCTCTACAATGGCATCATTAATCACCGTCACATTGATGGGGGCTGTGGTCGAACCGGCAGGAATAGTAACAGAACCACTCAGAGCGGTGTAATCAGTGCCGGGGGTGGCCGTACCGGTCACTGTATAATGAACGGTTGTTGCTGTGCTTGAGGTGGCGGTCTGAGTCACTGTGAACTGGCCATGATCGGGCCCGGCTTCGGAACCACTCGCGTCTGTGGTGGCAATGGAAACCGTGGCCGTGTCGTTGTCGGTAATGGTGACAGTGGCAGCACTTGGTGCTCCAACGGTAATGGCAGCGTCGTCGGTTCCAGTCAGGGTTACAATCAATGTTTCACTGGCCTCAACGACCGAATCACCAATTACCGTCACGTCAATAGTGGCCGTGGTCAATCCAGCAGGAACAGTCACGTTGCCAGCTAATATGGTATAATCGCTCCCAGGGCTTGCGGTACCGCTAGTTGTATAACTGACCACCGTGGGTGTACTGGAAATATTTGTCAGGGTAACAGTAAACTGGCCATCATTCGAGCCGGCTGGTTCCCCTGCACTGGCGTCGTTGGCAACAATGGAAACCGTGGCCGTGTCGTTGTCGGTAATGGTTCCAACGGCCGTATCAGAAATAGTCACTGCCGGGTCTGAAGAATTACTCATACCTACCGTGAAGCTCTCATCCGCCTCAACAATAGCATCATCATTAAGGGGAACGGTAAAATTTTGGGTTTCCCCCGCTGTGCCTGCAAAGCTAAGAGTCTGCGAGGTACTCGTAAAATCAGTTCCACCACCAGTCGCGGTTCCTGGCGTAAAATCCACATCCACCGTGAAAGCGGTACCACCATTATTATCCAGAGTCGCAGTGAAGGTCATGGTTCCGTCTTCGACTGTTGTCACATCTCCAATGGTCACAGTCGCTGCCCAGATCTGAGACGGCAGGGTAAAGGTCAAGAAGAGGACGAGGAGAAGGGAAAACAGGGAAAACTTCCGGAATTGGCTGGTATTCATAATATTTCTCCAACTAAAAAGTGGCTGACAACCCGTCATATCGCCCCTAGAAATGTTTAACAAAACCGATCTTGATCATGGCAGAACCATTATCCGCATCTGAATAACCAAACGCAGTATAATAGTAATCACGGGGATCAGTGACCTTTAAGGAACCGTAACTACCTTCAGCAAGCACCACCCGACGATACGTTTTTGTATCCGCTTCTGATGGATCCCAAGCCGGTATATCTGCATCAGTAAATTTCGAGTCACCAGTGGCATCGGTCATGGCCACATTATTTTCTTTATCAGCTCGTTCCACGCTCACCAGCAGACCCGCATTATTGACCGCACCGCCAAGGGCAGGCAGCAATTCATTATGAGAAGTTTCGTTCATCACCTTTTGAACGCCCTCCATGGCCCCGGATTCCGCTTTGAAAAAGACGCGCTCAAACACCGCCTCGCTACGGACAATGGTCTTTTCCGTAACGGTGGTATCGGTAAAAGTAACGGCAATTACCGAAAGAAGCATCAGGACGAGCAGAGCGGCAACAATAGCTATGCCCTTGTCGTTGCCAAGAAGAGGATACATCGTAAAGAATTTACCCTGACAGAATTTCATTCGCCGCCTCTGCTGGAATATAATCAAACGGAAACCCCGCATACTTTTCATAATTCCCTCCTTGATTAGAGCGACGTCTGGACCCGGGTGAAATCCACCCGGGCGACCTCTCGCCCATTCCAGCGCACAAAGACATTAACCAGCCTGGAATTGGCCACATTGGCCGTATTATCAATAACATTCCATTGAACCCTATAAGGCACCGGTGGATTATAACGATTATCCAAGGCATCAATACAATGGTTTGCATCACTAGGTGCTGCGCAATTTGACGTCAGCACAGTTAGTGCCGGATCTGTATACGGCAAGGCCAGCAGCCGCTCAATCTGATCCATAGCTACTAGATACCCATGACTTTGTTTCTTGGAACTGGTATTGAAAGCCACATCAGTGGTCTGTAAGGCAACAAAGGACATAATTCCTATCCCGAGGATGACCATGGCCATCAATACCTCGATCAAGGTAAAACCTTGCTGGCAGAGATGTTCTTCTTTCCTGGAACTCTTCATCATAGGGCCTCCTTGTTCATTTTCCGCAGCCATCACATATTCCTTGCCAGAATTCTGAACTGCAAGGTCTGGGTCGGCTCAGACACTGCCCCTGGATTTTCTACCTGGCCTGTCAAAGTAACCTCAACTGTGCGGATGTCTTCAAGTTTTGAGAGAGAGGTCAGTGTGGCTGGAGGGATTATCGCATTGTTAGCATCATAATAAACAAACTGAAGGTTGGTGACATTGGGCATCACTGGGGCACCTGCTCCAGCCCCTGCAGTATTCCGCCGCAGGCAACCCGGTGTATTAACACCGGCGGCAAGGACGGCTCCAACCACACCAAGGCAATTATCATTTGTCCGGTAATAGCTGATATCTTCATCGGTTCCATCGGTTTTGCCATCATAGCCATCCACCTCATTACCACTTCCAGCAGGGTCTGGTTGAAACTGATCCCGAGTCATATGAAGGGAGTTGGCATCGGTGTTGAAACGATCGTCACCATTCGTTTGGAAGCCAATTCCTGCGGGGGCGGCGATACTGGGATTCAAACCGGCCTCGCGGATTTCTTGCACCATCAACATCTTGGCTGCCCGCAGATCCTGCGAGGTAGTAACCATCATCTCTTGTCCAGTATGATAGCGCCCAGTCTGTCTAAACATCTGGACAACCCCGGTCAAAACTACCCCCAAGACAACCAGGGCAACCATGAGTTCAACAAGGGTAAAACCGCCTTCGCAACGTGTTGTCGGTGTATGAGCTAATTGTTCCATGTTAAATTCACCCTGCCCGTGATAGTAACCGCCAGCCCCGCTCTCTTCCCAAGGGGATAGCTGGGATGGCCTAAGGTGTATGTATTCAAACCTGCTGCAGTACCCCGGGGCGAGAAATCAGAGGACTGTGCAGCAGATACAATCGTTACCCCCGGATACTCTGTAAAATTGCGGTGAGTGACTTTACGCCCAACAGCAGCATAGGCGGCCTGTTCCGCCGCAGTCATCGGGCAGGAGCCAGCTGCATGAAGATTCCAAGTGGAGCTTTGAGCGAGATCACCATCTATTATTTGATAATCAACCCCTGTCGCGCAGAACTCAACCCGGCACTGACGACGCGTCTCATAGGCTCTCATCTTTGCCCGAGTAAGATCCCGTTGCACCCGCGACACTGCTCCCCGATACAAATAACCTGGTTTCCACGACTGATAGCTCGGGATGGCAATAGCCGAAACAACACCAATAATGGCGACCACTATCATGAGCTCCAAGAGCGTAAAGCCGGCCTGGCAACCTACCAAATTTCTTTTCTTATGTAGTGCTATTTTCATAAAGACACCTCCGCGGTATGATATGCAAGAACATAACCACTCTTAAAGAAATAAAAAAAACTCTCCATCTCGGATAGTTAGACAACAATCTATTAGAATACATTTTTCAAAAAAGTCGTAACTATAAACTTTTTTAACAATCAAATCTTCAAGCTATCAACATTTTTTCCAATGATCAGTAGAATCAACGAAAGAAAGGTCAACTACTACGGCCACGGATAACGACGCCCCAGGACTGACAAAAAATGTCACCCAACCCCCTGCAAACTGACAAAAATAGTCACGCCAGGAATGGATTTGCAAAAAACCCACTGTGAGACACACAGTATCATTCTCTCTATGGAATAATTATAAATTCAACAAATTAGCTACGACCATGAGACTGGGAGCATGATTGTCCCTAAAGGCGAGTAAAAAAATATTCTACTAAGGTTTCCTGTACTTGCTTTTTTAAAAAAACAAAGATAAAGTCCTTATAATCGGATTGGCATGATTAATGCTTCAATAAAGACGTCAGCCATTTCACAACACTTTTCAACCCAACTTACAGGAGAGACACCATGAAAAAACTGAGGCTACAAGCAAATCAACAAGGCTTCACCCTGATCGAGCTCATGATCGTCATCGCGATCATCGGTATCTTGGCGGCGATTGCCATTCCTAACTATATTGCATTCAGAGATAAAGCCTACTGTTCCGGTGCTGAGTCCGATGCCAACTCCGTCCTCGGAACCTTGGCAGACTTCTACGCCATTCCGGCAAATACCGCCACATACCTTAATACTATTGCAGCAACCGGCCTTGTCATTCCAGTAAATGGTACCCAAAGTGCAATAACATTTAAAGCGCTCTCCAATGGCAACACCGCCACATTGGCTGCCTCTGTCCCCGGTGCTATAAATGTCGTTGTTACAGACGTAAGTGGACGCTGCCCGACCGCTTACAAAACAGCTCAATCTGGCGCTGGTTGGAACTCAGCAACCAACACTTTCAGTAAAAACATGTAAGTAACTGCGCGCGACAGTTTTCTGATTCGAAGACCAAGCAGCATAGGCAAGGCCTATGCTGCTTTTCTTTTACAATTAACCTTTCGCCAAAGTATGATATGGCGTTCTTGATAATATGTGAGGACTATAAACCTTTTTCTTTTTCTCGAAGAAGTTTCCCAGTCTTTATGGTCTTTGCAAGAACATCTTGACATCTGGACATGACCTCTCATCAACCTCAAAAAAAACATTACCACCTTCCTTACCCGTTTTATTTCTACCCTGTCTGCAGCTTTATTCTTACCGGCCTCGGTAGTTGTATATACCTTGGCATCGTCCACTTCAAAAATTACACCGACCTTAACTTCGCCAGCATCTGCGCCCTCAGTAAAGCAATCAACTGCGACACCGTTGCCCAAAGCTCTTACTCAATCCTGCTGTCACTGCCGATCGCCATCTGGGGTCTCTTCGCTTTTCTTCTTTTTGGCCTTTTGCTCCTCAACACGAAGGACCAAAAGAATATGGATTTGTGGTGGCTTACTTTCGGCCTTGGTCTTGCCTGTTGTGCCGTCTCCATTTTTTACGGATATGTGTCGGCACAGAAGATCCACTCCTACTGTATCTTTTGTCTACTATGCTACCTCTGCTATTTCTCCATCACTTTTATGGCATTCATTATTATCCGCCGTTTCCATATTCCTCCAGGCTCCCTCCTGAAATCCAGTGGTTCCTACTTCAGAGCACGTAGCAACTTGTTAGTTCTCGCTACCCTTCTGGGCAGTTTAATACTATTTCAATGGAAACTTCCCCATTATTGGGAATTCCCCCAACATCCTATTCCCAGCACGGTTTCCACAGGCCAAACTGCAACAGGCGCTCACTGGATAGGGGCCAGCCACCCCACAATTACCATAGAAGAATATGCAGATTATATGTGTTTCCAGTGCGGAAAGATGCACATATTCCTTCGTAATCTCGTAAACAGACATCCGGAAGAGCTCAGACTGATACATCACAACTACCCCATGGATCATCTCTTTAACCCCTTGGTCAAGCAGCCTTTTCATGTGGGGGCGGGACAGATGGCCCTCCTGGCTCTCTACGCCGGCAGTAAAAATAAATTCTGGGAAATGAATGATGAATTATATCGAATTGTCCGTGAAGACAAGCCGGATGGTATTGACCTGAAACCCCTCGCCGACCGTATAGGACTCCCCAGGAAAGAGATTGCGCTGGCATTTAGCAGTCCTGAATATTTGCGGTTATTATCTAACGACATCCAGCAGGGCTTGCAACATCGCATAACGTCCACCCCATCCTATGTGATCAATGGCAAGGTCTATCCGGGTACAATTCCGCTGGAAATTCTCAGCAAACTTGTACCTTGATGTCAAATTTCCACAAAGTTTATAGTTTTAGTGCAACGTACTACTTGTTACGGGGTAGTGCGCACAGCGCAGCCTACAAAATTGTGGTTTGTAGCTGATCGAATGGCACATATTATGCTTAAGTATTAAGAGAATGTGCTGAACGCACCAATATTTTTTTTTTTGCTTCCTTTCAAGAATGAAATGCCATAGAATCATTTCACTTTCGATAATATACAATACCCCTTAAGATCCTGCTGCAAAAAGGCATAAACACACTAAGGACACAAAATCCATGCTTAATGGAAAGAAAATAGTTGTCGTGATGCCTGCGTACAACGCAGCCAAAACACTGCGAGCCACTTATCAGGAAATCCCTCTTACTATCGTCGATGATGTCATTCTGGTCGATGACAAAAGTGACGACAACACCGCCGCTCTTGCCCAAGAATTAGGCATCTCCACCATTATCCATAGCCAGAACCTGGGTTATGGGGGAAACCAGAAAACCTGTTACCAGGCTGCCCTTGCCAAAGGTGCTGATATCGTTATTATGCTCCATCCGGATTATCAATACACACCCAAATTGATCCTTCCCATGGCCGCCCTTATTGCCGAGGGACTGTTTGACTGTGTGCTTGGCTCCCGCATCCTGGGTACCGGCGCAATCAAAGGCGGAATGCCTCTCTATAAATACTTTGCGAACCGCCTGCTCACTCTATTCCAGAATATCCTCCTGGGCCATAAACTTTCCGAATACCACACTGGTTATCGCGCCTTTTCCAAAGAGATATTACAGACTCTGCCGCTTGAGGCAAACTCCAATGATTTTCTTTTCGACAACCAGATGCTGGCCCAGATTATCTTCGCCAGATTTTCCATTGGTGAAATAACCTGCCCTACCCTCTATTTTGAAGACGCCTCATCCATCAGTCCCGCCAGGGCAGCTAAATATGGCCTCGGCGTTCTCGCCACCAGCATCGAGTACCGGGCCCAACTCTTAAATCTGGTCACCAGTCCACGATTTTCCCCGCTCTGCCACCGCAGGCTGGCCAGATGACTTTCCAGCAACCCTCCAAACCCTCGAATACAAGCCCGACCTGTCTGATATGTGGCCGGAGTACACTTGAGGCCACAAACCTTCAGGCCAGGGACTACCTCAGCAACAACCAGTTCACACTGGCACGTTGCGTCCATTGTCAATGCCTCATGACCATGGACGCACAGCAAGACCAGAAGCATGACTATTACGGCGAGAACTATTACAATGCCAGTTCTGGAAAATTTTCAACTGTTATCGAAAAGATTTTCCGTCTTAACCACGCAAGAAATGCAAGATATTTCCACACCCATTTTCCCTCAACCAACATCCTTGAGGTCGGCTGCGGCCGAGGTTATCTCCTTAAAGAGTTGAAACGGTTAGGTGCCACAGTATTCTGCCTTGAGTCCGCAGATGCCGCCGATTGGATACTCGACAATCCGGATATCCAGGTCGCTACTTTGCCAGAGAGTCAATCAAACCGCTGGCCATTTGCTGATGATTTTTTTCAATTGATTATCTTCTGGCACGTCCTGGAGCACCTATCGGACCCGGCAGGAAGTCTGAAACAGGCTTTTTGTTGCCTTGCTCTTGGTGGAACGGTTTGCGTCAGTGTGCCCAATGTGTCGAGCTTGCAGGCACGTTTACATCTGACAACCTGGTTCCACTTAGACGTTCCACGCCATCTCTATCATTTCTCCCAGACCGGCCTTGTTTTTTTATTGGAAAAACAAGGATACGAGATTATCAAGATAACCGCAGGCGACCGGATGCAAAATCTCTTTGGCTGGCTGCAAAGCCTGGCCAATCTCTTCACCCCTGGGCACATCAATTCCTTCTACCGCCTGCTCCAGGGTGGAAAACCGCTGCGCGGCGTCAACATACTATCCTTAGCCATTCAGCTTCTCACCTGCTGGATATGGATTCCTTTGGGCATGCTAGGCTTTCTCATGGAAGAAATAACTAAAAAGCACGCGACTATTACTGTGTACGCAAAAAAGCCTGACCATGACAACAAATAATTCACGACAATCATAGCAAACGATGAATAATCCCCAAGCTGTTCAATCAACAATAAAAGCTGATCGACTGACTCAGGCAGGAATCGCCACCTTTCTCATCGTATCGATCTTGATCGCTTATTACCAGATTTTTCATTTTGGCTTCATCGCCTATGACACAGCAGCCTATGTCACTGAAAATACCAAAGTCCATGCCGGAATCACTCTGGATAATGTCAAGTGGGCTTTCACCACAAATTTCTTTGCAAACTGGCATCCCCTTACCTGGTTATCTTACATGCTGGACATGGAACTTTGGGGCCTAAATCCAACAGGTTTCCATGTAACCAACCTCTTTTTCCATATCTGCAACAGCCTCTTACTTTTCGGCATCTTACAAAAATTAACCAGCAAGACCTGGGAAAGCGCTTTTGTTGCCGGATTATTCGCCCTCCACCCGATGCATATTGAATCGGTCGCCTGGGTGGCAGAACGAAAGGATATGCTATCCACCTTCTTCTTCCTCCTGGCCATTGCCAGCTATGTCAACTATCTGCAACGTCAAAACCTTCTCCGTTACGGTGTCATCCTCCTCACCTTTTTTCTTGGCCTCATGAGCAAGGGTATGGTTGTCACCTTACCGGCAGTTTTACTCCTTCTTGATTACTGGCCCCTCAGACGGTATGGATTCAGCCAGCAGCATGATCATTTAGGAAAGAAACCGGTCATAATTGTCAACGATTCACATCTCTCCATTATCCTGGAGAAGATCCCGATTGTCATCCTCGCCGCCTTCGGTGCAGGGATGACAATCCTTACCCAACAAGGCAATCTGATCCCACTGGAAAGACTACCCTTCAGCACACGGTTGGCCACTGCCTTCACCGGCTATCTTGCCTATATCGAAAAGACCTTCTGGCCAATCAATCTGGCAGCCCTCTATCCCCTCCCTGGCATGCCTCCTTTATCAGAAACAATGCTTGCCGTCCTGGTGCTTCTCATTATCTCACTGCTCGCTCTCCAGTGGCGGCACAGTAGACCGTGGTTTATTATCGGCTGGCTATGGTTCCTTGGTACCCTTGTGCCCGTACTCGGCCTCATCCATGTTGGACACCAATTTATAGCTGATCGCTATACCTATATCCCGCATATCGGTTTTTTTATCATTCTCGCCTGGGGACTGAGTGAACTATCAAACATGGTTTTCACCCGAAACAAGATTTTTACCGCTGTAGCATTTACCCTGTTGATGGCTAGCGGTATCCAAACATGGCATCAACTGCATTACTGGAAAAACGACCGCACACTCTGGACGAGAGCGGTTGAGATTACCCACGATAATTATATCGCTGAAAACAATCTCGGTTCAGCACTCCTACAGGACAATCTCCCTGATGAGGCAAAAAAACATTTTATATGTGCAATCCAGATAAATAGCCGGTTTGATACCGCATACTTCAATCTTGGATCAGCGCTGGCCAATGAAGGAAAACTCAATGAGGCCATCCAAAACTATCAAATGGCGCTTTCACTCAACCCCAACTTGTTTCTTTCTCAGTATCAAATAGCACGGGCATACAGACAAAACAAGATGTCAAAAGAAGCAATTACTCATTTCCAAAATGCTCTTATACTTAATCCCAAACTTGGCGACGCTTATGTCCAGCTAGGAGAATTATATATTGAAAACAAGCAGACAAACGAGGCGTTAGAAATCTACAAATCGCTTAAAAAAATCAACCCTCAAGATAAAGAAATTCCCAAGAAGATATCGGCGCTCGAGAAAATGCTCAAGCAAATAAAGCAAAACCAGCCGTGATTCGCCATGGACAGAGTGAGTAACAAAATCCAAGGGGCGGTTTTTTTTCGTGTCAGAGTCTCATTGTGGATCAGCCTGATTCTGGTTGCGGCGATTCTTGCCCTTTATTGGCAGACAAGAACCTTTTCCTACATCCACTACGACGACCCAGAATATGTCTTCGAAAATGTACGAGTTCAGCAGGGATTGACCATTGAGAATATAAAATGGGCAATCACCACCACCCATTTCAGCAACTGGCATCCGCTCACCTGGATTTCCCACATGCTCGACTCCGAGTTGTACGGGAACAACCCCGGCCAGCACCATTCCAACAACGTGTTGCTCCATATAATCAATACCTTATTGCTCTTCAATCTATTCAGAAAGATGACCGGTGATATATTACCAAGTGCTCTGTTGGCCGGTTTGTTTGCCGTACATCCCTTGCATATTCAATCCATAGCCTGGATTTCCGAACGAAAAGACCTGCTTTGTGCCCAATTTTTCTTTCTGTCGATTCTCTCCTATCTCAAGTATCTTGAAAAAAGTACATGGTCACGTTACTTGTTGGTGCTTATCTTTTTTTCTCTTGGACTCATGGCAAAGCCCATGATCATTACCCTTCCCTTTGTCCTTCTGCTCCTCGACCATTGGCCACTGCAACGATTTGGATTTGGATTCAACGGAACGAATCAGGTCGGCCTTCCGCCTGTTATCCCCATATTCCCCTGCAGTAATACCAGTATTTTTCTAGAAAAAATCCCATTTCTGGTGCTGTCTATTCTCTCGGCAGCAATAACGTTTCACGCTCAGGAAGCAGGCGGTAGCGTCGCAACAATTTCTCAATTGTCACTCTTGGCTCGTGCCGAAAACGCCATTGTCTCCTACGTTCTCTATATCCAAAAAATGCTGTGGCCTCAACAGCTCTCAGTCATATATCCACACCCTGGAACTCATCCATATTGGTTGATCATAATCTCAGCACTGATCTTTTCCGTGCTTACCTTGTTGGCCTTGTTTTATGCAAAAAAGACCCCATTCTTCCTCGTAGGTTGGTTGTGGTTCGTTGGCATGCTTATTCCAGTAATCGGTATCGTCCAAGTGGGCATCCAGGCAATGGCAGACAGATATACCTATCTCCCGATGATTGGTTTATTTTTAGCCTTCTCCTGGGGACTTTATCATTTCCCGCCGTTCAAGAATAAGAGGTCCCTCTATTTTTCAATAACGGGAAGCTGTATCCTCTTGTTGCTCTCTGTCACCACATGGAGAGAACTTCAATATTGGGAAAACGGGGTAAGCTTATTTACAAGGGCAGTAACGATTACAAAAAACAATTATGTAGCCCATAACAACCTGGGATACGAGTTCGTGCAAATATTTGAGTTCGATAAAGCAAAGAAAGAGTTTGAATTGGCACTGCAGATTAATCCTAATTTTGAAATAGCCCATCTCAATCTGGGACGAAGCCTTATCGAGGAAGGCAATATAGCAGAAGGCATTGAACATTACAGATCAGCAATCAAGATCAAGCCGGATTACGCGGATGCGCATAACAACCTTGGCAACACCCTGTTCCGCCTTGGCAAGAATCATGAAGCCGCCGCCAATTACATCCAGGCCCTGCGCATCAATCCTTCACTAACAGAGACCTATAACAATTTAGGTGCCATCCTTGTAAGTGACGATAAATTTGACCAAGCCATAATCCTCTTTCAGAAAGCGATTTCCCTCAACCCCAATTATCTTGACGCCAAAACGAACCTGGAAGAAGTAATTAAGGCAAAAAAGATAAAATCACAGGAATTGGAACGGCCGCACTAAAAATGCAGTCATAAGAGATAAAATCAGCCTGGATATAAGCCCCATCCTTACAGGCATGGCCAACAAAACATAAAATACCCCTGTTACAAAATATGAAATACAACTCATTTGACACCGAATGTACGGGATCACAAAAAGCTATTGCTATAGCCATGATCGCCACTGCTTTTCTCACTCTCTGGGCATATCTCTATACCCCTATCCTTGACGGCGACATCTGGTTTCACCTGCTCTACGGCAGATTCATATTGGAAAGCCATACGCTTATCCTGGATCACACCATCTTCACATGGACACCTTCAGACAACAACACCATTTACTGTGCCTGGATAGGACATGTTCTTTACTACCTTCTATACAAATTCACCGGATATACCGGCATTATCGTGTTGCGATATATTGCTGCGTCAACATTGTTTCTGGCCATATTTTATCTTGCCCGGCAGAGAAACACACTCTATAACCCCATCACCTGGTTTACCGCCACGCTCTGCATTCTGGCCATAGGACCTGCCACCCTTGACAAGCCAGAGCTACTTTCATTGTCACTTATGACAATGCTCGTTTTGAACTGGTACAAGATCAAGCTATCAGAAAAAAATATAATATATCACATCTATCTCTTTCCATTGCTCATGCTTGTCTGGGTGAACACCCATGGAGCATTTATTTTTGGCTGTATTTTTTTATTTTGTGTCGGCCTGGGAGAAACCATCAATCAACTCTTCTACCAAAAAAATGGACTACCAAAAAAAAATTATTATCATCTTTGCACCGCCCTTGTACTCTCCGCTGGAGCTACCCTGATAACCCCTTATGGTTATGAGTACATTCAGCAACTAATTCTCGCAGTTTTTGATAAAAAACTAGCAAATGATTTCAGTTTTGTTCTGTCCTACATGAAAACATTTGATGTCAATGGACTGCGCATGCCCCTTTTTGCATATACTGCGGTAGGCCTTTTAGTGCTGGTATTTGTGCCATCATTACGCCGCAAACAACTTGACCTGGTGCCAATCATCAGCAATCTGGTTTTCGCTTTTCTTTTCACCCGCTACACTCGTTCAATATATCTATGGGTGCCGGTCTTCAGCTTATGTGTTGTATACTATGCCGCCAGCATTACAATTATCAATCCCCTAAAAAAACGCCTGTTTGTCGTCACATTCGCTTTGGTAAGTTTCACTTTATCCGGTTGGATACTCTATCAGGAAAAATGTTATCCATCCAAGGAACGCTGGCTTGATTTTGGCTTGTGCGAAATTGCCGCCATTGATGACGAGATATCTTTTATTCAAGAAAATTTTCCCAACGCCAAGGTGGGAAATGTCTATGATCACGGTTCATATATGCTGTGGAAAATGTGGCCGAAAACAAAAGTTATGATAGATGCCCGTTACTTCCCCTTTAGAGGATGGTTCAAAGAGTATATTGATTTTGAAATGGGTTTAAATGTTGAAACATTTATCCAGAAATATCCATTTGACGTAATAGAAATCAAACATAGCTCCCTTTCCTTGCTCCGCTGGTTTCACCGATCAAAAGAATGGAAGCTTGCCTTTTACGGCAAAGGCGCTGCCGTATTTGTCCGGTCCACCCTTGCATCTCCAGATCAAACCAGCCGTGGGAAAAGCCTGGAGAATATTTTAGCTTACGGAACAGCCCTGAATGTGTTTAATACAACATTAGAAATCAAGGATTGGCAAGGAGCTGACATTATTCTGACAACGATGAAACGGAATTTCAAATGCCAACATCAGCAAAAAAGAATTGCCGGTCTTGAATACAACAAACTGGCAACCCAGGCATATGATAAGAAAGACTACTCTGCCTCTATTAATTTCATGGAAAAGGCCATTGAAAAAAAAGTAGTCAATCAAGATTTGTACGCTGCCGCATTACTGCACCAATCCCTTGGGGAATGGCAAGAAGGTCAATGGGATAGTAGTCTCAAGAATGCAATAAAATCACAACTTGTAACCAACACTTTTGCAGCCTTCTACAATGTAGCCCTCATGTCACAGCAAATGGAAACCATAAAGGGTAGTAACCATTTCGATTCGCCAACATTTACTGATAAAGAAAGAGAGATTGCCACAAAGTGGCGAGAAACTTTCAAAAATATAGTCCAAAATAAGACACAGGTACCGAAACAATACCTGCAATGTGCAGAAAATGCTGAGAATATCCTTAATAGTAATAAAGGTGTTAAGGTTGAGTTTATCGAACCTGATTGGATAGAAGGACAGTGACGATTTACAATTTCGTTTCAATTTTCGGCCTGATTATGTCTTGACTATTGGGGTCACTTCACTAAAGGTATACGATACTGTGGGGTTAACAAATCACAAAGATATGAACTAAACACGCATGAAAAAAGTTGCTATCCTCCAGTCCAACTATATCCCATGGAAGGGGTATTTTGATATAATCGCTGCAGTAGATGAGTTCATCCTCTACGATGATGTACAATTCACCAAGAATGACTGGCGCAATCGAAACAAAATAAAAACGCCTAAGGGACTTGAATGGATCAGCGTCCCGGTTGGTCAAGATATAAATCGGCGTATTCGTGATGTGGAGTTGCCAAACACCACTTGGCAGGAAAAACACTGGAAGACACTTGTGAGCAACTACGGTCGTGCTCCTCACTTTCATGCAATCGCAACATGGCTCGAGCCACTGTACCTTGCTCGGATTTACACACATCTCTCTCAAATAAATCGCTGTTTTATTGAAGCTGTGTGCAATTACTTAAGTATTAAAACAACAATCACCAATTCATGGGACTATACCCTTCTTGAAGACAAAACGGAGCGATTAGCCTTCATTTGTACCCAAGCTGGTGGTACGGAATACATTTCTGGTCCGGCGGCCAAGGGTTACATCAAAAAGAGCGTTTTCAGTGATCGGGGCATCAAGCTGACCTGGTTTGACTACGTTGGATACCCCGAGTATCCACAACTTTGGGGCGAATTCACCCATGAAGTTTCAATACTTGATTTATTGTTTAACTGCGGCACAGACGCACCACATTATATGAAATGTATACTTCCATGAAGATATCAGTTGTCACAACATTGTATAAATCAAGCCCATATGTTGCAGAATTTTACAAAAGAATAACTAGCTCAATTCATAAAATCGGGGCACAATACGAAATTATTTTCGTAGATGATGGCTCGCCAGACGATTCTTTGAGTGTTGCCTTAGAACTTCTTAAAAATGATTTAAATATTACGGTTGTTGAATTATCCAGAAATTTTGGGCATCACAAAGCAATGATGACTGGCCTTAAATATGCCAATGGTGATTATGTTCTGATGATTGATTCAGATTTAGAAGAACCACCTGAACTTCTTGAAGTTTACTGGAAGAAAATGAGTGAAAATAAAGATACTGATGTAGTGTATGGCAAGTTATCTCAACGAAAAGGGACTGTATGGGGAAAATTAACAAGTGGCTTATTCTACCGTTTGTTGAATTTTCTTTCCGGAGAGAATATGCCCACTGATATAGCTTTCTCAAGACTGGCTACAAAAAATTATGTGTCTAATCTTCTACGATTTGAGGAAAGAGAAATGTATATCGGTGGATTGTGGCATATCGCAGGTTTCAATCAAGTTCCTGTACACATAACAAAAAGTTCTAAAGGCATAACTAGTTATACTCTAAGAAAGAAAATGGAAATGCTGGTGAACGCAATAACCTCATTTAGCAGTATGCCTTTGCGCATGATATTTCACACAGGTATTATCACGACAGTGATTGCAATTATTCTGAGTATTTTCTTTTTTGTAAGAAAGATTATCTATGCAGAAGTTGTTAGTGGGTGGACATCTTTGATTGTTATTATGCTATTAATGTCTGGTATTATTCTTTCATCGCTCGGAATAATTGCAATTTATATGTCAAAAATCTTTAATGAAGTTAAAAATAGACCATATACAATTGTAAGATCTGTACACAAAGGAGATTGCAGCAAATGATCCGGCCAGACCTTGAAGGGGTTAAAAAGACTTTGGAAGAATATCCATTTCCTGTGGATTTAATCATTGAAGTTACAAGGTATTGTAACCTAAAGTGCATAATGTGTCCTTACGCAAATTTAAAAAGGGCACAGGGAAATATGGAATTTAGCACATTTAAAAAGATAATTGATGAAACTGCTATAGAAAATCCTGCAGCACGGATCTGGCTGGCAATAATGGGTGAACCCCTGCTGCGAGGAGAGAAGGTTATTGAGTTCATTCGATATGCCAAGGAAAAGGGTCTCAGGGAAATTTGCCTGAACACGAATGCAGTTTTGCTCTCCGAAGAAATTGCTGTAAAATTATTAGAGAGTGGGCTTGATAAGATTTTGATCAGTATAGATGCCAACTCTAAAGAGACATATGATAAAATCAGAGTTGGTGGCGATTTTGATCTTGTCCGCAATAATGTTGAACGATTTATAAAACTTAAAGGAGAAAAAAATGACAATAACCTGAAGCTGATTGTTCAGTTTATTGTCATGGATGAAAATGAACATGAGGTCGAAGCATTTAAGAGTTACTGGCTTGCCCGAGGAGCAATCGTAAAAATTCGTCCAAAACTTGGGTGGGGAAATGCTGTCAAATCTTCGATACTCGACAGTGTAGCACAAGAGACAGAGCGTTTTCCATGTGCTTGGCTTACCCGTACTGTGTCAATCCATTGGGATGGCTCTTTTTCACAGTGTGACGCTGACCACGAAGGATATTACTCCCCTGGCGACCTCAACAACAGTACAATTAAGCAAGTATGGGAAGGAATGCTGGCCGAAAGAAGGACACGCCACTGGAAAGGTGATTACGATTTTGAACCATGTAACACATGCAAGGACTGGCTTGCAGGACGCTCATACTTCTTTTACCCGGAAAGGTCAGAAAACCAATGATTACCAAAGCCCAGGTGCTACAGGCAAATATTGACTTGCATACAAAGCTTGCAGCTGTTTATAGGGAGACAGAACCGCATTACCGCCCAGAAAACCGGGATCGAGTTGAAAATATTCTCAAACATCTGGCAAAAACAGTCGGCAATGGCTCACTCCTTGATATCGGTTGCGGGATGGGTTTTATCATCGATATTGCCAAGTTACACTTCCGTCGTATTATCGGAATTGACATCACAGAGGCAATGCTTGAAAGGGTTAACTGTGAAAGCGAATCCTGCGATATTTCTTTACAGGTTGCTGAAATTGAGCACATGCTTTTTCCCGACGAGGCATTCGAGGTAGTAACAGCATATGCTGTTATTCATCATTTACATGAGCTAAAACCTGCTTTTGCAGAGGTGTTTCGTGTCTTAAAGCCAGGTGGGGTCTTTTACACAGATACGGATCCCAATTATTATTTTTGGGAAGCTCTCCGAAACCTTCCAGAAGGAGAAAAATTCTCGTCAATTGTTCAACGGGAGTATGATGCTGTTCGACATAAAGATAGAGAATTAGAGGAAAAATTTGGGATCCTACCCGAAATACTGAACATGGCGGAAACACTTAAACATGACAGTGGAGGATTCAAGGCCGAAGATCTTAAAACTTTGTTAAAAAATATAGGTTTTTCCAAAGTCAATATCTTTTATGAATGGTTTGTCGGCGAAGGACATGTCATCCATTCAGAAGACACGAAGGATTGTGCAGAGCAAATCCGTAGCCTTCTTTATAAACAATTACCATTGACCAAACATCTGTTTAAGTATTTACGGATTGTTGCGTACAAATGAAAGTTGAATATTCTTCATTTCGACAGATTGAATCAGTATTAAATAATACGAAGTTATTGAGAATTGCATATCTTCCAATTGGATGTACGGAACAACATGGCCCGATTCTCCCCATGGGCACAGACACTCTAGTAGCCAATAAACTTGCTGAAGATCTTAGTTCTTACCGAAATGGCAAGGATGCTACAGGAACTATCTATCCCGAGATAGCCTTTTCTCCATCGCGTTCCAATGTTAACTATCCAGGCTCGACTACAGTTACTGAAGACGCCTTTCGTTCTTATAGTGCAGAAGTCTGCTCTTCAATCTTACGACATGATTTTGATGCCTTGGTGGTAATCTGCATGCATGGTCCAGCCGAACCCTCTCTTATTGAAATCGCTTTTCAATTTAATCAAAAACAGTTCGAGCTTGGTGGTAAAATTCAGCCTATCATTGTCCTCGGGGTTTCACATATTAGTGAAGTGTTTCAACGATGGCTGGGCTCCCTAGCAGGTAAGCATGCAGACTATCGAGAATTTCTCTTACTTTACAAGACGTTAGGAATAGATTTTTTTAGACCTGAGGTTATTTGGGATTTGGAGGAGTTCAACTGTCATTATGCTAAAACTACTTTATCAAGTATTAATCTTTTGGGCGTTCCGATGGAATTACGTTCCGTCGACGGAGTAATTGGGGCACCTATGCATAATTCCGCGCAAACTCATTCAGAACTGGCCGAAGGCATTTGGAACGATCTGATTTCAGCATTTTCAGAGGCTATTGATCGATCATTGACTGACTTGCAAAAATTATGAACTATCTCATATACGGATCTAATAATTTCGCATTAATGTTGAAAGATTTTCTTGAATTTCACGACTTAAAATTTTGTGGATTTATCGATGATTTCAGGACCGATGATACTATTATCGGTACCTTTGCAGACGTAATAGAACGTTACCATCCTACCGATTATGAAATAGTTTTAGGAATTGGCTACAGAAATCTCTCCGCCCGTTTAAAAACGTTTGAACGCATTAAGTCTGCTGGTTTTAACGTGGCAACGCTGATTCATCGTAATGCATATGTCAGGTCTCTGGCGAACATACAAGAAGGTGCAATAGTGATGGCAAACGCCACTATTGATTACAATGCAATGATTGGCAAAGCCACTGTTATTTGGCCAGGAGTTGTAGTCAACCATGACAGTAAAATTTCTATAAATACCTTTTTATCACCTTCTGCTACCATTTGTGGCTTTGTGAATGTTGGCGAAAGCTGTTTTGTAGGGGCCGGCGCTGTTATTGTTGACCATGTTGATGTCCCCAATGGAACATTTATTAAGGCAAACACTCTTTACAAAGGATTGTAAATTTGATCTTTGCCGGTCAGGGACTTCCTCGTAACTTTCATGAGATAAAAACATAACCTTTTATTGTGTTAGTTACACAGCTCTCTCACAATTTTAACAACTTACAGTAAGTTTTTCCTTAAATGGCGTTCATCACGCACTTTAAGGAATAAAATTCATAATTCTCTAGCACAAAAATTCGATATTGTGTTTCAATAATTCAACTCGATGACCAAGATATTCCAGAAGCCAGAAAAGACTCCAGAGCTGATCCAGGCAGTGGTCTAGACCTGTTAATCAACCAAACCCCAAGGTGGACACTCACTTGAAATACCTATATATTGCTGGGACAGTGCTATTTACCGTATATGGGCAGCTTATCATGAAATGGCGAATCAGCAACCACGGTCCCCTGCCAGACCATTTCGGCGATAAGCTTTTTTTTCTTCTACAACTCTTTACCGACGTTTACATTCTCAGTGGATTCATGGCGGCATTTGTTGCATCGTTATTCTGGATGGCGGCAATGACGAAAGCAGACCTAAGTTTCGCTTATCCTATTGTCACAGCCGGATTAACACTACTCACGACTTTAATGGCCATCACATTACTAGGCGAAACACTTTCTCTACCAAAAGCACTGGGCATTCTGCTTATAATATCCGGTGTTGTTGTGATGCAATACTCTTAAAGAACTTAAAACTAAATGGCGCTGACAAAACATCCGGTCATAATTGACGGAATTATCTGTTACCTTCCCAATTCTCTTGATGGATTTGCAGACTACCATTCAGTTGGGCTGGACAATCTTTATGCAGCAGAAAACACTCATTTCTGGTTTATCACCCGACGCGAGAAAATCTGTGGTGCATTCAAGAAATATGTGCCCAATCACTCAAGAATAATGGAAATTGGGGCAGGAACAGGATATGTGGCAGAAGGATTGCAGAAAATCGGCTATCAAGTAGCAGTCGGTGAGTATCATCTTTCAGGTCTGAAATATGCAAAACAAAAAGGTATCGAAGAATGCTATCAATTTGATCTTTTTGAGCCTCCTTTTGAAAATGAATTTGATGCAATAGGCATGTTTGATGTCATTGAGCATCTCGAAGACGATGTCTTTGCAATGCAACAAGCATCAAGGATGATCAAGCCTGGAGGGTACTTGTTCGTTACTGTACCGGCACATCAATGGTTGTGGAGCAGAAATGACAAGATTGCAGCCCACAAACGCCGATATAACAAACGAATGATAATTAATTCTGTTGAGATAGGTGGCTTGGAGATAGTAGAAATGAGCTATTTTTTTGCTTCCATCCTACCACTTTTATTCCTTCGGAAATTGATATACAGAGATCATGATGGAGTAGTAATTGAAAAAGAGAGACAAAAAAAAATACCCATTAACCTCCTACTCAATAAGTTTCTGTTAATATTGACTCGAGTAGAAAACTATTTTTCTCAATGGTTGCCTAATATTGCTGGCGGCAGTCTATTGCTTGTAGCAAAAAAACATAGGTCACCGTAATGGAAACCATAAATATCCCTTTCAACAAACCGTACATGACCGGCAAAGAACTTTTCTATATTGCCGAGGCTCATTTCAATGGAATTCTGGCTGGAGATGGCCCCTTCACCAAACGATGTCATGGCTGGCTAGAGACTCGAACCGGTGCCAAGAAGGCATTGCTCACCAACTCCTGTACAGCCGCGCTGGAAATGGCTGCCCTGTTGCTGGATATCCACCCTGGCGATGAAGTAATCATGCCGTCCTACACCTTCGTTTCGACGGCCAATGCTTTTGTACTCCGCGGGGGTGTACCGGTATTTGTCGATATCAGGCCCGACACCCTGAATATTGATGAAACCCTGATTGAGGCCGCGATTACTGCCAAGACCAAGGCTATCGTGCCGGTGCATTATGCCGGGGTGGCTTGTGAGATGGATGCCATCATGGACATTGCTCGCCGGCATAGCCTGATGGTGATCGAGGATGCGGCCCAGGGAATTATGTCAAGCTATAAAGGGAAGCCGCTGGGCTCACTCGGACACATGGGATGCCTGAGTTTTCACGAGACCAAGAATATCATTTCCGGCGAGGGCGGCGCACTTTTGATCAACGATGCGTCCCTGGTTCAGCGGGCAGAAATCGTTAGAGAAAAGGGCACAAACCGCAGCCAGTTTTTCCGAGGGCAGGTAGATAAATATACCTGGTGTGATGTCGGTTCAAGTTATCTGCCGGGTGAGTTGAGTGCGGCTTTCCTTTGGGCACAGATGGAGGCAGCGGATGAGATCACCAACCGTCGCCTGGCACTTTGGAACAGTTACCATCAGGCCTTTGCATCGCTTGAGCATGATGGCATAATTATCCGCCCGGTAGTGCCGCCAGAGTCTACTCACAATGCCCACATGTATTACCTGCTGCTCTCTGACCTGGCAAGCAGAACGGTTTTTATAGATCATATGCGGCAGAAGGGTATAGGGACAGTGTTCCACTATATTCCACTGCACAGCTCTCCGGCCGGAAAGCAATTCGGCAGACCGCATGGAGAATTACCTGTAACAATCGAGTTTGCAGATCGATTGGTACGCTTACCTTTATGGGTGGGATTGGAAGAGCAGATTGAGGTAATAGTTACTGAAGTCTTCTCGGCAGTTAAGTGTTGAAATACAATAAGTGTCCCTTCACAAATAGGCTGTTATCCTCTTGGATTTAACAATATTTTCTATTTATGGACCCCACACACAATTCGGATAAAACTCAGCTATCAGCAAACAGCTTTCTTGAATGTCAGGATAACAATCCAGAGGTGGCTCCCATCGTTTGAACAGTATTCTGCGTTCTTTAAGTGGATTCTCTGCTTTTTTTACGCTGCCTGTTCAACCGTCGGCAGCATCATGACATACGCCTCGCCAGGTGTCTTTTTACCTAATTTTGAATGTGGTCTGGATTGGTTGTACCAGTCCAGATATTGCATGATCGACTTACGAGCTTCGT
>JAHJKP010000018.1 GCA_018821985.1 Pseudomonadota bacterium
AATAAAGTAAATGGGTATAAATACCCATTTTTGTGATTAAATTGAATGGTTTTACCTGCTCATTGTCAGGAATCAATAGCTGATTTCAACATGTTATGTTGAATAATCAAAAGGTACAAAAGGCTATTGTTAGAATTTGGTTAGGATTAGATTTGATTACAGCTTATGCTTCACTTACTGATTGCAATTACAATTTTTTTTTTGTTATGGTATTATTACATAATAATGTAATAATATTTCATATTATTGTTATCTCTTTTCTAGGATATCATCATGTCCCCATCTGGCAATAAGAAGCAACCGGTTATTTCAGAAAAAAAAGGAACTACAGCTATCATTCGTCAGCTTGTTAAAAATCTTGATAATGAACTAAAAGAACATGCCTCAGATGAAATAAACAATAAAATTCTAGCAACGCTGAATGCGCGACATAAGGAAGAAATCGTTGCGTCAGCGTTGCTTAAATTTTGCGATTCTGAAGAGTTGAAACCTTTCCAAGCTGAACTGATTAAGATGCATGCTCATCTTGAACGAACCGGGAAGAAAATGATCATTCTTTTTGATGGTCGTGATGCTTCTGGAAAAGGGGGGACAATCCGGGCGGTTACCCGATATATGAATGAAAAACGATATCGGATCGAGGCTCTGGGCAAGCCTACAGATGAGCAGAGAACGGAATTACATATGAAACGCTATATCGAGCGCTTCCCTCATGCTGGTGAAATTGTGCTGTTTGATCGCAGCTGGTATAATCGGGCCATGGTTGAACCTGTTATGGGTTTTTGTTCCCATGAACAATATCATCGCTTTCTGCATAAAGTTACCACCTACGAACAAAATTTTATTCTGGACGCTGGTAGGACTATTCTTCTGAAGCTCTATTTCTCAGTGACCAAAGAGGAACAGGCCAGAAGATTTGAACGACGTAAAAATGACCCCCTACGTCAATGGAAACTGAGTGAAGTTGATTTACAGGCGCAGGACTTGTGGAATGAATTTACCGAGAAGAAAAAAATCCTCCTGCAGAAGACCCATACGAAAAATTCAAAATGGTGGGTTATTCGTTCTGATAATAAGCATCTTGCCAGACTGGAAACTATGAAGTTAATTCTCAGTTCAGTAAAATACCGAGGACGTAGTAGAACATTGAACTTTACTCCAAACCCAGAAATTGTTATTCCAGGAGAAAAAGAATTACGAATTATGCTGAAACAGGAAAAAGAATTCGGTGTCCCGCTCAGTTGAATAAGCTCTATTGAAGAGCTCTGTGTCTTTGTCAACTATTTCTATATTATTCCTCTAAGTCATTTAAGGATAGATCCTCCATGGCCAAAAAAAATAAAAAGAGCGATGAAAAGCTGCAGGTTAAGCTTCTTGAGGAGACAGCTATAAAAAATATAAATGCCAAAAAAGAAAACGGTCGTGTTGCTGTCTGGGTGAAAGAAAGCGATCTGGACTACGAGGCGGAATTAAAGACTCTGCAGATCGAGTTGATGAAACTGCAGCAACATATGCAGCAGAGCGGGGAACGGATTCTGGCCATTTTTGAGGGACGGGACGCAGCGGGGAAGGGTGGCACCATCCAGAGGATTATCAGTAATCTGAACCCAAGGAATGCGAGGGTAGTTGCCCTGACAAAACCGAATGAAACTGAGCAGAGTCAGTGGTATTTTCAACGCTATATTGAAGAATTGCCCCATGCCGGTGAAATTGTGCTCTTTGATCGCAGCTGGTATAATCGGGCCATGGTTGAACCGGTCATGGGATTTTGTACAGATGAGCAGAATAAGCGATTTCTTAAAGATGTGCCGATGGTGGAAGAGCTTCTGGTGAAAGACGGGATAAAACTGTTCAAGTTTTATTTTTCTGTTTCCAGAGAGGTACAGAAGGAACGGTTTGATTCCAGAAAGGTTGATCCGCTGAAACAATACAAGCTCTCACCGGTGGACAATCTGGCCCAAGAGTACTGGGATCAGTATGCCATTCGCAAATTTCAAATGCTGTCGGAGACGAATAGATCCCTCTCGCCTTGGACCATTATTCGTTCAGATAACAAGAAAATGGCACGGATAAACTGCATGAAATTTATCCTTTCATCGATGGAGTATCCCAACAAGCTGCCCGAAAATAATTTAACTACTGATCCGAAGATCATTATCTCAGGGATTGATGAACTGCAGCATATGCAAGAAAATCTGCTGACACCTGAAAAACTGCACGGGTAAAGAGCAAAATCAAAGTTCAAAGAGATCAGTAAGACTCATAAAATTTACTGGTCTCTTCTATATCTTTTAAATTACCTTAGCGGCAATCACCCAGGCATGTGCCTACACTGCGGGCTGATGCGATCCACTCATGATCCAGCGGCACAGTTTTTCGTTTGTTGACCACTTCTTTCAGCGGTACAGTCACTATCTTCCTGCCTTGAACCGCTACCATCACCCCAAAAACTCTTTCTTCGATCAGCCTGACACAGGCTGTACCAAGTTTGGTGGACAACACTCGGTCGGCAGCTGACGGTGTACCTCCACGTTGTAGATGACCAAGGATGGTCAGTCGTGCCTCAAGCCCTGTTAATTTTTCCAGCGCTTGTGCCAGATTCAGGGTGTGATTGCTACGTTTTGCCTCAAACTCGCCCAGCTCCGTGGTCATTTGGCGCATCGTTTTTTTGTCATCCTGCGCTTTGGCTTTTTCTTTTTTGTTGAGAAGAGCAGACAATGTTTTGTGCTCTTCCAATGAGAGTGCTCCTTCAGATACGGCCACTATGCTGAAGTTGCGTCCCCGGTGCACACGTTTATGGATGGCATTAGCCACCAGTTGAATATCGTAAGGAATCTCGGGGATAAGGATAACATCGGCACCGCTGGCAAGGCCAGCGCCCAGTCCCAGCCAGCCAGCCTTGTGCCCCATGATCTCGACGACAATAATACGATGATGGCTGTGGGCAGTGGAATGCAGGCGGTCGATGGCCTCGGTGGCAATGGACAGCGCCGTGTCATAACCGAAGGTTATATCGGTCATGGCCACGTCATTATCAATGGTCTTAGGCAGGGTGATGATGTTAAGTCCCTTTTGCGCCAGACGATAGGCGTTCTTCTGGGTTCCTCCGCCGCCGATGCAGACCAGAGCGTCAAGGTGGTGATGATGGTAGTTGTCGACAATAACGTCAGTCATATCCTTTAGGGTGCCGTCCACCGGCATTTTATGCGGCTTGTCACGACTGGTGCCAAGAATGGTTCCGCCAAGGGTTAACAGCCCTATCATCGACTCACCTTCCAGTGGGACAATCCTGTTTTCCATCAACCCGCGAAAGCCATCACGGAAGCCGATTACCCGCATATTAGTATTCATGGCACCCTTACCAATGGCCCGGATGGCCGCGTTGAGACCTGGGCAATCACCGCCTGCCGTGAGAATGCCTACATTCTTTGCCATATGCCTCTTCCCTTAAAAATGATCAATAAAGTTTTGTGCTCTCAGCGTTAAGCATAATTCTAGCTGTTCAGCTCTGATCACCTATTGTGGCCGACCACAACATTTTTTATATTTTTTGCCGGAACCGCATGGGCAATCGGTATTACGGCCTATTTTATCCATTTCACGCTTTACAGGTTTTTGAGGGGCAGGTTCTGTTTCTTTCACCCCGGCAGCCCCCATGTTTAATTGCATCTCCTGGGCCTGACGTCTGCGGTGTTCTTCTTCCAGACGTTCAACCTCGTCTTCCTGAACCACTTGAACCCGCATCAGGGTGGAAATAGTCTGTTCCTTGACCATCTCAATCATCCGCATAAATAGGTCAAATCCTTCTTTTTTGTATTCATTCAAAGGATTTTTTTGGCCATAGCCTCTGAGTCCGATGCCCTGTTTCAAGTGATCCATGGATAACAGGTGGTCTTTCCACAGGTTGTCAACCATCTGTAACAACACTACACGTTCCAGATGTCGTTGAACCGGCACACTATTGCGTTGTTCTTGTGCAGTGTAGGCATTGAATACCAGCTCACGTAATTTCTCACGGAAACTGTCTTTGTCCATACCAGTACGATCCTCTTCACTCCATTCAGGCTGAATGTTGAAGGTCTCCAGCATTCTTGCATCAAAGTTTTTCCAATCCCAATCTTCTGAGGCACGCCGCTCCTGGGAGAAATCCTCTACCACTGTTTCTATCAGGTCGGAGATCATGTTTTTAATAACATCGACCAGATCTTCACCGGCCAGGACCTCACGCCGTTGGCGGTAGATAACCTCACGCTGCTTGTTCATGACATCATCATACTCAAGCAGGTGCTTACGAATATCAAAGTTATGCCCCTCCACCTTACGTTGGGCATTTTCTATGGCCTTGGAGATCATGTTATGTTCAATGGGCTCATCTTCTTCCATGCCCAGTTTGTCCATGATCCCCGATATCCGTCCTGAACCGAAGATGCGGAGCAGGTCGTCTTCGAGTGAGAGGAAAAAACGTGAAGATCCTGGGTCACCCTGACGGCCGGAACGACCTCGAAGCTGGTTGTCAATGCGCCTGGATTCATGGCGGGAGGTACCAAGGATATGGAGGCCGCCAACTTCACGCACCCCTTCCCCCAGCTTGATATCAGTACCGCGGCCTGCCATATTGGTGGCAATGGTCACCTTGCCAAGTTGTCCGGCACCGGCAATAATCTCGGCCTCACGATCATGCTGTTTGGCATTGAGCACCTCATGGGGAACCTTTTCTTTCTGCAACATCTTGGAAATCTTTTCGGATACATCAATGGAGATGGTTCCCACAAGGACCGGCTGTCCTTTGGCATGAAGATTCTTGATCTCCTGCACCACTGCCCGATATTTTGCCGCCTCATTTTTATAGATCACATCAGGAAAATCTGTGCGAATCATGGGCTGATTGGTGGGCATGATGATGACGCTCAGATCATAGATCTTTTTAAACTCAGGGGCCTCAGTGTCGGCTGTTCCGGTCATTCCCGATAGCTTGTCATACATGCGGAAATAATTCTGGAAGGTGATTGAGGCAAGAGTCTGATTCTCTTTTTGGATGGCAACGTGTTCTTTGGCCTCAAGTGCCTGATGCAGGCCATCACTGTAGCGCCTGCCCTCCATGGTGCGGCCGGTAAACTCATCGACGATGATGACTTCACCGTTTTTGACGATATAATCAACGTCACGCTGAAAAAGGGCATGGGCCTTTAAGGCCTGGGTCAGATGGTGCAGTTGTTCTATACTGGAAGGATCGTAAAGATTTTCAACTTCAAGGAGTTCTTCGCCTAAGGCAACTCCTTCTTCAGTCAAAGCCGCCTGTTTGGCCTTTTCATCAACGATATAATGTTCATCTGCATGGAAATGGGACATGATCTTGTCCACATTGATATAGAGTTCTGTTGAAATCTCTGCCGGGCCGGAGATGATAAGCGGGGTTCTGGCCTCATCGATGAGGATGGAGTCCACCTCATCGACAATGGCGTAATTAAATCCGCGCTGACAGAAATCACTCAGCTCAAATTTCATATTGTCGCGCAGATAATCGAAACCAAACTCATTATTAGTTCCATAGGTCACATCGGCGCCATAGGCCGCCCGTCGTTCGTTATCATCCATACCATGAACAATTTTCCCAACGCTGAGTCCAAGAAATTGATATACCTTGCCCATCCACTCAGCATCCCGGGCGGCAAGATAATCGTTGACAGTTACCAGATGCACCCCCTTTCCGGTAAGGGCATTCAGGTAAGTGGGCAGGGTAGAGGTCAGAGTCTTGCCCTCGCCGGTCTTCATCTCGGCAATCTTGCCCTGATGCAGAATGACCCCGCCTATGAGCTGCACATCATAATGCCTCTCCCCCAGGACACGTTTTGCAGTCTCGCGCATCACGGCAAAGGATTCAGGGAGGAGGTCATCCAAGGGCTCACCTTTGGCCAGTCGTTCTTTAAAGGCAACGGTTTTGGCGGCAAGTTCTGCGTTATCGAGGGGCAGAAGGGAATCTTCCAGTTCATTAATACGGTTCACCAAGGGGGCGATCTGTTTTAGTGCCCGATCATTGGTGCTGCCGAATATTTTTGTTAGTAATTTTCCTATCATATCAATGTCTTTTGTTTTGAATTCATGGTGAAAACCAGTGCTTCCTCATCGCAGTCAGGAAACTTATGGCAATGGAGACAGTCGCTCCAGATCTTGTGGGGCAGGTCCCGCTTATCAATATCAGTAAACCCTTGTTTACGGAAGAACCCTGCTTGATAGGTCAGGGTAAAGATCTTTTCAATCTCAAGTTTTTTTGCCTCCTGCAGACATGCCTGGACCAGTTGTGCCCCTAATCCATGTCCTTGAAAGGCCTCTTTGACGGCCAGTGACCTGATCTCAGCCAGGTTTTCCCAGCTGATCTGCAGGGCGCAGACGCCAAGAATCTCTCCTGTCTCGTTGGTCAGTACAATAAAATCACGAAGATGGTCGTACAGTGAACTGATTGAACGACCAAGCAGGAGTCCCTTTGCCGCAAAATGATTAAGCAGGGAGTGGATTGTTTTCACGTCGTCCATGCGTACGTTTCGTATCAATGATTTTATTGGTTCCATCGCTTGTATCTGTCCAGTTGCTCTTATCGCTCTGTTTATCTTAAAGCCAAATCGCTAATTTGTTTTCTTGGGGGTCACGATTTTACTGACCTCATTCTTCCCAGAATGTGAAGGGCGCAGTAAGGATTCTCCTGTCCAGACGCCCAGGAGAAACATCCATAAAAAGATACAGAAACAGACCACGCCCACGCCGGCAATAGCACTGCGCGTCAGTTCAAATTTGATCTTTTGTACCTTTTTTCGAGGTGTTCCGGCCATTCTTCAACAGTCCTGTTACATCTCTTCAGGTGCGGTCAAACCGATGATACGCAGTCCGTTCTGGAAGACCACCTGCAAGGCCTCAATGAGGCAGAGCCTGGATTGGCTGAGCCCAATGGTATCGGTAATGACTTTATGCTTGTTATAGTAGCTATGGAACTGACCTGCAAGATCCATCAGGAAAAAGATGACCCGATGGGGGGCAAGACCGAGTGCCGCGTCTTCGATCATGGCCGGGAAGGCTGCCATGCTCTTTAATAACTGCAGTTCCTCCGGTTCAGCAAGCAGGGAGATATCGACATCCTGCACGGGAAGTTTTTTTACACCCTTTTCTTCAGCCTGACGCAGGATGGAGCAGATCCGGGCATGGGCATATTGCACATAATAGACCGGATTCTCCTGGCTCTCTTTGGTGGCAAGATCCAGATCAAATTCGAGCTGACTGTCGGCCTTACGCATCATGAAAAAGAAGCGGGCCACGTCAACCCCAACCTCATCAAGGAGCTCGTCGACCGTGACAAAGGTCGCCTTGCGGGTGGACATCTTTACCTGTTTGCCATCACGGGTCAGGGTCACGAACTGATGGAGAACCACGGTCACCTTGGAATCATCATAGCCAAGCGCCCGTACCCCGGCCAGGACGTCAGGGACAGTGGCTATATGATCGGAACCGAATACATTGATCATCCAGTCAAAGTTGCGGCGGAATTTCTCCCGGTGATAGGCGATATCAGGCAGACGATAGGTGGGCTCGCCTGTACTCTTGATGATAACCCGATCCTGATCCTGGCCAAATTCAGTGGTCTTGAACCAAGTTGCGCCCTCTTTTTCATAGACCAGACCTTTTGCTCTGAGCTCAGCTACCACCGAGTCCACATGACCATCTTCATAGAGAGTATGTTCGTTAAAATAGTTGTCAAAGACGATTCCCATTCGCTCAAGGGTTCCGGAGATATCCTTGAAAATAAGATCTTTAGCCTTCTTGGTGAAGATGAGGACATCCGCATTGTCCTTGAGGGAGTCCCCATGCTCGGCAACCATCTCTTTGGCTATATCCTGGATATAATCTCCTTGATAACCATCTTCCGGGAATTCGCTGGGCAGTCCAAGCAGTTCCAGATATCTGGCCCGGGTGGACTCGCCAAGCACTCGCATCTGTCGTCCGGCATCATTAAAATAATATTCACGGAAGACATCATGGCCCGTGGCCGTCAGCAGTCGGGCAATGGCATCGCCAAGGATTGCCTGGCGGCCATGACCAATACTGAGAGGGCCGGTTGGATTGGCACTGACGAACTCCACCATGACTCTTTTGCCTTGGCCGATGGTGGAAAGACCAAACCCGTTCCGCTGTTCCAGCACGGGAAAAAGCGTTTGATGCCAGACTCCTGTATTCAAGAAGATATTGACAAAGCCGGGACCGGCAATCTCCAGATGATCGATGAGTTCCGTCTCTTGTTCAAGAAGGGCAACCAACTGAGTTGCGATCTGTCGCGGATTACTTTTTTGGGTACCGGCAAGGATGAGGGCCATATTTGTGGAAAAATCTCCCTGGCCTTCCCGTTTAGGAACTTCCACGGTATATTTTCCGGCCAGATCCGCTGACCACTTGCCTGCCCTGACCCCCTGCTCGAAACAGGCGTCAATAACTTGTTTTAAACGTTGCCGTATCATCTTTGCTCATTATTGTTTAATTATAGTTTCTATCATTGTTATTACCAAAGAGACAGAGAACTTCGTAGGAGATAGTTCCCATCCATTCGGCAATCTCATCGGCAGTAATTGTCTCTGCCCCCTGTGATCCCAGAATAACCACAGGGTCACCTGTTTCTACCCCTGGAATTTCTGAGATGTCTGCCATGCACAGGTTCATGCAGATACGGCCAATAATTCTGGCCCGCATTCCTTTAATAAGCACTTGTGCCTTATTGGACAAGCTGCGGAGGAATCCATCCGCATATCCAACCGGCAGAACAGCTATCTTCGTCTCCTTCTCGGTGACAAAGGTATGGCCATAGCTGATCCCGGTTGCTGCCGGAACTGATTTTATCTGCACGACCTGAGTGGTAAACGACATGGCCGGAACAAGTTTTTCGTCTCTGGCAAGTTGTGCCCCTTTGGCACCATCGGGATAATAACCATAGAGGGAAATGCCCAGACGTACCATGTCGCAGCTGGTTTTGGGGAAATAGAGAGCTGCTCCGGAATTGGCGATATGACAAAGAGCCGGAGGTTGCTGACTCGACTGCATGCAGACTTTTTTATACTGTTGGTACATCGCCAGGGTATGTGTGGACTGTGCGTCATCGGCCATGGGGAAGTGGCTCATGATCCCGGCCAGCGATAGTTTGGGGAATTCTTTCAGGCGAGCAAGAAATTCCTCTAGTTCAGAAGGCATGATTCCCAGTCTACCCATACCGCAATCGATCTTCAGGTGAAAAGCCATTTCTTTACCATTCATGACTGCAGCCTGTGAGAGCAGTTCCAGAGCCTGATAAGTAAAAACGACCGGGGTCAGGTCATACTCAAAAAAAAGCTGTTCCTGAGAGGGCTGAAAACCCAGGAGTACAAAGATCTGACCCTGGATTCCTGCTTGTCGTAATTCAAGCCCTTCCTCAATCTCGGCGACCCCGAAGCAGTCACATCCTGCCCCGGCAAAGCAGACGGCACTCCGGATCATCCCATGGCCATAAGCATCTGCCTTGACCATTGCCATGATCCGGATATCCCGGCCGACCCGTTGCTGCATTTTACTGAAATTCTCGTGCAGAGCAGAAGGGTCTATGCAAACCTGATTAAAAGATCTGGAAGGTGGCTGAGGATGAATCACTGCTTTTCCTGCTGATTAGAAATATGTCGCCAAGCCTGCCAGGCGTGTCGGCTGGAAAAAAATAAGGCCCAGCCAATCGCTACATACAGACCACCCAAGAGCTCTCTGGGTAAGGCAGATTGGCGTAGCGCCATACCACTTCCCATCATGACCAGAACAAGCAGCCATGTTCGTATTGAATAAACCGCTCCCAGGCAGGTTCCATCTGCCATTTCCAGGATACGATGGACCCCCTTTCTGGCAGTATTATCAAGGATGAAAAGTGATTTCAAGGTTCCGGCAATCAGGGCCGGTACCATGATCCATAGTCTTGCGACTGCTGTCAGCCAGGAGGCTCCACGGAACATGAGTACGCCTCCTATGAAACTCCATAACGTAGCTGCAAGCAACAGATGAATCCGTCTAGGGACACCTGGTTTTAATTTTGAAAGTGTTCCTTTTATCATCTGGAACTCGTATCCTTAAAACAAGACAAGCCCATTCCCCTAAAAAGGGAATGGGCTTGTCTCAGACTGAGACTGATGGAGATTATACTTCAGTGACAGTGATGGCGCCTTCAGGACAAACTTCAACACAGGTCTCGCAACCAAGACATTCGTCAGGCTCTGCGGCAAAGGCCTTGCCGTCACGCATCTCATATACCTGAGCAGGACAGGCGTTTACACATTCTTCATCACCAACACATTTGTCTAAATCAATAACGATATCCCAAGCCATGATACACCTCCAATAGAGAATTAAAAGAACAAGTATCTTATACTTAAACAGCAAATTAACAATAGAAACGATTTTTCATTCCGTGCTTGTTGCATTAATTCACGGCCTGATTTTTGTCAAGAAAAAATCATCTTAATGCCGGAATGGACCCCTTATCAGACCTCGGTAAAATCAGAAGGAGGGTTGAGGAGATATTTCACAAATTTAGCCTTGTCGATACAGTTGGAATAGGCAGAGTCAGGACTGATCATTTTTTTATCCAGAAAAGCTAAGATGGCGTCATCAAGGGTCTGCATGCCATATTTTTTTCCTGTCTGCATTACCGATGCGATCTGGTATGTTTTGCCCTCACGAATGAGATTGCGCACGGCCGGAGTGGCAATCAGAATTTCAAGGGCGGCGCATCGTCCTTTGATGTCGATACGTTTAAAGAGGGTTTGCGAGACCACGGCCTTCAGGGCATCCGATAAGGTGGATCTGACCTGCCCCTGCTGATTGGCGGGAAAGATTTCAATGATACGATCAACGGTCTTCATGGCATTCAAGGTATGCAGAGTGCCAAAGACAAGGTGACCGGTCATGGCCGCCTCCATCGCTAACGAGATTGTTTCAAGGTCACGCATTTCACCCACCATGATGATATCGGGATCTTCACGTAAGGCGCCACGAAGGGCGGCAGTAAATGATTTGGTGTGCTGACCGACCTCTCGGTGATTGATAATACATTTCTGACTCTTATGTACAAATTCAATAGGGTCTTCAATGGTCAGAACATGATCTTTTCTGGTTCTGTTGACCTCATCAACAATGGCTGCTAGGGTCGTGGACTTACCGGACCCTGTAGGTCCGGTCACTAGGACAAGCCCTTTGGGAAGTTGAGCCAGTCGGGAGATAACCTTTGGCAGTCCCAGTTGTTCGCAGGACATAATGTCACTGGGGATTTCACGAAAAACGGCGCCAATACCATGCTTCTGCTGGAAAAAGTTACAACGGTAACGGGCAAGCCCTGGGATCTCGTAGCCAAAATCGACATCCCCGGATTCTTCAAATGCCTTGATCTTTTCTTCCGGGCAGATTTCATAGAGCATTTTTTTTAATTCTTCATTCTCCATTACTTTAAATTTCACCCGCTCCATATCTCCACGAATACGGAGGATCGGTTGCTGGCCTGCCACCATGTGTAAATCCGAGGCACCTTCATCGTTCATCAATTTAAAAAAAGCATCTATCTGAGCCATAAATTCACCTTGTTCAACAAGTATACTGTTTGTCAGGAGAAAACGAGTTAATTGATATCATACCACAACGGTCTTTTTTATATAATTAACCACTTCATCCACATCATCCATCATGTCGATGAGTAACAGGTCGTCCTTATTTATTGTTCCATTTGATATGAACTTATCCTTTATCCATTCTAAAAGTCCACCCCAAAAATCACTGCCAATCAGAATAATAGGGAAGGGCTTAACGCTCTGGGTCTGGATAAGGGTCAGGGATTCAAAAAGTTCGTCAAGGGAACCAAAGCCGCCGGGCATACAGATAAAGGCCATGGAATATTTCATAAACATCACTTTACGCACAAAGAAGTATTTGAAATGCAAAGGGAAATTGATAAATGCATTCGGCGCCTGTTCGTGTGGAAGGTGGATATTGAGACCAATGGAGACGCCACCTGCCTCGAAGGCCCCCTTGTTAGCCGCCTCCATGATGCCTGGGCCACCTCCGGTAATGATTCCATAACCGGCTTGGGCTAATTTGCCGGCAAGCTCTTCTGCCAGTTTGTAGTACGGATTGTCTTTTGCTGTTCTGGCTGAACCGTAAATTGTTACCACCGGCACATCTATTGCGGACATGGTGTCAAATCCATCGACAAATTCTGACATGATGCGAAACATTCTCCAGGAATCGCCAACGACACTGTTGTCCAGACAATATTTAGGTTCCCTTTTTATCCGCCTTCGATCACTGTTTTGCATGCTGCGATAATCCTTTGCTTGAGTTTATTGAGTCTGAAGCTCCAGGAGATAGCTGCTGGCCTGTTTGTGCTGGTTGGACCCAATCTCTTCATGGGTAAGTATCTTGGAAAACCAGTGCTTGGCTCTTTTTTTTTGTCTCTGCTTCCAATATGTTAATCCCATTTGGAAGCCAGCTGCTTTTTTTGTCTCTTTATTCCTGAGACAGTGACGGAGAGTCTCTCTTGCTGCTTCCAGATAATCGCATTGTACCTGCGCTCTTGCGAGCCGAAGATGAAACAGGGCTGGTATTGGATTGAGCTCAACACTTTTTTCGCAGAGCTTCAGGGCAATTTGGTCGCCCTCGTTGTTATCAAGGTAGATTTCTCCCAACAGACTCAGGGCATCCGCATCAAACTCATCAAAACGTATGGCTCGTTGCAACCAGCTCATTGCTTCCCGAACCCGACCTACTCCATGACAAGATTCTCCAAGATAACGTAAGGCCCTTCCAGATCCGAGATCGTTCTTTTCCGTATTATAGTACCATGGTAAAAGAATATCTAAAGTTTCCTGATAGCGTCCTGTTTGGCAGTAGAGCTTCCCCAGTTGCAAAGGCAGCTCTTTTCTGACGTTGGCAGTATCCGGTTCGTCTTCAATGTGATATTTGACGGCATGTTCAAAGGATTCGACTGCCCCTGCAATATTTCCCTGCAATTCACGTCCAAGTCCCAGGTTATACCAAGACATGAAATCATCATTTTTTACAGTTAATGCCTTTATAAAGCAGTCATTGGCCATGCTGTGTCTGTTCATCATGGCATAACTTACGCCCAGACTGTTGAGCAGGTTTACGTCATTGGGCTGAATTAATAAGCCGCGTCTATATTCTTTGACGGCCTTGGGAATATCGCCTTCTCCATAAAAAATATCGCCGCTGACATTCAGGCTTAAGGCCTCAAAGACTGTGATCGTGCCTTCTCCCAATAATGCTCCATGCAATAAAGCTTTTCGACAATTAAGTATCAGTTCTGGTTTTTTAAAATCACTGAATGGAAATGTAGCAATACCTGCCGCTATATTTACATTGTTTTTTATGTCGCGAGTTATGGATTGTATGATTTTCTTGACAAGAGGCAGCACTCTTCGAGAATCTATGTTTGGCAGTAGTATATAAACATCTCTATCTTTCCCCTTGAATTTTTTACTGCCGACAAGATCAAGAGTAATTTTATCAAAGATATTGTCAGATCCTTTTGCTGGATGCAGTTGTACCAGGGAAAATTGATCCAATTTTTGCCAGAAGGGCTGAATCCTGGCCAGGATATCTCGAGTCGAGGCATAGAGAGAGTGGCGTTGTGAATTTTGTAGTGAGCGATAGGTGCAGAAACTAAAAGGCCCTCTTTTGCAGGCAACCTGCAGGGCCAGCCAGGCTTCGTCGAGGATCTGTCGACCTGTCTTTCTTGTTTCATTATGGGAGTTTTGGCTGAGTTCTCCCTGGCTGTATCCGACGTGAACGCGTTTGAATTGTTCCTGTTTCAAAAAGGATACCAGTAAAGGGCCAAAACGAGCGGCAGAATCTTCATTGCAGTTCCGGCAGGCGAAGGCAAAAACCGACTGTCCGATGTGATACAGGGGAATATGTTCTCCGGCAAAAGATTTAAGTACAGTCGCTGAGCGTCGCACATGTCGCATGCCTTCCATGGCGGTGCGAGCCTTGGGGTAGATTTCTACCAGAACCAGGCCAACATGTTCTCCTTCGGGAGAGGTGTCAAATAATGTGTTCAGGTGGGCGCCATTGAGGAGACCTGTCTGTAGATCAACGCCTGCCTGTTTTAAAATCAGAAATTCGCGTTGCAGGGTATCACGGACCTCCTGTAACCAATCGTGACCAGCCTTTTTCACAAGCAGTCGGTCGATCCCTGTAACAAAGGCCACAATAATCTGTTCATCAGCAATAGAGAAAGGAAAGAACAGGCAATTGTCATAGGCCGCAGGTACTTTGGTCTCTAAAGTTTGTGCGAAAATTTCTTTAAGAAGAGAACTTCTGGATACATCATCAGATACGTTGTCCAATTGACAGGCATCTTCAAGGAAAGATACCTCAGTGGCCGTTGTTATTTTCTCTTTTATTACCCTGGAAAAGGGGAGGAAGAAGTTGTGAAAATCATGGTGTGAAAGCGAATGAGCGGCGCTGAAAAGAGGAAAATGATGAATCACGAGAGCTCTCCACACCCAAAGAAAGAAATTAAAGAGGCGGCCAGGTCGGGGATTTCGTCATCACTTACTGTCCTCATATCTAAGAGCAAGGAGTCATCTTCCATTCTTCCAATGATAGGGATGGCAAGCTTGCGCAGGCCTTGTTCCATGGCGCTGAGATGTATATAAAGAGGTTTGAAGGCAACAGCCCAGCTAGGCAGTCCATGTTCAGGCATAGCGCCACCACCTACCCGCGACATCGTGGGGTGCAGGCAAAGAGAGCAGGCTGGCTGGACAATTGCGTGAACTCGGCGCATGAGTCTTTTGGCTCTTCTTTTTATCAGTTCAACAGGCTGGGTTAACATCTTGAGGGTGGGGACGGTGGTCAGGGCCTGCTCCAGATCATAATAGTTGCGTAACACTGCCTCCAGAGAGGCCAGGGTGAACTTGTCTATGCGCAGGGCACGATTTAAAGGGTTGCGCTTGATGCGGTCAATGACTTCTTTTTTGCCAACGATAAGACCGGCCTGGGGCCCGCCCAGGAGCTTGTCGCCACTGAATGTGACCACGTCAACGCCGGCCTTGACGATCTGCTGCACGGTTGGTTCTTGTGGTAGGCCAAACGAAGAAAGATCGACCAGACTGCCACTTCCCAGATCTTCCATTACTGGTAATCCACTTGCATGAGCCAGGGCCACGAGTTCTTCAGCAGAGACCTCGGAGGTGAAACCTATCACCCTGAAATTTGAGGTATGAACCTTTAATAACATGGCGGTCTCATCATTTATCATTCTTTCATAATCGGCGAGATGGGTTCGATTAGTGGCCCCAACCTCAACCAGGCGAGCGCCGCTCTTAGCGATCACATCGGGTATTCTGAATGAACCACCAATCTCAACCAGCTGCCCTCTGGAGACAATTACTTCTTTGCCGGAGGCCAGGGTGTCAAGTGCCAGTAATACAGCGGCGGCATTATTGTTGACAACCAGGGCTGCCTCGGCCCCGGTCAAATCGCAGATGATTTCTTCTACCAGGCTGTATCTGCTGCCTCTTTTGCCATTGCTGAGATCAAATTCAAGGTTGGTATAATGGGCTCCTGCCTGTTGAAGGGCATCGACCATGGACGCGGAAAGTAGAGAGCGGCCCAGGTTGGTATGGATGACAACGCCGGTGCCATTAATAACTCGGCGAAGATTCATCTGGCTTTTTAAGGTGACTGCCTCAAGGAGTAGCTCATCCCATTGTTCATGACTCAAGAGCTTGCAATGTGGGTCGTCTGCTAAAATACGTTGTCGTTCAGAATCAATGCAATGACGTACTGCAAGTTTAACAAGCTGGGCTGGAGCCGATCCTGTCCTGCTTTCCAGGCCTGCAAGGCATTCGTCAATTTTAGGTAAGGCGCAAAGGAGTTGTTTTTTGTCAGTCATGAGGCCGCGCATTCAAGAGGTAAAAGGGCAGTATAAGACAGTACTGTTGCTTCAGATTAAGGACAATCATCTGCTATGTTACGGTTTATACAGACTAAAAGCAAACTATTTTCATAGGAAATGAACAAGATGGTCCTAATAAATGGAAAAAAATAATAAAGAGACTCATGTCAATTTTTAGGTCATTTTTTCATTGACAGTGAATCATTGATTGAGTAGTTTGCCGCGGTCCTTGGGTGCGAGGCAAAAGCAGCAGATGGCCTGAGGAAAGAGTGGCAGTAAAACGAACGACCTCGAGAAAAAAGTTATTGACAGGTTGTTCGGATTTGATTAGATTGACATCTTCGCTGCGGCCTTGACCGCGTGACTGTCTTGCAGGCTGAGACGGTTGAAACGATCCTTGAAAACTGAATAGCAGCAAACAGCAAACGGTCCCAAGAGTGCATTTATGCATTCGCCGGTATCGAGCTTAGGCAAAGATACCGGGTAGTAAAAGATAAGTAACTGAGCAATCAGTTCAGGATATTAAACTGGAGAGTTTGATCCTGGCTCAGAACGAACGCTGGCGGCGTGCTTAACACATGCAAGTCGAACGCGAAAGGGACTTCGGTCCTGAGTAGAGTGGCG
>JAHJKP010000019.1 GCA_018821985.1 Pseudomonadota bacterium
CCACTTTCGCCTTGAATGCTGATGAATGTTTCCGTCTCGTTCCTTTTGCCATTTTCTGCTCCATAATCTAGCCCATTAGAGGGCATTATTTGTAGCAGATTTTCCACTTAACGGCTTGTTCAAATTTCCGGGGCCACTTCTAGTGGCATTAGCTTGCCTGACTACCACTACGTCCATGGATGCAGATTTTCCCAAGGGAATTACAACCACTTTATTTTGCGCAAATGACGGTGGAATTTGAATGAAAGCGAGGAGAGCTGCAACAGAGACAGAAACAATAAAGTTGGATTTTATCAATGCGTTACTCTCCTTATTATTTTTCTTTGTGTGCGTAAAAAAGGACATTTGAAGATCGCAGCCAAATAAGAAGATCTTGGATATCCACATCACGACCTGTTTTACCACTTCACTCCCCTGGCAATAAAAAAGCCGAACTAACTCATCAAAAAGATAATCCGGCTGACTGATAAGCCCCGTGGTTTTCCATCCCTATCTTCCGGCAGGCTTGGCTTTAACTCTGTTTAGATCTTATTTTGTGAAATTATATGATATAAATCTTGAGGAGTCAAATAGTGTGAAAATAGGGGAGAGGCCACATCTAGCGGCAAACGCGGTCTGTCCCCGATTGACTCCCAGATATAGTTTGCTCTCCGCCCCTTCAACTGTGCAAATCCTGTTTCAACACATGTTTCCCATAGACTGTAACAAGGCTTAGCTCTCGGACCACCCCCACAGCTTTGCCGCGGATTATTCGCTCTGACTTAGGGCATCAGGGTATATGGATGTTCGGCAAAGAGATGGAAGACACGTTCCATCTCATCATGTTCACTCACTGTCACCAGATCCAGGCTCATAAAATCCAGCTTAAATCAGGGGACATAAGATCATTTTGAATTAGTAGCATGTCCTCTGATTTGGTCGGGGATTCCAGCCTGAGACTTGAAACTTCCTGGTAAAATCTTATCATACTTCTGCAACAAGGAGGCAATCTCATTTTCCTGACAGGCTTTTCGACATTTTCTAGTTAGAACTTGTACATAACTCACCGAAACTACTACAGTAGAGACCATGACTGAAAGAAAGTCCAAACTGATTTCTGCCATTTCCTTTGCCGCCAGCATCCTGGTAATGATCCAGATTCTGGTCATTCTCTTCCGCGGGGAAGCGGCATGTCTGAATCTGGGCTGCAAGATTGTTGAAAGCCTGATAGCCATTCCCCCTTTATATTTTAATATTGTCGGTTTTTTCTATTTTCAGGCTGTCTGCTGGCTCTTTTTTCTGGCCCGCCGTAAAGGCCCCCTTCTCATGGATCTCTCCAGGCTCTTCCTGCTCACAGGAGTAGCTGTTGAAGGTGTGATGATAGCCTATCAGATTTATGTTGCCGGAACATTTTGTGCGTATTGTCTCATCTTGTTTGCAATCGTTCTGCTGTTAAATGCCCTGGCTGGATGGAAACAATCTCTTGCTGGAATCAGCATACTTTCCGGTACCATACTCATCTCTTCCATGTTGAGTTACGGCCCGACCGCTCTTTTATCCAAGCAGCAAACAATCAACAGCGGCACCTATGGAACGCGAACCTGCCTCAATCCCCAGAAAGAACTGTACCTCTTCTTTTCAGCAGATTGCCCCCACTGCAAAAATGTTCTTCAGGCCCTGGAGGGCTGCAGCAGTTGCAATTTCCATTTTAATCCCATTGAAAATCTGGCTGATTTTGATCTCAAGGGAACGAAACGCACAGCTTCTTATGACCCGGAATTAAACAAGCTTTTACTCAAATTACTGGGGATCGACTCTATTCCGGTTTTGCTTGAAAAAAACCAATCAGGATTTTCTCTTATCAAAGGCGAAAAACAGATTATCCACTATATTCAACAGGCCTGTTACCTGGCTGACCCGCTCCTTTATCTGAACACTGAGGGGCAGAGTTCTCAGAACCCCATTCCGGTTTTCAGTGAGGAGGAAGAATGTTCGCTGAACATCGAGTGTGAGAAGGAAGGGCAGCAAAGATAACTATTACGGAAACCCTGGCGAAATGGTATAATCGTCCGCCATGGAAAAAGAACCCTATCTGAAAGAGTTATACGCCAGGAACCCGCCAGGATCCCTGGACAAGTTGCAAGACAAGGTAGTGGGCATTGCCGGCGCTGGAGGGTTGGGATCCAATATCGCGGTCAGCCTCCTTCGTGCCGGGGTGCAGCGATTCGTCATCGCTGATGATGACCGGGTGGAGATCAGCAATCTCAATCGGCAATATTATTTTCTTGATCAGGTGGGGATGGAAAAAACAGCGGCCCTGCAGCAGAACCTGCTGCGCATCAATCCCCATGTGCAGGCGACACTGCATTGCACCCGGGTCACTGCTGACAATCTGACTGAGCTCTTTTCCGAGGCCGATCTCCTGATTGAGGCCTTTGATGCTCCCGAGATGAAGGCCTTAGCGGCCCATTGCTGGACCAGGGATTTTCCCGATCGCTTTCTGATTATGGGTTCAGGGATTTCCGGCTACGGCATGAATAACAGCTTGAGCACCACTGTGCGCGGCAGGATGGTTATCTGCGGCGACCAGCAAACCCCATACAGCACTGAGAATGGCCTGACCGCTCCCCGCCTGGGGATCGTCGCCCAGATGCAGGCCAACGCCGCCCTGGAAATCCTCCTCGATGGCAAGATAAGCTATTGATTGCAGGATCCCCCGAAAAGATCCCCTTTTGATAGCTGACCGATCCAAATTTATTGTGAGCAACTAACACTTTGTCCCTTATCACGATTTTCTTCAATCGCTACTTTGCCTTTTTCTTATGTATACTGGCCTACTCTTCTGTGCTGCACAATCACGGAGGCCTGCCATCCCTCTGGTCAAGCCTGCGCCTGGAAGCCCCTCTACTCCTCTACAGTTATTTTCTCTGTAACTGTGTGCTGAAGAAATCGCCCTGGCAACCCTGGCTGGCAGCCCTGCCACTGATTCTCGCCTATACCATTACCGACATCTATTACATGGTGTACGGCCGCTTTGTCCGCATAGTGGAAGTCACCGAGATTCCAGAGCTCCTGGACATCCTGCCTTTTCATTATGCCACCCTTGTCGGATTGACCGTCATTATTTTTATCCTCGTCCTGTTTCTCTCCCTTGACTGGAAACATTGGCGCAGGAGCCTGGTCGCAGCCATACCGGCAATGGTCTTGATCTTTGCCGTTGAGCTTGCGCCCGCTAGCTTCCTGACCACCTTCCAGCCCCTGGAGGACACGATTATAGGATGGTCGGATGCTCTCAGTGTCGGCAATAACGGTCGCCTCACCATGGCGACCTATTTTGAGGCCCAGCGTAAAAATTCCATTGAAAAGACCCTGGCCTTCCGTGACAGGAAGGAGTTTATTGAGCAGATGGCTGCTCTGTCACAACAGATCAAGACATCTGCCCGGAACAGGAATGTGCATCTGATCGTGCTCGAAAGCTTTCTTGATCCCAAAATATTTTCCGGACTGAAGCTTTCTCAACCAGCGGCAGCTCCGGCCTTCAAAAAGCTGGTCGGTAAAACAGATACCTATTCCATCTCGCCGGTCTTTGGCGGTGGCACAGCCCAGGCCGAATTCGAGGTACTCTGCGGTGTACCCGCCCTGCGGGCCCTCTCCAGTGTTGAATTCAATGTCTTTACCGGAGGTAAAACCTATTGCCTGCCATCAATCCTGGATGACGCCGGGTATAAGACCATGGCTTCCAACGGCCACAAGCCCAAGTTTTTCAATGCCATTCCTGCCTACAAGGGCACGGGATTTCAAAACATCTTTTTTCCCCTGGAAAATGCTCCCGGCACGGACACCTATCTGAGCACCGGCGATACTAAAAAAGAATGGTATATGTTTGACGGCACTCTTTTGAACCAGAATCTTGAGTATGTCACCAGATATCTTCAGGAACATCCAGGGAAACCGCTGTTCAATTATATCATGACTATTTACGGCCACACCCCCCACTACCTTGATGAGACACTCCGTCCCAGGATAATCAAACTTGTGTCTGGCCAAAAGGACGAGCAACTTGAGCGGGCAGTCAACCAACATTACTACCGAACCGAGGCCATCGCCAAATATGTCCAGGGCTTGCTGAAGATTGATCCGCACAGCCTGATCATTCTGGTCAGCGATCATGTCCCGCCACTCACTTTGGGCCCGCTAACCTATAAGAAATTCCAATACATGAAAAACATTGAAAACAGCATCTACTACAATCGCATCGTGATCATCGAAAACGGCAAGACCATGCAATATGACACCATGCATCATTATGATGTCCCCAAGCTTATTGCCAATTACCTGACCGATGGCGTATATTGCCGGAACAATCAATGCAATTTTGACAAAAAGACACTCGCCGGCCAAGCCGCTCCCACCAATAGTCTGGATAACTACATGACGATCATGGCCCATGCCACCATGTAAAAAAGAAAATGCTGAGAAGCTTCTCTTTTGACAGGTTGCAATCAGTCTCTACACAATATTCATAGCAGGAGTAAACAGATGGGCAAACAGATGGTCATGTCAGTCATGTCGAAAGACAGGCCCGGCATTGTCGCCGATATCACCGGGGTCATTTACAAACTGCAGGGGGATCTGGCGGACCTGAATCAGTCCGTCCTCTGTGACTATTTTACCATGATCCTCATTGCCACCTTTGAGGACTCGGTAACCCCCGAAGACGTTGTGGCCGCCTTTTCCCATATCCCGTCTGAAACCAGATTGGAGGTGGTGGTCAAGGAGATGAAAATTCCCATGGAGATTGCCAAGGCCAAAAGATCGCCAGAGACCTATATACTGACCGCCCAGGGGAAAAATAAAAGTGGTCTGGTACATCGGATCAGTCTCTTCTGTTATCAGCATGGGATCAATATCCTCGATCTTGCCACCACCCTCAGTGGCGACCAGTACACTATGATCCTGCAGCTTGATTTCAGCGCCGTGGAGTCGGTTGACGATATCCGTAGCAGCCTTACCAGTTGTGCCGAAGAAGCCGGCCTGAGCGTCGTGCTGCAGCATGAAGATATCTTCAAGGCCACCAGCGAGATCACGCTGTTTTAACCCCGGGTACCATCCTTTTGTCCCCCTGTTGACTTTTTTTCCTCTACAAAGCCGGAGCCAGACCAATATGTTACGATCGGACCATATTCTTGCCACCGTTGAGATGATCCAGAAGGAGAATCTTGATGTGCGCGCCGTCACCATGGGCATCAATCTTCTCGACTGCCGGGGTGGTGTTGTCAGCGAGACCTGTCGCCGCGTCGAAGAAAAGATAGGCACAGCGGCCGCCCGTTTTGTCGAGACCTGTAACAAGGTGAGCCAGAAATATGGGATTCCGGTGGTCAATAAACGGATATCGGTCACCCCCATTGCCTTTGTCGGGGCCGGGTTTGACCGCCAGGGATTCGTGGAGCTGGCACTCGCCCTTGATCGTGCCGCCACTGCCGCTGGCGTCGATATTCTGGGCGGCTTTTCGGCTCAGGTGGAAAAAGGGATGACGGCCACCGATCGGGAATATATCGCCTCCATCCCCGAAGCCCTGGCCCGCACGACCAAGCTCTGCGCCTCTATCAATATTGCCAGCAGTCAGAAAGGAATCAACATGGATGCCCTGGCCCTGATCGGCCAGACGGTGAAGGATCTGGCCGAGATAACTCGGGAGCAGAATGGTTTCGGCGCCGCCAAGTTTGTCGTCTTCTGCAATCAGCCGGGGGATAACCCCTTCATGGCCGGCGCCATCCATGGCCTGGAAGAGGCGGATCTAGTGCTCAACGTCGGCGTCAGCGGCCCAGGGGTTATTGCCCGGGCACTCGACAGGCTGATCAGTGCCAGGGGCCGGGAGAATCTGGGGCTGGATGATATTGCCGAAGAGATCAAGCAGACCACCTTCCGCGTCACCCGCTGCGGCGAGCTGATCGGCCGCAAGGTTTCAGAGGAGATGGGAATTGAGTTTGGGGTAGTTGACCTCTCCTTGGCCCCAACCCCGACCGTTGGTGACAGTGTCGGTGAGATCCTGGAGATCCTGGGTGTGGATGTGGTGGGCGCACCCGGCTCCACCGCCATCCTCGCCATGCTCAATGACGCGGTGAAAAAAGGCGGCATCTTTGCCAGCAAGGCCGTGGGCGGACTGAGCGGGGCCTTTATCCCGGTGATGGAAGACGAAGTGCTGGCCGCAGCGGTCGGCAGCGGCGCCCTCTGTCTGGAAAAGCTCGAAGCCATGACCTGCGTCTGTTCGGTTGGACTCGACATGATCCCGATTCCCGGTTCGGTGGATGCCGACACCATCTCGGCAATCATTGCCGATGAGATGGCTCTGGGGATGATCAACAACAAGACCACCGCCGTCCGTCTGATTCCGATCCCCGGCAAAGAGGCGGGAGATCTCGTCAGCTTTGGCGGCCTCTTCGGGGCCAGCCCGATCATGCCGGTGCGCAATGTCGGCAAGTCCAGCCGCTTCATCGCCTGGGGCGGCAGGATACCGGCACCGATTCACAGTTTCAAAAACTGATTGGGATTACTTTCAAAGGAGGTGATTGAGATATCGTGACGGATATTACAATCACCTCACCAGAGACCACCGAAACCCCTCTATCAGTTTATACATTCCTGAGTGTATTGCTTCCCCTTCGTTACCATCCTGCCACCTCACTTCTCAACATCAGACTGATCCAGGCGCCAATTCACTGTAAAATCCCGTTTCAATAAATCCTGGGCCTGACCTTGATCAAGGATCTCGTTGATCCCATGAAATACCGACCGCACCTCTGGAGACATATCGCCCCCTGAACAACGGCGCCTGGTCTCTCCCTTACGATAGGCGGTAATGACGGCATGGAGCTCAACCATCGGTGTCACCACCCGTCGCAATAGGCTGCGGGTAAAAAGCATACCAACGCCAAAGACAGAGATCGCCATAAAGACAACTCCCCAGATCCCGGCCTCACCAAATTGTCTGACACGTTTATCCGCCTGATTCATCGCCTCACGATTGATATCTCCAAGCCGAACAATGGCCGCCACCATTTGCTGGCGGGCAGAAAGATTGCCGGCAAAGGCCGCAGATGAACTGGCGGCAATAAGCTTCAGAGCTGCAGATTCCCCTTTTTCAGTCACATTCTCTTGGGCCCGTTTCAAAGCCACCTCGAATCGACGGAGATGCTGCTCCTCATCAGAGGACATATCATCACCGACCAGGACAAGCGCGGCAAGCATCTCCTCGCAGGCATAAAGGGAACGATCATTTCGTTCGATAATACCGGCCATGGCCGGTGCCATGCGCATGAGAATCCAGATAGCGCCAAGGGCCATGAGCAGGTTCAGCCCTACCAACAGCCAGGCTCCCAGCCGAACAGCTTGTGCCAGCCGCATCTTAAAACTCCTCTGTCAATTTTGGAATGGCCGCCTCATTGGAGACGATGACCAGATTATCACCTTCCTGCAGCGGGGAATTCGGCGTGGGCTGCACAATCCGGCCAGGTGAACCCCGCCTGATAGCGACCACCATCACCCCAAATCGCTTGGGCAGTTCCAGTTCGATCAGGGTCTTACCGACCATGGTGGGCAGGACCTTGATCTCGGTCAGATGCAGATCATCTCCAAAGGGCATGTCGGCCACAACATGCCGATAAATCAAACGATTGGCAAAACGCTTGGCAAACTCCTGTTCCGGGTTCACCACCTGATGCGCCCCCACCAGATGCAGGATACGCTGGTGCATGGCATCATTGGCGCGGGCAATAACCAGGGGCGCACCCATCTGTCGCAGCAATGCCGTACAGATAATGGAGGCCTCTTTGGAGTCATCACCGATGGCGCACACGACCACATCTCTTTTTCCCGGCTGCAGACGGGCCAGTTCCGTCTCATCGGAGGCATCCATGACCATGGCCTCAGTCACAAAGGACGATGCCTCCTCAACCAGATTTTGACGCCGATCAACGGCGAGGACCTCAGCGCCCTTGTCAGACAGGGTATGAGCCAGAGACATGCCAAACTGACCAAGTCCGACAATCAATATTTGTTGAGCCACAGTTGCAGTCTCCTTCAGGTTATTTAGGGGTTGTTGCGAAACACCCATTACATTTTAATCTATTTCGTTACGGACCCTTATGCCGTTTACGATATTACAATGTGATAGATAAGTACAACAGCTTAGTCTGCAGGTGTTTAGCCAATAGCCTGAAAGACTACAGACAATCCACTTGAGGACTTAGGTTAACGAAACTTTCGCATCCAGGCAGCGGGTAACAGACACCGACCTTTCCTCACTCAAAAGCATGAACAAGGTCATGGGCCCGATGCGCCCCGCAAACATGGCAATCATCAAAATAATTTTGCCAATACCATCAAGGTGGTTGGTGGCTCCCAGAGAAAGGCCAACCGTCCCCAGCGCTGACGTTACCTCGAAGAGGAGTTCGCGTGCCGGAATCTGTTGGGTCATCTCCAGCATGAGGACCATGACAAGCCAGAGAAGAGCGCCGGAGCTGACAATGGTTATGGCACGATTAATCGTGGCAGGCGGGATTCTCCGATTCTGGACAATAACCTCGGAACGGCCGGTGACACTTGCCCAGAAGGTCATGACCAGAAGAGCGATGGTCGTGGTCTTTACGCCGCCGGCGGTGCCGCCGGGACTACCGCCAATAAACATGAGACAGGTCATGATCAGGCAGGAAGGATTCATCACCCCGGCAATATCAACGGAATTAAAGCCGGCGGTCCGCAGCGTGACCGACTGAAACCAGGCATTGTGAATCTTATCGGCCACAGTCATCCCGGACAAGGCGCCGTGCCATTCAAAGGCAAGAAAGAATAAGGCTCCGCTGATTAAGAGAACAGCCGTTGTCACCAGAACCAGACGCACGCCGACCGCAACAGGTCGCCCAGCCAGCCAGCGCGGAACCAGCAGGCTGGTCGCAGGTGCCAGACCGCCAAACACGATCAACAGGGCCACAACATGAAGGATAAACGGATTTCCCTGATAGGGGATCAGGTTATTACTCTGCAGGGCAAAACCGGCATTACAGAAGGCAGAAATGGAGGTAAAGAGACCGCGCCAGGCAGCCTGACCCCAATTATCTCCAGAGACATGAAATAATCCAGTCAGGGCCAACGCCCCCAAGCCCTCAGCAACAAAGGTGAATCGGAGGATAGTAACAAGCGAAACCACCAGATTCTGGTGATCCGTATCCGTCATTGAGGTCATAAGACGTTCCTGACGCAGGCTCATTCGCCGCCCCAGGGCATGCATGCCCACGGTGGCAATCGACATGATGCCGAGCCCGCCCAGTTGAATGAGCAGCAGAATCAAGCCCTGCCCGAAGAGGGTAAAATCATGAGGGGTATCAAGGACCGTCAGGCCGGTTACACAGACCGCACTCACCGAGGTAAAAGCGGCATCCACAAGGCTAATGCCTTTCACCTGGGTTGCCCCCGGCACCAACAATAAAAGTGTTCCCAGACTGCACAGGGCAAAAAAGGTACTGAGCAGAACACGGGCCGGGTGACTGAGCAGGATCTTCCACCAGCGATCATCCTGTTCCTCTGTTGAATCCGGCAGGACAAGGATGGCCAGGATACCGACAATAAATGCCGTCAGCCGGAAATAGCCATTCATAAAAGAAAAGATCACGGCACAAATCGCAACCAGACTCACCATGATCAAAGCCACTGCAGCCACTGGCGCAAACCGTCGCCAGATCCAATGCATCACCAGGATCATCGTCACCCCGACAGAGACCATAAGCGCCGTGTTCACCAGGAAATGACTGCCCCGGTCAACAATGGCCACCGCCAGTACAAGTCCAGACATGGTCATAGCCGCCCAGCGTGCCCGCTGCAGACAGCGATCAACAGGGCTGCTGCGCTGCAGCTCATCCATGCAGGGCCGAAAATCAGCCAAGGCGTACCCGGCGCCGATAATCATCACCGCGCCCAGAAGCACCGTAATTGGATTACTCTCAAAAAAGGGAATGAGCACAATCGTACTGCCGGCCAGGGCCAGTCCACCAAAGAGCCGCCCCAGTTGCGGACGGCGCAGGAGCAGAAACGCCGCGGCCAGACAGGAGATAGAAGCTACGCCTGCCGCCGCCATCCGCCAGAGTGGCGGAGTAGCAGTGTCACCTATCATGGCGGCAAGCATAAAAGGGACAGAGGAAAGAACCATTAACAGGCCCTCGGCCCCAACCCGCTGCACTGATGCGCGGGAAAGACATTTTAGTTCCATGGGATTTTTATCACCATGGAACGAGAGTAATTTTTCATTTGTTCTTCGATCCCCCTTCAGTACCTGCCTTTTCCGAAAATCTACACAGTTCCCGTTGATAATCCTTTCCAAACCGACAGAAATCTAAGTTTTCATCTTAAGAAATCGGCGCACTGGTGTCCACTTTTTTCCACCTGTCACAGAACCAGATACGACATATGTACCCCATACCCGAAATGTGTCGGAAGGGATGGTCCATGCCCTGTACCAGGACTGATTCTTTAATAGGCAGAACCAGGAAAAGGAGTGTGCATAGGCAGCTCCACGGAAGAGATTTTTCAATATTGATTTTTTAACTTATTGTATTATAGTACTTTTTAAATTCTTTTTCGAAAGAAGCAACTGGTATCATCGATTATGGCCATGTGATGCGGCGCTGATTTCTCCAAGAGAAGCGCAACATAGAGACCTGAACGAGACCGATTGCGGCATGGGACATCGACTGAAATCATGATGGGCATGTGGGACATCCCCATCATGACATAATTTAACCGGCAGCCAATTGACTGCCAAAACTGGAACGGCTGTATCTCAGCCAGTAACAAGAATTTTGATAAATATAAATAGAATGAAAAAACATTTTACGATATTGGGTACGGTATTATTGTTGACATCAGGTTTTGTTGATGTCTCTCAGGCTGGCCTGACGGCTTCCACCTCCTTAACTGTCGTTCATGTCACTGATTTTTTACACGGAAGTGCTGATATAACAACTTGGGGAGGAGCATGGCCTCAACCTCCCGTTACTCCTGACACTGCCACTGATCTTGGCAGTCCTCAAGGGCAGGAAGTTTATCTGAACGATGTGTTTTTCACTACACACAGTATTAAATGGAATACTTATCCTTACAGAACCCCTTATCCGCCATTTCCCAATGGTCTTAGTTCAATGATCTGCGCTGTATGGTCCTTGGATGGTGGAAAAACATTCAAACTCCAATCATGGGATTACCTTACCCCTACCAGGCATGACAAAGGCCTGGAGGAAGGAATGCCTAACTGCTGGATGGGTTCCATAGTACACTCTTTATGTGACCGTAAGGCTGATGAATGTAATGGCCGAAATAGAACCAATCTCTATTTTAGTGAATTTCCTTCAGGATCTACTGGTTGTTGGGGGTCTGCGGTAATGAAGTAATTCCCCATTGACAGTCTTTTTAATAGTCAGGTAAGAATACCACCCTGGCTGTGACCCTGACACAGGATCACAGCCAGGAGAGTGCGGTCTATACAGAGAAGTTCACTCGAAGCCACATAATTTTTCGTCCGATTATTTTCGCTGCAGTGCGTGCCGACCTCCAATACAGTAATCTGAGGCAAGGGGGCCGCTCGTGTTCGCTATCCTGACTGCCGCCATGAGTTTCTGCCTGCCGTCTCCTGTCATGCCAAAGAAGTCATCCAGTGCGGCAAGCTGCTGCGGGAAAACATTCTCCTCCCGATTCCCAGCGTCAATACGTCTTCAATATTCCGATCATCCTTCACAAATTCTTTCTCTCCAACCGCAACCTATTGTCAAAACCGAGTAAGGCTGGAGAAAATCAGCAGAGACTCCTTCGCGCTGCCCTTGGTCTGAAGCGCGACATCTTCGATGCGATGATAACTATCCTGATATTCGGAGACTAGGCCAGATGGCATCGGCAGATCCATGCCATTGTGTGCGGAGGGCTGTTTCGTCGAAACGGGATATATCATGTGATGCCTAGGGTCGATAAAGCCTTTCGCCAATTGTTCAGGGCCAAGGAGGTGACCATACTCAGGAAAGAAGAGTGAGCGACGCTACCTTTATCCGACATGGTCGGTCAGATGTCCCATCATACAAGCCCCACCGGATTCCTCCACCGCTATGGCGGGAGTACAGCAAAAGATCTGAGAGGTGGCTATCCTTGCCTGTCCGCACTGTCACGCTGAGATGAAGGCCATAAACTTTATCACAGAACAGAAGACAATTCGGAAAATACTCGAATATCTGCAACAGTGGCCTGACCAAGGCCGATCGTGGTGCAGAACATCGGCTAACATCGTGTTTTTTTGTTTCCTGGCACCTTGTCAGAGAAAGCGATTTCTTATAATCATCTGTCAGAGTGGCCACGGGAAAGGAAAATAAGTGTTTGCAATCTTCATCTATTAAGTAGAAAATAAAATATGGAGAAGATCGCTGTCATACAAAGCTGTTCCTACTGTCTCATGCATCTGCCGGACTTGGTCCGCTACGGCTCAAAACCGCGACGGGAGACGGCTCTCGACCCGAACCTACCGGAAAAGCTGCAAGCGGCTCTGCGTTCCTATGAAGAGGCAGTTTCCTATCCGCCAAACCAGACCTTTATCGGCAACATCAGCCCTGAAAAACTTGCTGATATCCCCAGGCCCTGGTTCAGGCAGGAATTTTTCTCCAGTTCCGTGGACAGCTGCACAGGACCCTTCGGTGAGATCCTTGACCAGGAAGGCTTTCTGGCCCTGCTCAAGGCCGCCGACATCCTGACCCCCCAGCTCTTTCAGGTCATCCCCTCCCGTCTTTCGCTCCTTCAGGGACGCCTGATCCAGCACCCTCTTTTTTGTAATACCAGCTTGCAGACAACAGAGGGAGAACCCTCGGCCTTGGAAAAACAATCCCCCCCTTCCGACAGCAGCGGACTGCCTCTCAAGAGCGGCAACACGCTCTATGGCTATTTTCACGGCGACAATCGTGAAGAGGGCAGGGATGATGAAAATCTTTCCGCCCATAATCTGCTGGAGAATCTCTGCACCAAGGCCTCCGGAGCCCTGGCCCTGCAATGGCTGTTACATCGTGCCGATCTCGAGCCCGAAAAAATAGACTTTATCATCAGTTGCGGAGAGGAGGCCTGCGGTGACCGTTATCAGCGCGGGGGCGGGGGCATGGCCAAGGCCATGGGGGATATGTGCGGCTGCACAAATGCCTCGGGCATGGATATCAAAAACTTCTGCGCGGCCCCGGCAAATGCCTTGATCACGGCCGCAGCCCTGGTCAGCTCCGGGGTCTATCGTCGAGTGGCTGTAGTCGGTGGCGGCTCGCTGGCAAAACTGGGGATGAAGTTTCAGGCCTTTCTCGGCCAAAAAATGCCCATCTTGGATGATTGTCTCGCCTCCATGGCCTTTCTGGTGACAGCCGATGACCGGAAAAGCCCCTGGATCAGAATCGGACAGGGGGCCACAGGCACGGTTCCCATCAATGCCTCCACCACCGATGAGCAGGTCTTTCTCCACTATCTTCTCCACCCCCTGCAAAATTCAGGACTGAACTGCAGGCAGATCGACAAGTACGCGCCGGAACTGCACAATCCGGAGATCATGGAATTTTCCGGTGCAGGAGACGTTGCCGGAAAAAATTACCGGAAGATTGCGGCCACGGCCGTAATGGCCGGACATCTCGACAAGGCGGAAATGAAGGAGTGGATCAAAAAGATCGGCATGCCGGGCTTTGCACCCACCCAGGGCCACATCCCCTCCGCTGTTCCCTACATCGGCCATGCCATGGTGGCAATGGAGGCTGGAAAGATGGAACGGGCAATGTTTCTGGCCAGGGCCAGTCTTTTTCTCAATCGCTGCACCAGGCTCCTGGATGGAGTTTCTTTCATCCTCGAGCGTAATCCCCATCTCAAAAGGCAGGAGGAATAACTGTCATGCTCGAGCACAAGAAGGTCATCGTTTTCGGAGAGCGGGACGACATTTCCGGCAATACGGTCAGCACCTGCCTGCAGGCAGCCGGGGCCGAGATCGTGTACGAGAGTACCGCCTGTTTCGTCTGAACCGCAGCCGGAGCCGTAGGTCTTACGGTTCAGGAGGAAGTCAGGGCCCTGGCGGAAAGATATGGCAGGGAAGAGCTGCTGGTGGTCTTCGGGATCAATCAGCCTTCCACCCTGAAAATAATGAGCAACACTTTTCGCAGCGGCGATCCAAGTTTTGCCGGGCCTCTGGCCGGTATCGCCCTGGGATTGCAGAGTTATCACATTCTGGAACTCCAGGAATATATCCCGGAGGCGGTATGGACGCGGGAAATGGGACTCGCTGAACTGGAGATCGACGAGGAGAGTCGGCAGGAAATCCTGCGGATCATGGAAGAGAGCAGGCAATAACACTCCTGCGACCCCAAAAAACATTTTTTCTACCATATCCCCATCTCTGGAGACGAGCGGCAACTCCCTTCAGAATCTAGCCGAATACGGTCTGTTCGCTGATCGGGACGATCAGAGCCTGTAGTGCTTTCAGGACCAGTTCCCGGCGCAGTGCTTTCTCTTCTTCCCTGCTTTTCAGCGGATCTCCGAAAGGATGGGGAATAGCCACGGTTGGTATGATGCGATTTGCTCCCACGGTTTTGGAAATAGGGACAATGGAGCAGGCATGCGCCACCGGCAGGCCGATTCGTTCAATCTCTTTAGCGATCGTTGCCCCGCAACGAGTGCAGGTACCTCAGGTGGAGGTCAGAATCACTGCCTGCACCCCGTCAGCGAGCAGCCTTTGCCCGATGTCACGTCCGAAATCCCTGGCCTTGGCAACAGAGGTGGCGTTTCCAACTGTGGCGTAGTAGTACGGATGCAGGCTGCCAAAGACTTTTTCCTGCAACAGTTCGCGCACCACATCGAGAGGCAGCACACGATTGGGATCCTGGTTGGCGTAGGTGGGATCATAGCCGCCATGGATGGATTGATAGCCTTCCGGAGTGAGTGCAGCCACGTCTTTGATGGCATAGGTGCCAAAATGACTGGCACTTGCCGATTCAATTCTGTCGGGATTGCCCCGAGGAACAATGCCGCCGGAGGTGACAAGGGCGATTCTGGCCTGGCTCAGGTCGACAAGGGGTGCTGCCGGCGGGACCCGGTCAAAACTGGGCATGACATATTCGGTCTGATAGGGCAGACCGGTAATCTTATGCAGCAGCATCTCCAGGGCCCGTTCAGCCCCGCTTTTTTCGGCAAAATAGTTCTGCCGCCTGCCCTGGAGGATATAGTTGTCCTCTTCCGGAACCAAGGGCAGATGATGAATGAGCTTCTTTCCCAGGGCCAACATCCTTTGCAGTCCCTCCTCCATGCCCATGACATCCTTTTCGGCCACTCCAATCAGTACCTCTTTCCGGTACTCAGCCACCGCAGGGTTGTCCGGATGCATGGCGGTGACAGCAGGAAGGCCAAACTCCTCCTGCACCGCCTTGCAAATGGCAGCACAGCCGATACCGTAACGTCCTGCCAGGAATGCAGGACCCGCCAGCAGGAGATGAGGGGCGTCAGCTCCGTTAAAGTCAATGCTGTTCTTCAACAGGGCAAGAACTTCGGCCACCGCAACATCAGTCTTCCCGGCAATATAGTTGTCCCCGAAGACAACGGTCTTAACCACCTGCATCTCGGGAAACCGTTGTTGCAGCATAATGGCGGGCCCCCTGGGGCCATCGAAGATGCAGGGAGGGTGATCGGCCTTATCCTCGCCTCCCAGACCGCCAAAGAACTGATTGAGACAATAAATGATCCGGTACGGAGATTTCATAGTCATATTTCCCTGCAGCTAAGCGTCTGGGCACCGAGTTCATTGGTGGCGCCGATAATCCCCTGTAACTCAATTTCAAGACTGCCGTCAGCATGGAGACTTTGGGGGTAGGATCCAGCCAGCCGGGTGAAGTCAGAGATCGGTCCTAGGATGACAGCCTGGGGTGGGAGCAGCAATCGTTCGTTGGCGTTCCCCACCGAGACAACAGCATCTGCCTCGGCAGTGGTGTCTGCCAGAGATTGTGAACAACCATCCGCACCCGCAAATTCATCACTGATGGCCACGGTCTTGACTCCCATCTCTGCAAATTTTCTGATAAGCATCATCTGGTCAGCATCCGGATTGCCGAAACCTTCCTTGGAGAGGATAACTCCCTGAAGATGGAGATTGCCAGCTATCTCAATAACCTTGGCGGCTGCCTCTTCTTTCTGGGCAAGCCTCACCGGTTCGCAGGTAAGGAGCACACCCACAAAATTCAGATCCCTGCCATGGCGGCGGAAAAGCTCAAGGATGATCGGATTGTTCTGATGGTGCCAAGTGGTGTTTTTATCGCAGGCCGAGACACAGTTACCCGAAGTAATCGCCCCATCGAGCAGGAGATGGGGCTCAATATACTGGGGCAGGCCGTTGCCGGCATTTTTCCCCCAGAGATAGGAATCGTGCAGGAGCCCTTGCGTCAAAAGGGGGTAGACATAGGCGATGCGGGAAAGGAGGGGGTCAACAGGAGGCGCTAGAGAAGCAAATCTTTCTTCTTTGTCGGGCGGTTGACAGAGGACTGCCTTCCCCAGAAATTCTGCTGCCGCCAGTCCGGTCTCTCTGACACACTCCTCATGCTGCCGGGCGGTCAGTTCTTTCACGACCCCTATCTCGAGAACCAGGTTGAATGTTTTGGCAAAAGGAGAATAGGAGGCCCCGACACCACTCATGTCGATAATGCCTTCCTGGAAGCCGACGATTTTACCGCAGGTGACAACGGTGACATTGCTCAACACCTGCCGCAGCCCTGCACCTGCTGGTTCCCCATTGGCTTTAGACCAGGGTTGAATGACATCTTTCACGCAGAGTATCCGTACGGATTCTCCAGGCCTTGCCAGGGAGATGACAATCTTGTCTATCCTGCTGTCGCGTTCCAGAAGGAATGTGCGCAGACCATTTTTTTCTACGGTCAGAATGTGGTCACGGAGAGACCATTCTCTGCCAAACTTCAGCTCACGAATCCATGTCCTGCCAATGGTCAACATCCCTTTCTCCAGTCAGTAAAAAGGATTCGTCCAGGAGAACACAAGGCGGTAAAGGCAGACCTTGATCTCCAGGCTCTTTTATAAAAGTATATGACAGGAAGAGAACGAATGTCAAAAGCAATGGGCTTGTAAGAAAATGAATTTCAGCATGGCCAGGCCAAAGATTGCAGATAGCAGTCTAAGGAAGCAGCCTCCCAACGAGCATGGATCCCAAGGAAGTACTGCATTTCTCGGCAAAGGACTTCCCCCGTTCTCATTTCTGGTGTATGATAGCAGAGACAAATACCCATAACATATTATAATATCTTACTTTATTAGCACATTACACGGTTGTGTGGTGTTGACTGCCACTCAATCTGTACTGTATCTCAAAAAAGGGTCCACTGTGCGCATAATAATCGTCGGAGCCGGACAGGTCGGTTTCTATCTCTGCGAACGCTTTTCCAAAGAAGGTCAGGAAGTCGTCTTGATCGATTGCGACAAGGCAAAACTGCAACGCATTGAACGGGATCTGAACATCATGACGGTCCACGGCAGCGGCGCCTCCGCCCGAATCCTTGCCGAAGCCGGAATCGCCAAGACGGATCTCTTCATCGCCGTCACCGACAGCGACGAGGTCAATCTCATCTCCTGCATCATGTCCCGTCCCTATGAGGTTACGACCCGGGTTGCCAGGGTCAAAAATGAAGACTTTCTGGAAGGGGGATTGTTCCATGAGAAAAACGACCTGGGCATTGATCTGATCATCAGTCCCGACTGGGCCCTGACCGAGGAGATCCTTGGCCTCTGCCGAGTATCGGCAGCATTTCATATGGCAGAATTTGCCAATGGCCAACTCATCCTTCTCGGCTATAAAATTCACGTGGATAATCCCCGGGTCGGCCTGAACCTTTTCCAGATCCAGAAACTGCACGGATCTCACCGTTTTATCATTACCGCCATCATCCGGGAGGGCAAGACCATTATTCCCCGAGGCGAAGATCAGATCCTGGCAGGCGACAAGATCTACGTCACGGTCCGCCGCGGCGATATCAGCGCCCTGGAGCAGCTTTTTGCCCTGAGTTCCAAACGCCCTGAAAAGGTCTTCATCATCGGCGGCGGCAGCATCGGCTACATGGTTGCCCGCAGTCTGGAAGAGATGAATGTTAATGTAACCATCGTCGAGAACAACAAGGAACGGTGCGAATTTCTCTCGGAACACCTGAACAGGACAGTGGTCCTCAACTGCGACGGACTTGAGGCCCATGAGCTTCTGGAAGAAGGGATTGATCGTGCCGATCTGGTGATCAGCCTGACCGAAAGCGATACCACCAACATCCTCTCCTCCCTGCTGGCCAAGCACCACGGGACCAAAAAGTGCATCACCAAGATCACTCGCCACGATTTTGTCCCCCTGCTCGGCAACCTTGGTATCGACGTGGCCCTCAGTGCGCGTCAGGTAGCGGCCAGCATGATCCTCCGCTACGTCCGGCGCGGTGTTGTCGGAGCGGTGGCCACCATTATGGACAGCGATGCCGAGGCCATGGAGATGCGGGTCCCGGCCAGGGAAAAATTTAACAGCGTCCACCTCAAAGAACTGCATTTCCCCAAAGGCTCAATTGTCGGCGCCATTGTCCGTGATCAGCAGGTATTACTCCCTTCCGGCGAAACCATTATTGAGATCGGTGACAATCTGGTGATCTTTTTCACCAAGAATGCCGCTGCCGATCTTGAAAAGTTTCTCAGCGACGAGGGCTGATTCATGCGCAGCGGCGGCGTCCTTAATCTTCTGGGCAAACTTCTTCTTGTCCTTTCGCTCTTCCTCCTCACCCCCATTCCCTTCTCCTTCTACTATGATGACCAGATGGCCACGGCCTTTCTGCTTTCATCTCTGGTGGGCGGGGTCTGTGGCGGGGCACTGGTCTTTCTCTTTCTGCCGGAAAAGGAGCTGGGTTATAAGGATGGATTTGCCATAGTCGTCCTCAGCTGGGTGGGCCTTGCTTTTCTCGGTGCCCTGCCCTATCTGTTCTCCGGCAAGATGCCGTCCTTCGTTGACTGTTACTTTGAATCCATGTCCGGATTCACCACCACCGGCTCCACCATTCTCAGCACCATCGAGATCCTGCCCCATTCCGTTCTCTTCTGGAGAGCCCTGACCCACTGGATCGGGGGCATGGGGATCATCGTCCTCACCCTGGCCATCCTGCCGCTCCTGGGCATCGGCGGCATGCAGCTTTTTCAGGCCGAGATGCCAGGGCCCACCAAGGATCGTCTGGCGCCCCGCATCCAGGATACGGCCCGTATTCTCTGGTCCGTCTATGTGCTGCTGACCGTTGCTGAAATTGTTCTGCTCATGCTGGGAGGCGTAGATTTTTTCGATGCCATGTGCCACTCCTTTGCCACGCTTGCCACCGGCGGATTTTCCAACCACTCGCTTTCTGTTGCCTATTACGATTCCGCCTATGTGGAGGGAGTCATCATTCTTTTCATGTTTCTGGCCGGGGTCAACTTCTCCCTCCATTTCCACTTTCTGCGCGGTAGACTGAACGCCTTCTGGCAGAATGAGGAATTTCGCCTCTACCTGGGACTGATCGTTGCTTCGACCATTTTCATCATGGCCGCAAATTTTTTCAGCGGGACGATCACCAGCATGAGCCGCAACCTGCGCGACGTCCTGTTCCAGGTTGTCTCCGTGATCACCACCACCGGCTTCGGCACGGCTGACTTTGACCTCTGGCCCCCTGTATGCAAGGTCATGCTCGTTGCCCTCATGTTCGTCGGCGGCTGTGCAGGCTCAACCGGCGGCGGGATCAAAGTGGTCCGCCTGCTTCTCTTCTTCAAATATGCCCACCTGCAACTGCACCGACTGGTCCATCCTCGCCAGGTAGGGGCCATTAAATTCGGCACGACCAAGGTCCCTCAGGAGGTCCTGATCGGCATCCTTGGCTTTCTGGCCCTGTACATCGCCTTTTTTCTTTTTGCCTCCATCGTGGTCACGGCCACAGGGGTAGATATTGTCACCGGGACCACAGCCGTAGTTGCCACCCTTAACAACATCGGGCCCGGCCTGCACCTGGTAGGACCAACTCAGAATTTCGGCCACCTGCCGGCGCTAGCCAAGATCGTGCTCATCTTCTGCATGCTGGCAGGACGCCTGGAACTCTATACCGTCGCTGTCCTTCTCACTCCCGGATTCTGGAAGATGGCAAGACCGCCCAAATTCAGACACCATCTGTTTCAGAATAAAAGACTGAACGACATCAACAAGGCCCTTGCCAAGGTATCCAAATCAACGTCATGATGACCTGTGACGGCGCAGCAACTTGTATCCTTCGTGGCTCAGAAAAAGGAGCACGGGAAAGGGAAGCAAGATCCAGAGCTCGCCTAGCGGGACATGGGCAGTATTGAACACCTTCTGCACCGGTTCCACGTTGAGAAGGGCCCAGACCCAAACCAGTTCGACAGCCATGGCCAGCAGCATCAGGCGGTTGGAGAAGAATCCCAGACTGAAAGCAGAAAACTCCCAGCTGCGCATGGTCCACGCATTGAGGAGCTGACAGGAGACGGCGCCGAGCAGAGTCATGGTCATGGCCTGCCGATGCAGGAATGGATCGACAAGATCTACGGTGCCGTACTGCCAGCCATGCAGAAGGAGAAAGCTGAGAAAAGCGGCCATGGAGGACGTGGCCTCGATGACACCTAAAAAAAAGTAGCCGCGTTTGAATACCTCCCAGTCAAGAATTTTTTCGCCCCTGCCCACCGGAGGCCGGTTCATGATGTTCTTTTCCGGCTTCTCGCTACCCAGGGCCAGTCCCGGCAACATGTCCGTACCCAGATCGATGGAGAGGATCTGGATCACCGAAAGGGGTAAAGGGATCATCAGGAAGAACTGCAGGATATAGGGAACGATCTCTGGCACATTGGAGGAGAGGATATAGGTGACGAATTTCTTGATGTTGAAATAGACACTACGCCCTTCCTCAATGGCAATAACGATGGAAGAGAAATTGTCATCCAGGAGCACCATATCGGCCGCCTCCTTGGCCACCTCAGTACCGGAAAGGCCCATGGCGATACCGAGATCCGCCTTTTTCAAGGCTGGCGCGTCATTAACCCCGTCGCCGGTCATGGCCACCACCTCGCCATTGTTCTGCAGGGCCGTGGCAATCCGCAGCTTTTGATTGCTGGCCATTCTGGCAAAGAGTACGGTTTCTGAGACAAGCATCTGTTCCAGCTCTTCGTCGCGCACCGTCTCCAATTCAGGGCCGGTGATAACCCGGTCGAAATCCATGCCGATCTGGTGGGCAATGGCCGCGGCGGTACGCGGGTTGTCACCGGTGATCATCATGGTGCGAATTCCGGCGGCCTTGCAGGTTATCATCGCCTCAAACACTTCGCTGCGGGGCAGATCCATGATGGCAACGAGCCCCATCAGGGTCAGATCATCCTCCTCTTCCTTTTGGCCGCAGGCAATGAGCAAGACGCGGAAGGCCTGATTTTCGAAAATGCTGGCCCGGGCCAGGGCCTCCTGACGCTTGGTTTCGCTCAGGGGCCGCTCTGAACCATCCGCAGCCAGGAAGGTTGTACACTTAGGCAACAGCACTTCCACCGCTCCCTTGGCAAAAAGCCGGGTTTCATTCCCATCTTGATAGATACTGGACATCATCTTGCGGTCGCTGGTGAAAATGAATTCCTGTACCTTTTTCATCTCCAAGACCTGAACCCCTTTTTTCTGAGCGGCCGCGACAATGGCCAGCTCGGTCGGATCCCCGTGCAGATTATCTTCGCTAATAGTGGCCCGGCAGTTAAGGAGGCCGGCTGTCAGCAGGGCTACAAGCCGAGACTCCGTACTTTCGTTCTGCTGATCAAATGAGAATTCTCCCGGCTCACGATACCCTTCTCCCGAAATGTTGACCTCCTCACCGCCTGCAAGCCAGATCAGCTTGAGGGTCATCTCGTTTCTGGTCAGGGTTCCGGTCTTGTCGGTACAGATCACCGTGGCACGCCCCAAAGTCTCCACCGAATCGAGATTCTTGATCAGAGCATTCCGCCTGGCCATACGTTGACTGGCCAGAGAGAGAGAGAGGGTAATGGTCGGCAGTAACCCCTCGGGGACGTTGGCAACGATAAGGGAAAGGGCAAAGATCGAGGCCATAAGGATTCCCTTACCCGAGAAAAAGCCCAAGGCAAAGAATACGCAGCCCATGATCAGAGCGATCACTGTCAGTATCCGGGTAATATGGATAATCTCGCGCTGCATGGGAGTAAGGGTGGCGCGCACGTTCTTGGTGAGGCTGGCAATCTTACCGAACTCCGTGGCATTGCCCGTCGCACTTGCCACCGCTAGCCCGCTGCCGGAAACCACCGTGGTACCGGCAAAGATCATATTTTTGGCCTCCAGAGGACGGCTTGCCTTGCTCGGCTCGGTTGTACGGAAAGCAGGTGCCGACTCCCCATTCAGAGAGGCAAGATTGAGGTAAAGGGAATTGGCGGCCAGAAGAATACCGTCCGCCGCTACCTTGTCCCCTTCTTCCAAGAGCATGATGTCGCCCGGCACCAGCTCCTCCGCCTGAGTTTGCACCACTTCCCCATTACGCTTGACCGAGACCAGAGTGGGAATCAACTTGAGCAGGGCCTCCATGGCTTTGTCCACACGGTATTCCTGCCAGAAGGTAAAGGTGGCGTTGATGATTACTGCTCCAAGGATGGCGTAACCGAGTATATCACTCCCCTGGCCGGGTAGATAGGCATCGGCGATAAAAGAGAGCAGAGCGGCCACCTCAAGAAGGATGGCAAAAAACTGGGTGTACTGGCCGCAGTAGGCCAGGAGGTAATTTTTTTCTGCGGCCCGCTCCAGAACATTGGGACCGAATTCACGCAGACGCCTGGCGACCAGGGCGGAGGAGAGGCCGTTTTCCGAGCTCTTCAGCTGGCGGAGCAGTGCTTTCTTTTCCAGAGCGAAAAGTTGCATCACTCTTCTTCCCGGGCATAAAAGGCAATGGTGTTCACCAGCGTATAACGGAAGAGGCGGGCAATGGGATTTTCCTTGAATAACCGGGAGAATCTCGACAATCTTCTTCCACCGATAATCATCAATTGAAACTCATGGTGCGCCAGATGGTGCAGGATCTGATCGACTTCATTTTCAGCCAGGGCATGTTTGATCCGCAAGGGGATGCCCAGAAGCGTGAAACCTTTTGCGTAGTGGCTGAGCCGCTCGTTGGTTTTCTGGAAAAGCGCCTTGGTGCGGCCGATGTCAAGGTCTGCCAGACGTCGGTTTCCTGCCAGTGTGATGCTGTAGATCTCCGTGCCTGCGCCAAAGGCTTTGGCAATGGAGCTTACAAACATGAATTTTTTAACGGAGAGTCGATCTTCGCGGATGGGCAGGAGGATATTTTTGGTGCGTGAGGCAGCACCCACATGCGCCACCCGGACGATGGCCAGATCAACCGGCAGATGCAGGCGGGTAAGTTTGTCACTGAGCGAGTTCTCAAAGAAGCGCTTACGCATCCGGGTACTACAGAAGAGAGTGTCGGCGTTGGTATTCAGAAGATGGGCCTGAATGGCCGGTGCCGGATCTCCTTGCAGAAAGATCCGTTCGATCTTGACCTTATATTTTTCGGCCGCTTCTTCGATGGCCGCCATGCTCGCTTCCACCTCTTCCCGGCTATCGTCGGGGTTTTCAACATGGAGCAGGGTCAGGGTATAGCTAAAGAGAGCTGCGTAACGCAGCGCATAAAGCGCCGCAATGTCCGAGGTGACAAGGCCGTTAACCGCTGCGATGACTTTCATGGAGGTGTCTCTCCTCTTTGTGGCCGGAACGGCCATGAGGGTGGGCCATCTGTATCACCACTGCCCTTGTCACCTCATTTTTATGATACCTTACTGGAATCTACCAAACAACAGAAAAAAAGGACCTGATTTCTCAGACCATTAAAGATGGTATCGGATGATACGGGATTGTTCAATGGTCAAGGGTGACCTTCCCCTAAGAACTATACCATTGGAAATGGTTATCGCTTTATCGAGCTCTAAACAGTCTTCATTCACGCAAACTATGACAAACCCCGTGTTGACATAAGAACCACCTCTGTGGTTGCATGAACTATTGAGTAATTGATAGTTTCTGGTTCCTGAAACTTGCTACTCAAGATATTCGGAACGTTGTTATCTGTATAATCGGAGGAGCCATAGAAATGACCTGTGAAATTCCAGAAGGAATTATTGAAGAAACCAGACTGTGCCTCCATAAACACGGTTGTTTGTCCTCGTGTGCAATTTTTCCTCAATGTATGGTTATGGGTGAAAAAATGGGTGATGGAATAGTTGTAAAGAAAAAGTCCTATTGTATAGGAGAATGTTTGTACCGTGTTAAAATTGCAGGCCAAGACATTAACAAATTATCTCTCTGCTTTTGTCCTGTATTGGCGGAGGTCTATAAAAGAGATCAAAGCTGAAGTACTGTTTTCATATTATCATTATGATGGCTACCCCGTCCCACATCACCATAAAATTAACTGGAGAAGAATCATGAACAAATCAGAACTCGTCAGCAAGGTTGCCGAATCAGCGGGCCTCACCAAAGTTGCAGCAGAAAAAGCACTGAAATCAGTGTTGGATGTCATTGCCAAGGCCCTGGCAAATGATGAAAGCGTTACCCTTGTCGGGTTCGGCTCTTTCTCAGTAACAACGCGGGCTGCCCGTACCGTCCGCAACCCTCAGACCGGCAAAGAGATGAAGATTGCCGAAAAGAAAGTTGTGAAATTCAAGGTTGGTAAGACTTTGAAGGATTCAGTCTGTATCAAGCAAGTGGCTGGGTGTGGCTGCAAGACTGCCAAGGCAAAGAAAAAATAACAGATGGAATTGACCTCATATCGGGCTGACAATTGAGCCATGTGAGGCAGGAGAATAAGCACTCCCCTTACTGTAAAACAGACCGTCTTTATTGCCGAGGAAAGACGGTCTGTTCTATTAGGGCTATTGAACAAAGTTGAAATCAACCTACCTCCAATTTCGTGCAATTCAACGTCTCTCCTTAATTTTAAGAACAGCTCTTCCAGTCTGGAGCTGTCCTTCGGTGGCGTTGGGAAGAGTTTCAATTGTGTCATAAGGATTATGGCTGCCCTAAGCGGTATCCGGTCACTGTCGCCTCACGTAGCATCCCGTTCCATCACTTCCAGAGAGGCGCCCACTTGTTGGTCGCGCCAGGTGGTATATCGTTCATCCAGAAAAGGGAGACTGATGCCGCAGAAACGACAGGGCTCGCTCTTTATTGGAATCTTTTTCGTCGCGAAATGGCATTATCGGTAACAGATGTGACGGGCAAGAAATTACTGATTGCGGAGCTGACGGCAGAGAAGCCTAAGAGGTGTTGACGAATGTCCACGAAACCTATATACCTAAAAATACTTAATTTGGTAAATTCTATCTGAATTTGAAGACTCTTTTTAGATGTCTTGGATTAACCTCATGGCCTTTCGGCAATAATGGGGAAAAACAAATTCCTATCACCTCACCGGGAGGGGTGAAAGATGACGGATCATTTGGCGGAGTATGGCGGCAAAATTCTTAACGGCGGTTTTTCGGCCAAGCTGCGTCGGCGACTTACGGAGTGTATAACTGCACTAGAAGCCTTGGACAAAATATCCTCGCCCATCATTCCTTACATCGCCGCTTGGTGCGGGGATGGAAAAATTCTTTGGTATGAATATGTCGGGAAGCGGTTTTTGACCCTTCTCAATTGTCAACGGTCGGAAATTGCCGAAGTCTTTCAGCAGAGCATTGTCGATCGTCGATTGTATCGCTATGGGGACCGGGAAACCAAGGTTGAAGAGGAGATTGTCACCAGAGCCGAGCTGCTGGGAGATCAAAGCGATCTGCGCGAGAAGGTAAAAAGAGAGGGTGTGGTTGAATTTATTTACCAATTGGCCCTGCCCGGGGAGAAGACGATCTGGCTGAAGGACCAGGCCATGATCGAAGTATTTGCCGACGACGAGATCTGTCTCTCCATTGGCTGCCTGACCGAGGTCACCAAGGAGATGGAGCAGAAGGATTTACTGGAAAAAATCGGCTATTTCGACGAACTCACCAAGTTGCCGAAACGGTCCATTATGCAACGCATTATCGAGATCAACATCGGCAACCTCCACCGGGGCCACATCAATGATTTTGTTTTTATGATGCTGGACCTCGATCATTTTAAAACAGTGAACGACACTCATGGCCATCAGGCGGGAGATCTGGTGCTGGTGAGTTTGGCAAAAGTAATGCGCTCCACCAAACGGCAGGAAGATGAGATTGGCCGCTATGGAGGGGAGGAATTTTATGGTTTCTCCAGCGGTGATTTAAAGAATGGGTTACAATTTGCCGAGCGCTTACGGTTAGCGGTAGCGGCCACCGATTTCGTTTACAATCAGCAGCGGATTCCGGTGACGGTCTCCATCGGCTTAGTGGCGGCCAGTCAGTTGGCGAGGGTCGGTAAAATTACCGTGGAGGAGCTGATCCGGGTAGCGGATCAGCGGTTGTATGTGGCCAAGCAAGGCGGACGGAACCGGGTGGTCGGCGAAGATCCGCAGTAACTATGCAGATGTTTCCAATTGAAATCCTTGCGTAAAGTTCAGGAACTGTTGTTCTCCAAAAATCAACAGTCGAGTAGCCCGGGGGAATCTCACCCCCAGGCTCTCACAGATCCGAACGTGAGCCTCTCAACTCATCCGGCTCCTATTGTCCAGCCGAAGGCCGCATACCAAGTATCTGCCAATGGGCAAATAGCTGTGGTTGTAGAAGAGCTACACGCCCTAACCAATGCGTTGCTCTCCGTTGGCGCCCTCTCATATTCTTATATTTCCTCATGGCCCATTTTGTTATCATGCGATTCAGGATGTGAAACACCTTATACATCTCTGATTTGTAAAACTTCGCATAATAATTGATCCATCCTCGCAGCTTGGGGTTGAACATTCGTGAGAAGTCCTCAAGGGATTTGTCCGTTCGGTTATGAATCCGCCAACTCCGCATCTCGTCACGTATTGATTTGGATGCTTTGTTACTCATGGCAGGCAGGAACCCGACAAAGAGGCTTCCCTTCTTACTCATTGCAACCCGTGGCCTGAAAGTATAGCCCAGGAAGTCAAATGTATAATTTGGGTAGTCCCTTCGCCTATCGTCTTCCTTACAGTAGACAATCTTTGTTTTCTCGGGATGTAACTCCAGCCGACACTCCATGAGTCGCCGCTCAATTGCAACACGTAACCTTTCAGCTTGTGATTCACTACTGCAATGACAAACCACATCGTCAGCATATCGCTCGAACAGGACTGCCGGAAAAGCACGTCCCATCCATTTATCAAAGGCATAATGCAGAAACAGATTCGCCAGCAAGGGACTTACAACCCCACCCTGTGGAGTTCCTTTGCTCCTCGTTTCAATTGATCCATCTGGATACTGGACTGGACATTTCAGCCACCGCTCAACATACATCAGGACCCATCGGCAATCTGTATGCTGCCGCACCGCCTTCATCATGAGCTCATGGTCGATATTATCAAAGAAACCCTTGATATCGAGATCCAACACCCACGGATTCCGCCAACATCGTTGACGTGCCACCCCAACCGCCACCACGGCAGACTTACCCGGACGATATCCGTATGAGTCTTCATGAAAATGCGGTTCAATCAGGGGTTCCAGGAGTTGTTTAACTACCATCTGGGCGATTCGATCAGCCACTGTCGGTATTCCCAACGGCCGCTTCTTACCATCGCCTTTTGGTATCTCGACTCGACGCACCGGAGGGGGAAAATAACTCCCCGAGGACATACGATTCCACACTTTGTAGAGATTATTTTTCAAATCCTCTTCAAAGTCGGCTATCGACTGCCCATCAACTCCAGCTGCTCCGCGATTTGCCTTTACTCTCTTAAATGCCTCCCAAACCTGATTCTTGGAAATCTGGAATGGCTTTGCTTCCTTCAAAAAGATCCTCCCAAATTCTGGTTGTCTTAATGGTAAAAGCTGAACAATGTAGTCCCTTCGCTCCATCTCCATTACAGAAATTTCGTCACTACTACAGACTACTCCGCCCCTGTGCTCCGCATCGGTACTCTCATCCTCATGGGTTCTCCACTTGGATTTCTCCCTTAACATCGGAACGACAGGTTCCCACGTTCCCCTCGAAAGCCAAGATCATGTTCACGCCACCTTTATGCCGGTCACCGCTCGGGCAATAAACAGGCTCCCCCCGAACTTATCCTGGGATGGAAATAGTTCCCAGTTTTGATGACATCTTTATTTTTTCGACACCTCATCAGTGGTTCATTGTCATTCGTCTCCATGATCCACACCTGGTCCGATCTTGCCGGACCTTTTCCTTAACGCTCACCACCATGGCTCTTTACCACAGCAGCTTAAGGTGGTTTGGAGTCTGCTCCTGCAAGCCGACCCCGAGGGACCTACCCTCATCTTTCGTGCAGCCTCGTGGCGCACTATTTCCAAA
>JAHJKP010000003.1 GCA_018821985.1 Pseudomonadota bacterium
CGACGATGACGACGACGATGATGATGACGATGATGACGATGACGATGATGATGACGATGATGATGATGACGATGATGACGACGACGATGATGATGACGACGATGACGACGACGACGATGATGACGACGATGACGATGACGACGACGATGATGATGACGATGATGACGATGACGACGACGATGACGACGACGATGATGACGACGATGACGATGACGACGACGATGATGATGACGACGATGATGACGATGACGATGATGACGACGATGATGACGACGATGATGACGATGGCGACGATGATGATGACGATGACGATGGCGACGATGATGATGACGACGATGGCGACGATGATGACGGTGGCGATGATGACGATGGTGGATGTGATGACGACTACAGTGGTGTCACGGATGACCATCTGGTCGAACATCCTACGGAAACGTTTTAGTATAGCCTCGCCATTCGCAGTTGCTTGACCCAGAGGCGTAGGTAAGTCTTAAAAAAACTTACCCACGCCTCTTTTTTGTCTTAACGTTAGCCCTATGAAATATCGAAAAGGAAGATGCAGCATACGATGAGCTCAGTACAGAGTAATCCTCATGAACCAAGGGGGAACAAAGTATTTATCAACTTAGGAAATGTTTTTTTTCGCAATAGCTTGAAAAAAATAGTTATTTTTGAGATAGATTAACTATGCACAAACTTTAACTGGCATTTAATCTCAACAGCTTCCTGCTTAAAAAATAATCTTCTCAAAGGAGAAACAGGAATGTCCAAGAAAATGTATGATGTTGCAATTCCACTTGGTACGTATGAAGATCGTGAAGGTAATGAAAAGACCAGATGGCAGAATGTTGGAGCAATTTTAGAGGGCGACAGAGGACCTTACCTTTTACTGGACAGATGGTTCAATCCAGGAGGTATGCCTAACCCGGAAGACCGGACCAGCGTTATTCTCACATTAATGGAACCGAAGAAATAAGCATCGGCGACACAACAGGTAATTTTGTAAATGAGAGAGGTTTAGAAAGAAATCATTTTACAGTTGCCCGCAAACCAGCTGTTTACCGTTCTTATGCAAAAGGGCTTTCACAAATGGATACACTTGAGATTGCACACGCAGGAGCAACATGCCTAGTAAACCTGATTCAAAAAAATGGCAGTTTTAAATACAGGTATGACTCCCAGCACGACACCCCTCTAAATGGCTACAACGTACTTCGTCATGCAGGAACTGTCTGGGCAATGCTTGACGTTTATCGTGATATTCCCGACAAAAAGATCTTAGAATGTTGTCGGCAAGCTACTCATTATCTCCTTGATACCTATTTGAGATTTTTCCGTAGCTACAACAACGCGTGTATCTGTGAAAACAATACCATCAAGCTCGGTGGAAATGCCCTGTCCACCCTGGCTTTGGTCTCTTTATTTGAAATAACTCAGGATCATTTTCTCTTGGCTGTTGCTGAACAACTCGCCCACTTTATGTTGGATCAACGGATGGCGAACAACAGGTTAATTCATAAACGATACTTTCAGTCAGGGAAAATATCCAATTTCCACTCGATGTATTATACTGGTGAAGCTCTATTTGCATTGTTGGCGTTATACCGGTTAACACAACAGAAACATTGGTATAATACTGTTCGGAAAATTGAGAATAAACTCGCTCCTGAGGATTATGGGGTAAAAGAACAATCTCACTGGATGCTTTATTTTCTTGAGCTTCTGTCAAATCATGAAGCATCTTCTCTCTACTATCTCCATGCCAAAAAAATAGTACTCCATATACTCGAAAACCCTGAATATCTTTCATGGGAAAGAAGTACCCCAATAGCTTGCCGTTCAGAGGGGTTGATGGCTTTTTTACGAATGAAACGACCGGATAATATTGATGACAAAGCATTGTGTGAGAGATGCCTTGAACAGATCAAAGAAAATTTAAACAGACAATTGGCTTTCCGGCTCCCTGATGGTTCTTTTGTCAGAGGAGGCCAGGACCGGCGGAAGAATGAAGTTAGAATTGATTATATTCAACACAACATTTCCTCTTATCTGCATTTTTCTCGATTTGGTTTGACGTTATAATTTGTGGTTCTTTATTATTAACTGGTTGTGACAACCTTAATCAACACTCTGGGATAAAAGAAAAAAACCTCCAGATGTAGCATTTTCACTAGCAAGACACATCTTTGCCATTACAGCTCTAAAATGTTTTGTCATCCAACATATCTTTTTCACATAAACGCACTTGACCTCACCCATTTCGGTTTACTCTATCTCCGAAAAGGGAAAGAACGGAAGTAGAGGTCGCCTCATAACTATTTGGTCAATATGTTTAATTTATTTCCCGGCCATAATAATTACATGGCGTTTCACTTGTTGTTCTCATTATAAGCCGTTCAGTTAATACTAATTTCCTGGTTGGCACATAATATGGGGATGAAATTATAATGCATATGCTACGGTGTAGAAATGATCGAGAACGATAGTGTAAAAACGTCTGCAGCATCCGGCACTGTTGGGATGGGTGGAGACAACGAGACAATGGCAAGTGCGACAAAAAGCACTCCTGAGTTTCTACACAACGATCTTGAGGGCTTAAAGGAAATAACTCTATCCGATAAAGATAGATACAAAGAAGCGTTAACTATGTCTCCACAAAGGACATGGCTGAATTACTTTCCATTCCTGCTATCGTCTAATTTTAATCCTTCACGATCAATACTCTTAGGAGAAGAATGCGGTTCACTGTGTGTCTACCTTTTACGCCACTGGCCACGTAAGAACCGTCTTAATCTCTATTTCCCCCCCATGCCAATGAATCAAGAGGCACTTGGTCGTTGTTTTGAGCGTATCAATGCATTTAACGGAGACCATAGTGGCCGGATTTGGTGGATCAGTGGAGAATTGAAGGACACCATTAAACAGTCGGGGGATTTTATTTTGCAGTCGGGAGACGAGGAATTCATATACCAACCCGATATGTTCCAAAATTTAAATAACAGCAAATTTCGAATACTCAAATATCAACTCAGGAGAGCAGAACGAAAACAGCAAATAGATGCGAGGTTATTTACTGAACAAGACAAAAATGAATGTCTTGAACTTCTGGAAAAATGGTATCAGGCCAAAACGGATAAAAATATCAAGGCACTTAATTATTTCTATGCAAGAGCGTGCATAGAACTTTTTGAGCAGTTTTCTCCCAATGACCTCCATGGCTATGTCTATATAATTGAAGGGAAAATCGTGGCATTTGCATTCGGCGGCCAACTCGCCGGGGAAACCGGTTCTTCCTTTATACGCATTTCGGATCATGACTATATCAGTCTCGGATATTTCGTCTGTCATCATTTTTTCAAAAGCATGCAGCAATACACAACCATCAATGACGGAGGCACTACTGGCCTCAGTGGATTAAAATTTATAAAGAACAACCTGATACCCATAAGAATTGAAACCATATATAGAGCACGACAAAAAAAATCACACGAAAACATAGCCTGGGCAAACAGTAACCCACAGACAGAAATAGAAGACACAGATACTAGCAAACGTGAGGTCCTAAGGGGACTGAAGCCCATCGCCATTGAAGACCAGGAAATCTTCAATCAGCATATCAATCAAGCAAAAAAGAAATCATGGCTTTCATTCTTTCCATTTCTACACAGTTTCAGCCAACGTGCACAAACCTCTTTATATTGGGAACTCTATCGTGGCTCTATTTGTCTCTATTATTTATTTGAGCAACCATCAGGGAAAAGATTGAGCCTGTATTTCCCCCCCTTTCCATTCAGGAGCAAAACGCTCGCCTATGCCATGGAGAAGGTTACCCATTTCAATCAAGGGGGGGATAGTAATATTACCTGGGTTGAAGAAGAAGATATGCAAGATATTTCCCGCCTGGGATATAATATTATCAATATTGAAAATGAATATATTTACACAAAAACAGACCTCGACAACTTTCTTCAAACCTGCACGGTGCAAGACAATATCGCGACATCCCCATACACCCATGAAGATGAAGCAGCATGCCTTAATATACTGGGAAAATGGAAAGCTGATGAGCCAAAAAAAGTCGGAAAAAATCTAACATACCATTTGGGGAGATCCTGTATCCAGAACGCGTCACAATATATTGATAGCACGATTATTGGTGAAGTTCTTCGTGTTGATGGTGACATTCAGGGTTTTTGCTTTGCAGGTGCAATCGACACAGATTATGTCAGTTTTTTTGTAACGATCACCGCGCCACAATATAATAAGCTCAAGATTTATCAGCAGGCACGTATTTCACGAAATTTTTCTGCTTCATTTTACAATAATCCCGAAGAAACAACTGAAGATTCAGCAACATACCTGAACGAGATGGTAAAACCAGCAGCAATGCACCAGATGTTCAGAGCCCGAAAAGTCCACAATAAAACGAGAGGAACATTCAAACGGGAATTAAGGGATATTAATACCGCATTGTTTATCAAAGCAGCACGGGAACTTAACTTTAAAGTTGATATCGTGAAGCCACCTTATAATTACTGCGTTATTTCAGATGGAGACAAGACTTTGCATGTATATCATAACGCAACCAGTATTACTGATGTAGTCACACGTAAAGTCACTCACAATAAGTATCTCAGCCAAAACATCCTGAGATCGCATGGGATCCCAGTTCCAGCCGCAAAGATTTTTTCGCCTGAAGACATCGACAATATTCTTGACCATGTGGAGAAACACAGACCTGTTGTCATTAAACCTGTAACAGGATCAAGAAGTCGAGGAGTTACAGTTGACCCTCAGAATACGGAAGAGGTTCTCCAAGCTGTGGCGAGTATTCAAAATAATAAAGTGATGATTGAACAGCTTATCCACGGAGACTGCTATCGTATCCTGATCTACAAAAATAAAATAATTGATGTGCTCCACTGGTTTCCTCCTTACGTTATCGGCAATGGTCTGGATTCACTCTTTAATCTTGTTGAGGTGAAAAACGGCTATTATCGGCAAAATAATATGTACCTTATTCAAGTTGATTTTGATTACCTTGGTCGTCAGGGAATTAATATGGGATTCGTTCCTCAAAAAGGGCAAAAGATTTATCTCCATCATTCCCAGGAGCACTATGTGGGTGGCGAACCGGTGCGGGTAGATTTACAGTCTATACATCCTGATAATATAAAAATGTTCCTCAAGGTAGCACAGGTATCAGGACTCGCATTGGCCGGATTGGATTTTATCAGTAAAGACCTGAGTATTTCTTATAATGAGAACGGTGCAGGCATTAATGAAATTAACAGTAATCCGGAGGTATGGCCTCATTATTTTTGCGAACAAAAAGAAGAGTTGACTGCTATAAAGGCTATTCTTGAAGGGTTTTTCTCCGAACGTAATAATTAATTGCTCAAATCTGATAGGTCTCACATCTTTTAGAAAAGTTCTGGACGGTTACGTATGGTTGGAGGAACACGTATGCAAATAAACAAACAGCATTATCCCAAAGCCGTTATTGAACTTAAGCCGTCGAAAATTGTTCCGGGCCAGGTTGGTCTTTTTGCGCTCACGGATTTTGAAGAACACGAAATAATTATTGAGAAAACCGCTTGGAATTTTGATAGACTAATAACTTGGCCTGAATTTGAGACATTGGATCATCATACCAAAAGGAAGTTAGTTGATTTTTGTTATAAGACAGATAAGGGTATTTATGCACCGCAAAACATAAATTACCTCAATATCGCATATTTTTTCAACCATTGCTGTGATCCCAATTCATACTGTGATTCAAAAGGCAATTATATAGCAAGACGACATATTAAAATTGGAGAGGAATTTACTATTGACGTTGAAGCGCTAATGAAAAGAACTGTTATTAATTTTGAATGTCATTGTGGTTCTCCAAAGTGTAGAAAAATTATTAGAATATAGGAAGGAAGAGGAAGTCTACTTTCATTGATAGATTTTTCATAAGGTTAATATGACAGGGAAGGTCATTCCTGCTGTCATATTTGATTCTCCTCCATGCCTGCAAATGCGATGGCCCTATGTCTTCTCCATGAACCAAACTTACTTTGATAGTTCTTGTGGCATGATTCACCTCCTCCTTTCAATATATATACCGTATAATTGAACTGAATGTAAACCAGGTTCAATCCCAAGGATGCGATGCGACTTGCAATGAAAAATACGGTCCGAACTGGTTATGACCCATCACTACCCGACGAATCAGCTCGTTGTCGTCATCATCACTATGAAGCGTGAAACGCCTCAATAGATTTTTCAATTCACGAGCATTGAGATAACGTGGGTTGTAATCACTCACACGGTTGTCTGAAAAAATAGGATACAATTCCAACTCGACACTACACTGGTCATGCTGAGCCAGGAACCGAAGACGTGGAATTAACCCATACGGAAGAACGTCGAATTTGTGGAAACGCCCGGGGGCATTATAAACGAAGTTCCCGATACCGTAGACAACCCAGCGGTTACTATATCGCTCAATCTCTTGCATCATATGTGAGCCATGGCCTATTATGAGGTCAGCCCCGGCGTCTATCAATACATGTGCCAAGCGTTCCTGGCGTTCCACCTTGTAACTGTAATTACTGCCCCAGTGAGGGAAGGCAACAATGAAGGCATCGGGATATGTCACTCTCAGCTCGCCAACTTGTTGTCCCGCATTCGCCACTGTCCAATCGTTGACGCCCGCTTTGTCAGTGCGTGCATAATATCCCCATTGATCGTGATTTCCCCTGTGCTCGAATCCTGAAGCTACGATGATTCGCTGTTCTCGCTCACCGACCTGCAGAACATACTGTAAGGGATGCGCCGCAGCACTCGCATCCATTGCGGCACCAAAATGCGCAATACCGGATTCATCCAGCACTTTCAACATTTCTCGCAAACCTGTTTCACCATAGTCCAGGCTGTGATTGTTGGCGAGATTCACTGCGTCGATGGAAAGCTCTCGCATAACACGCGGCGTTTCTTCGGGGCTGGTCCAGTCAAGGTAGGGTTTGATCTCTCGGAACGGTGATTCACGTTCACTGGTTATGACCGCTTCAAAGTTCATTATCCTGTAATCCGCCGAATCCAGCAACGATCGAAATGGCAAGAACGCCTGATCATATCCATGTGTCGTGAGTATATTTACTTCCCCCTTTTCTTCGTTGCGTAACTGATATGTTTCGCCTGGGTTGGTGTCACCCAAGAACAGTACTGAGGCGCCCACCGTCTCATCGCATGTGTTCCGGCAGGGTAATACTCTTTGACTGAGTCGGCTATGTACCAATGCGGGGAAATTCAGGTTATATAGCCTGCGCAAGTCGCCAAAAGCTGGCCTCCTTTTAATGGCAGCAAGCCGGTGGTCCCCATCTACCCCTGTGACTACATCCACACCATAAACACCCTTTTGGAAGTGACGTGGCAGGTTGTCATTGATCACTTGGGCTAGCTCGGCAGCCACGAGTGGCTCTACCTTCAGGTATTCTTGCGTCCCTGATGTACGCTCAAGACGGCATTCGTAGCAAGCAATGACCTCAGCATCCACTATAAGAACTCGCCAGCTTTTCTCCGCTGGCAATGGCTGTTCCAGACACAGCAGCTTGGAGGTTTTGGTGAAATATTTCTCACACCATCTTAATGCCGCTTCACTATTCAACAATTCAACCGTTGCTCCGCTGTTTCGTTTCCCTGGTGGATTGTATAGCAGCGGAAAATCACCAGTATCAAGCTTCTCTAAATAAGGTCCAGCTACCGCAAGTGAGGAAATAATGTGTCGTGTCGCACCAATGTGGGTTTCATCCCCTTTGGGGCTGATGCCCAACAAGGCGAAATCATCTGAACCCATCGCCCCCAAAGAATCGCTGATTTCACAACCCAGCCGGCTCAAAACTCGGGCCAACAAAGTCGCCTTATCTCCGTATTCTAAAGTGTACACTATCGACAAGTTATCAAGTGATCTGCCCAGGTAATCGACGGTGATCCTGCTGGAGCCTGCATCAATTCGATAGGTCACTCTTGAGGGGTCAATGAAGATCACTTCGTCGTAGTATGCCAGAGCTTCGATATAATAGGCCAACTCATACTGTGTCCAGCTCGAGTGCAATATGCCAGCGCTCGTCCGACCTGACATACTGCCGTCACCCTTACGCAAAAGAGAGGACAACTCTCGGATATGGGTGCCTCGGTGAGATCCCTTGAGGAAAACCACACTGGTCTCAGTTACGAGATCACGAAGTAGTTCATAAACCTGCAGGGGTGAACCGGCTTGAAGAACAGGGATTTGTAATTCATCGAGCTTGGTCTTGAGCAAGGTCAAGCCTTCATCAAAAAGGATGACGACAGACGGTTCACAGGCAGCAATCCGTTCGCCAAGCTCACTGTATACTTTGGACTCTTGCCCTTCTATATGAACAATCTTTCCGATTATCAAGATGCTGCGGCTATACGATGTCTTGATTTGCTCCAGATGTCCAAGAGCGTTCTCAAAGGACACCTGGGTCGCATTGTGACAGTCGTCTAATAGCTTGACTACTGTATTTCCAACTGTAATATTACTCACCTCCATCTTCCTCTTCGCCAATGAGAAAGCGGCGATAGTCTGCGTGACATCGTGCAGACTCACGCCAAGGTCAATAGCTAGCTGTACGGCCAGAGCCAGGTTGTTTATCTGACCCGGGCCGATCACACTTGCCTTGACTCGAACATCGGCATCACCTAGACGTAATTGCAACAGGCTGCCGTCTAACTCCACCTTGATCTGCCGCAATTGGATACTTGAGGCCCCTCTATCCCCGATAACGCGTTGCTCAAACCCCTCTGCGGCCTTGCGGAGTGTTTCCACTTCCGCCACGTCCTTTGCATAGTATGCTTTGCCTCCAGTCGGTAGGTGGGAGAACAACTTTGATTTGACCTCGGCCACATCGCGGGCAGTGGGCGTACGTGAAGTGAGGTTGATGCCGATCGATGTAATGACAGCGTCATGATGATGCACCATATCCAGTGCCGAGAGCCCACGCATTCCCTTAATTGCGCCACCACTAATTTCAACAACTGCAAATTCAGCCTCCGGTACCAGATTTGCAAGCGCCAGTGCAATACCCTCGGTGGTGTTCCAGTTACCTACGGATGAAGATGTCAGGCCTCGCTTACTTAGCAGCGCTACCACCATATCTCTCGTAGAACTTTTACCGGAGGTGCCGGTGATACCGATTACGTGGCCGCGAAAGCGATTACGCTGGTATGTGGCCAAGGCGAATAATGCGTCATAAGTCGAATCGACTAACAGGATCGGAAAATCGACAGTATCGTCGGGCTCCTGATCTGTAATCACAAGAACGTTCTGATATCGACGAGCGTAAGTTAGAAGTGAATTGATAGACATACCCTTTTGTCCACAACCACTAATCGTACGCTCACGCCAGCTACGCCCATGGACATGTAACAACACGGAGTTGGGTTTCAAGAAAGGAAGTGGAAAGGTAAAGCTGCTATAACCATGACTCGGAGCTACTGAACTGATCAAACGCCCCCCGCCTGTCGCCTCGATCAATTCGTTTAGCTGCCATATTACAGGTTCACGCATTGCTAATATATTTGATTCCTCACCAGGCTGATTCGTCACGTGCATGGCTGTCACCCCTGAAATTAATTTGATTCCTATCGTTTTATCGCTGGAAGAAATTCAACCTCGGTATGGCCTTAATTGTAATTTTTGTTTAGCCCTTTGCCGTGCCAGTCTGATGGTGTAATGATGACTAGTCAAATGGCGTTCCATTTACCTTGCTTCCCGGTGAGTACGACGCACCGTCTAAAATGTTGCTATGGGGCGAGAAGGGACCGTTTGCCTCTGGCCAGCGGTTCAGGGACTGATTGATATTTATTGCATGAGGGATGTGTTCTTTTGCACACTGCTTGCCACCACAATCACCCCAGGAAACGCGCTGATGCGTATTTCCATGCGAGTCCGACAGCGACAGGACATCGCCTTCGTTATTCAGGTTCAGTTCACCCGCCGACACTGCTGTCTGTACTTCGGCACCACCAAACTGCCCGGTTGGAACACCCCCGCCAAATACAACCAACGCTTTTCCAGCGGGGAGTAGACTTCCCACGGGGAAGCGATGGCGTGAAGGGTCAGATGCATCGCCAAGGTACCATCCACTCAGGCAGATATCGTGATCAGAGGTGTTGACCAATTCAACAAACTCATCCTCTTGTGCGTCACGAAAACCGTCATTGTTGGCATCGCCGGCACGACCACTGGCGGGGTCGCCATAAATTTCGTTAATCACCAGACCTTTGGCATCCTTGGTTAGGGTTGATACACAGGGAATTGCATCGGGTCGATTAAACAGGAACCAAGCTGCTGAGGGACCCACCTTGCGGGAGTTGTGCCCAGCCCCAGGTACCACCGCAAAACGCCATCCAAAGTTGAGGCCCAAGCGGTGTGCTTCCTGTTTACCTGTTCGATAGTAAAACTCTGCTCGTTGGCGTCGATTAGATCCCTGGAAATCAGCATAACTTGAATCGCGAACGCTACTGGATTCCTTACCGGTCTCTGTGTCTAACTCACCCACCAGCACTACCAGTGGAGCCTGCAGTAACCTCTTAACATCATAAGCATTTAGTGGAGTTCCCTGAAGTCCATAGGGCATGAAATAGTTAGGGTCCGAACCGTTTCCGTAAGCTGGTAAAGTATAAAATCCGGCATTCACCGCCACCGCAGAAGCCACCCTGGCATCAGAACGAAAAGTCATTAAGCGATGAACAAATTGTCCCCCGGCGCTATGACCCCAGATACGGTAAGTAGACTCACCACTATGCACTTCCCGCCTAATAGCTTCAAATAAATGCTCAATTTCACTGTAAAGGTAGTCGTCACGCGTGCGCCATTTTCTGGCTCGGTAGGTATCAGTGTAGGGCGGCCTTTCTTTCCCAACGGCGAGAGTGAAGCGATCAGAACCTGGGCCGTAAATCGATGCAGGAAACTCGGGTGCTATTGCCAGAGCCCCATGCCGTTCAGCTATCGGCATAAATCTGCGCAAGTAATCAATCGCATTTCTGGCGGCGCCATGTATAATAAAGACTATTGGTCCATCGCTGACAGAGAATCCTGTAGCACGATATGTATAAGCTGTGAGGATATGACCATCTCTGGCCATAAAACGAATCCGAGATGCCTCCATTTTGGGATTGAGCCCACTTTCATAAAGTCCTGAAGTTTCCAGAAGTTGAGATGGAAAAGGATCCGTCTCACGAGAAACATTGGTGGGTGGGGAGTCCTTGTTGGCTTCATCTGAAGTACAGCAGCACAAAAATAATAGAACTAATGAGAGGAGACTCTTCATTTGATTTACGTCATCTCCGCTTTGATACAGGTTTGTTAACAGATAGGAAGAAGCTACCACCGTAACCACAAACAATAGTAACGAAAAAATTGCTTGGCTTACAAACCAATGTTTTAAGTAACTGGTATTGAATTACAGCCGAAAAACCAGTAACTGTCAGATCAGGCTTGAACCGCTACACATAAAAATCTCATATTCCTTTTCGTACAGACTGACGAGCTCTAAATAATCGATGCATTGCCAACGGCCTGACTGCCTCAGCTAAGTATGGCGGCGATTCCCCTTCCTGCTCGTCGGCATTGTTAAAAAATGGGGAGGTGAAATAACGTGCCATGCTTGCCTGCTGAAAAAGCTTTAACTCCGTGTGTTCCAGAGCGGTAATAGTTACGAAAAACCTTACGTATTCAGAATTGACAGCACCTGCAAAACATACCCCCTGAATGTTTCCGTCAACAAGAAGAACTTTTCCAACAAGAGTACCATCAATATATTTCAATGCATTCTGTATACAGGATCGCTTAAAATAGTATCCTGTATACTTCCCGCCTTTCTTCAGATAATCAGCGCGCCATCTTTCCAACAAATCGAGACATGCCGTCTCATCCTCTTTGGTATATGCTCGGATGGTAATGTTTCGGGAAACGTGACAAGTTCCAACGAACTCATCAAGACTTTCTTTAGCATAAATATATTCATCTTCTACCGGCCTAATGTCATATCCCAGGCGAATTAGATCTTCAGAATCAACCTCTTCGACCCAGGTAATCTCGCCATCTTCACTCTGGTTGTAACGGTTCACCTTATCCATGGCATACGCAAGAGTCTCTCTTCTGAATGGAAATGGAGGTAAATACAAACTCAGCCTTTTCCCTGAAGGTCGCTCCAATAAATAATAAAGACAAATCGACCCATGATAGAGTTCCCAGTACAATGTCCGTCGCCTGCGCTGTGAGAAACTGTAAAGAAACGGGAAGAAAGATATCCATGATTTGTTTCCCGAAGCCATCAGACATTGGTCGAATATCATTTGATCTGCAAGTGAAAGGATTTTCAGTTCATTCATGAAAGAGGGATGTTGAGAGGTCTGCGCCTCAGGGGTATTGTTTAAAAATTGTGACACGCTATCTGTGGCCACTGTAACCGGCAGCACTCCCTTACCACCTCTCACCCCAACTGTGACGGCCCTCACCTGCCTTGCATTAAATATCTTGATCATCTCAACAGGCCTAAACATCTTTTTGGCAAATTTTAGCCCCGGATGCCCCAAGTCGGAGGTGCCATTGACCAAATCTGACGATTCCACCGAAAGCATCAGCTGACGCCACATAAAATTATTGAGTCCTGGAATCGAATGATCCGATTTAGCAATAAAACAGCAACTGATCAGATTATACATCTCACCAATAAAACCAAATGATTTCACCTCATTATCAACAAAAATCATCTTACCTATCAGGTCAGGTACCTCAAACTTATCAGCCATTCTCAGGCAGTTACGGGTAAATATGTTATCACTGACAGAATCATACTTGGCCCCTTGCGTCATTTCCCAATGTTTCAGCAGGGCCAAACATTGATCTGCATACGTGATGTCATAGGGAATAATTTCGAGAGAATAAGTCCGCTGCAGGTGATTAAAGTCATTTCTCATTTTCGCAAATTTCGCCCCAGCCATTTCCCGGTAGAGTTTAGGATCATATAAATATTCTTCCTCCTTAAAGTTAACCTCAAGCTTTGAATTTGGCATCCCTGCAATCTCATGTGCATCATGCTCGTCGACGTATATGACTCTTGCATTATTGCTCTTATTATAATCGTTGATGAGATTAATGGAGTTTCTCAAGGCAGTCGCATTCATTGGAGTCGGTGGAAAATAAAGTGCCATCCTACCGCAAGAAGGGTCCTTTAGATTCTTCTTGTGTAAAAAGAGACAGAGTGAACCGGAATCCGTATAGAACAATAGTTCCCGACTCTTACTCCGCGAGGTAAAGTATAAAAATGGAAAGAAATGAACCCACCCCTTCTGTTTTCCACACGCAAAAGCATCCTTAAAAAGGACTAAATCTTCGAGACTGATTGGCTTCAATTCACTAATCATCTTTCTCAATTTTATGGTGGAAAATTCATGATACTGTATAAAAGAGTGAGTAAGACAAGCACACCGGCAAAGACAAACACTATTCCTACGCTTTTTTTGATGTATCTCTATATGTGGAAATGACCGTTGTCGGATTAACGGGAGAGGAGTTGCTCTAGACCAATTCGCAACCCCAGAATTCTGTCTTCCTTCAGTTCATAGCCAAACCCTCCATAATGTAACCGCAATAGTTTAGCTTGCTTGACGGCAATTTGGATTACAAGAAGGTCAGTGAGGAAATCGTTTTCTGTACGAGATAGTTTTCTGACGCTCTCGTAACCCTGTCTGAAGAATTCAAGATTGTCCATATGAAAAGCCCTTTTCTGCGTAGAAAATTCGACCATCCCGTTTGCCAGGTCAATTAATGCCGGTCCATAACCGATACTCTGGAAATCGATAAGCCAGCATTTCCCATCGTGAAAAAGGTAATTAATAATGGATAAATCGCCATGACAGTGTGTCGGATAAGCTTTGAAGTCTCGCAGACGTTTATTATAGTACGGAATATCCAAAAAGATGTCGGTTCCTATGACTCCCCCTTGATCATGGTACTCTTTCCAGGCCTCCAGCCAATAAAATAGGAGATGTTTGTTGCTGTACACATTCGCATACTTTGATTTATAATGCTTCGCCTCATTATGGAAACGCGCCAACAAATTCCCGGCAAGCATATTCTCTTCCGGGGTCGGTTTCGCCACGTATTTACCTGGGGCAAGAGTAAAGAGCACTGCCTGCTCCTTATCTTTTTGGCTGATATACTTCCCTACTTTGTTTTTTAACGGAAGCGCAACTTCCAGACCAGAATCTTTCAAAGAATCCAACAAACCAATCTCATATACAATTTTCTTTTGGTTTTTTTGGGTCAGATACTTGGAATCATATACTTTCAGCACATATTCTTCGGGTTGAGAAAAAATATGGTAGACCTTGTTGAATGATGCCACGTTAAATCGTTCCGTATCACGAACTGTGATTTCATAATTCTGACTCAGCCATTCGGCAATCTTGTCGCGTGAAAAAATACAACGAGCATTTATTTCACTAAACCATTTATCCTTTTTGGTTTTGTTTCCTGTCAATGGATGAAACAGATATCCTTCAACTAGATGATCATAAAAACGGATACCGGGGTATTGTTTGGCAAAATCAGATGCCATTCCATCGCCGACATCACCAAAATGGTAATAATCACAACCAGCACGATCCCAATAAAACTTCTTTTCCCATTCTTCAGGAAGAACATTCTCATACTCCGGATCCAGTTCAATATAGATATCAAAATCAGAGTTAATCTTTGCCCAATCAAAATGGACAAACGGAACCTGATAACATCCGGATCGGCGATTCGTTGACGAACCCAGGATATATATTTTGCGGACACAGTCGTGCGGGGCGAGCTTTTGCATGACAAAATCAAAAAATGCATCCTGAATCTGGTCCTGCTTCTCGGGGGAAAAAATCTTCTTGTCTGGTTTGACCATGAATAATTTATTTTGGCCGAGCAATTTATTGAAAGAATCCATTTCCTGCCTGGGATCAATATCCCCAAAACGGCAAAACAAATCGACAGCCGGATTAAGAGACCTTCGGTTGACATACAGATCCTGCAGACGAAAAGGTCTGATTTCACCTTTTTCTGCCATTTTCAGAAGTAAGAGAATTTTAAGTTTAAGTTGATTGAGCTGGACAGCATCAAGCTCATGACCACATCTGGTCAGGAAAGCAGACAGATCCAGCGAGACATCGGTGCTGACATCACTAGGGGAGATTTTGGATAATGCATATCCGGGAGGCACAAGAAAAACTATTGAACCGTCTTTAACATAAACAGTTTTACCGTCTTGAACGGAGTCAAAAGAATAGCCAATTGCGTTGAGCACTTGGCCTGCCTTATTACGATAGATGTCACTAACCTCAAGTACAATCTCTTCATGTCCCTCTGTCTGCAGACGAGAGATAAGTTTTGTGGCCAGTTCATTCTCTTTTAATAACTGTACAGGGTCGCGTTTGAGCGTATCACTTTCAAGCAGTGGCAGAATTGGAGCGATAGCCTTTACCAGATGAGTAAAGGATTCCTTCCGCAGGAGAATTTTATAGTTTCTGATATGAAGATGATAACCATCTTTGGTCTCTTCAAGAGCCAGTTGTTGTTCATTATACTTCACAGGAAAGGTAAGTTTTTTCTCCTTATCCCAGAATGTCTTGAGCGTACCAGCCTCGTTTGTATTCGCCAGAACTCCGTCATTATATCCTGCCTGAATCTCTTCGAGAACATCTTGGGAGTAGACTTTGAAAAGCTCTGCCAGTTCCTTGAATTCGCCAACAGAAAGCTCAATTCTAAGATCCCGGTAATGGAAGTGAATATTTTCTCCCATATCAAGGAAAAACATATCGAATTTCTGTTTTTCCAAACTATTCGATTTGTGAAAGAGGTAAGTAGTAATTCCCATGGATACCCGGCGATTAAAGAGAGTGTATCTTTTATCAGAAGCCGTTACAAAATCGATGCTAGGGCTATTTTGGAATGACAGGTTAGGCTGTCAGCGGCTTGACATACAGTGCCAACTGTAATCTGCTTTCTGTTTTCGTTTTCTTAAAAATAGAGCTGATATGCGCTTTCACCGTTCTCTCAGAAATATTCAATTCTGCGGCGATTTCCAGGTTTGAGTTACCTTTGCTTACCAGTAAGGCAACTTCCCATTCACGGTCCGAGAGTTTATGTTCAGGAGAAGTAGTTTCCGCTCTTTGTTGGTCAATAGCGTGAGTGGTGCCTCGAATGATTTTCTGCATCAGTTTTTGACCGACCCAGACCCTTCCACTGATGGCAATATTGACAGCCTCCCGAAGTCGAACTGCAGAGATATAAGTGTTTGCATAACCAACAGCTCCATGTCTGAGTAACATGATCGCCTCATTATCATCCGGTATATCGGAGAGGACGAAACATCGTGATTCCGTTATATTAGAGATGAGATTCATATCTACCATAGAGCGATGAAGAAGTATGAGCGCTATCTCTTGATGCTTTACAATGTTTTTCAATTCCGCAACGCTTGCAACCTCAAGTAATTGATGGCCATCCTGCAAAATCTGTTTCCACCGTTCTCGGGTTGATGCGTTTGCACTACTGACCACGATTGTCATAAATCACCTCTCACGTAGAATAAATACGTATTGTTCCATTCTGCAACGTTGGAGACCTCATATAACTGCTCAGGGCGCCTACAATATATATTTCTAAAGTCCCCGAGTTTATGTCTTTCCTTTATTGAGAAATTACCTTTCACGTAGAGCTAAACTTTGAGCACGACGAATGGGTTTCATCAAATAGCTCAGTACACTCTTCTTACCGGTCAGTATATCGACAGAGGCTATCATGCCTGGGATAATGGGTAAGGGGGATTTTTTAGTTCCAAGATAATTTTTGGTTGTACGAACATTGACCAAGTAAAAACTGTCTCCCTGCTTATCGATAATACTATCGGCGCTGATATGCTCAACTTTCGCCTCCAGGCCTCCATAAATGGTGAAATCATAGGCCGTAAACTTTACAGTGGCCTTCAGGTTAGGACTGAGAAAGGCGATATCTGAGGGTTTGACCTTCGCCTCCACCAGAAGAGTATCTTCCAGTGGAACAATTTCAATTAAATTCATGCCCGGTTGAATGACGCCACCAACAGTGTTGATGAAAACTTGATTTACTATTCCCCGAACAGGCGAAACTACTGCAGTCCGGTCCAGACGATCGGCTAAGGCAACGGTGGTAGCCGACAGTCCCTCAAGTTTTGCATAGGCATCATTGAGTTCCTTCTTGGCATTATTGGAGAACTTGAGTTTTGCTTCAACTATTCCTTTCTGCGCCTCAAGAAGTCTGGATTTTGCTCGGGGAAGGGCAAGCCGTGAGGCTGTGATGTCTCCCTGCATTTCACTGTTCTGACGCTGCAGGCGCAGGAATTCCACCTCCGAAACCGCACCACCTTTTACCAAAGGTTGAGTCATATTAATCTCTTTTTGGAGCAGATAGTGCGTCCGTGACAGTTCTGCGATCTTGGCCTCAAGTTCAGTAATTTCCTGTTCGCGCTGCAGACTTTGTTCCTCCAGCACACCTAGAGTTTGCGCAAGTTCCTTCTTTCTTGACTCAAACAACTCTTTTTCCCGCTTGCCTACCTCAGGATTTTCAGTCATCACTTCTTCCGGCAGCACAAAGGGTGTGTTGTATGTCTCTGACTGTAATCGTGCAACCTGGGCTTTGAGTGCAAGATAATTGAATCGACTTTCCCGGTACGGGCCTGAAAACCGCTTTTCATCAATACGGAGCAAAAGCTGACCTTTTTCTACCACATCACCGATATTCACTAGAATCTCTGAGAGAATGCCACCCTCGAGATTCTGCACGATCTGTAGTTGACGGGAAGGCACAACCTTTCCGTTTGCTCTGGTCACTTCCTCTACTTCCGCCACATAAGCCCAGGCAAGAGCACAAAAGAACACGATAACTATGATCCAAAGAATAATGCTGCCACCTCGTGGAGACTGTTCCAGGAGTGAGATACGAATATCCGTTATTAAATCCACATCAGTGCTCTGCTGTTGAAAAAAGAAGCCTTTCTTCTGCTTTGCAAAGGAGCGAGCAGGCGTACCGTTCTTTGGAGCCTGCAGGCTTATGTTGATCTCAGGATCTTGTTTCATATCGACAGATGACCATTCTTCAGAGCTTCCAGAATATGCTGTTTGGTTCCATCAGCCACAATTGTTTCATTGCTGATAACTACAATTCTGTCAACGAGTTCTAATAATGATATTCGATGCGTAATAATAATTGTTGTTTTATTATGCAGAATTTTCAACATATTATCCCGTATCATTGACTCACTTCTGTTATCCATCGAACTGGTTGGTTCATCCATGACCAAAACAGGCGGATCAAGGAGAATCGCCCTGGCTATTGCTATGGCCTGCCTCTGACCGCCGGAGAGATTACGTCCCTGTTCTTCCACCGGCATATCGTAACCCTTTGGATTTTTTTCTACAAACCGGCTCACACCGGCTATCTTGGCAGCACGTAGGACCGTTGAGTCATCAATGTCGCTGGTACCGAGAACAATATTATCCCGAACACTTCCCTGAAAAAGGACTACGTCCTGTGGGACATAGCCGATAAAATTCCGCAGTTCAGCTGGATCAATCTGTCGAATATCAGTACCATCCATCGCAACCATTCCTTTGGTTGGCTGATAGAGCCCCAGAACAAGCTTGCCAAGAGTTGTCTTACCGGAACCAATAGGGCCGATTATTCCTACTTTTTCACCAGGGTTGATCTGCAGGTTTATATTCCTTAGCACTTCAGTCGAGTCGCCTGGATAGGTAAAAGAAAGATTCTCAAGGGTTAAGGCTCCCTTGAAATTCACCCGATGCAAGAACACTTTTTCTGCAGGACGCTCAGACGGGAGTTCCATTATTTTATTCAAAGTCTGAAGAGAATTTCTGGCTTGATGAAAACGAGTCATCAAGCTCACGACCTGTGTCATTGGCGCGGTGGCACGTCGAGTGAGAAATATACATGCAAACAACCCCCCACCGGTCATCTTCCCCCACGAAATCATGTAAACACTTAATATAATTACAGAAATAACAGACAGGCTCTGCAGAAAATGGGCAACATGCCCGACAGACGACGAGAGAAGTCGGGTACGCGCACCCCAGGTGGCAATAAAACTCACCGAATCTTCCCAGGCGCGCTGGATCTTACTTTCAGCCCCTAATATTTTTATGGTTTCAATACCTGACAATCCCTCTACGAGGATAGCATTTTTTTGGGCCTCTGCATTATGGGTTTTACCCACGGACTTTTTCAAAGGTCTCTGGATAATAGATGCATAGATGAGAATAAGCACAATACATACAAGACTGATCAACGACAGCCTCCCACCAATATACCAGAGGGCAAAGAGTGCGAGTAAGGCGAAAGGAAGATCTACAAGGGCGGTAATGGTAAAGGATGTAATAAAATCCCGTATACTTTCAAACTGCTGAAGTTGCTTGGTAAACGAACCAATGGACTTCGGACGAGCCTCCAGACGAAGACCGAAGACTTTTTCCAGGAGAATTGACGACAAAACAAGGTTAGATTTTTTTCCAGCTATATCAATAAAATAACCGCGTAATCCTCGTAGGATAAGCTCAAAAAGATAAATAATCACAACTCCAGCTGAAAGGACCCACAGTGTTTCAAAAGCTAAATTAGGAATTATTCGATCATAGGCATTGATTAGGAAAAATGGGGTAGCGAGGGCAAAAATATTAATAAGAAATGAGGCGACAATAACATCTCTGTAAATACGCCATGAAGTTAGAACAGTACCCCAGAACCAGTTTTTCGACCGATCATCTGGATGACTCACTCCCCGTTCTTCAATACGATACTTGGGTTTAATAAAAATTGAATATCCGGTGTATGTTGTAGCCAGTTCTTTACAGGATACAATCTGGGCACCTTGGCTTTCCGGCCATATTACTTCCAGAGTGCCATCGCTGGAGTTTGCTTTGATTGCTATACAAGCACGTCGATTTTCCAGTAACAATATGGCGGGTAATTCATGTGTGTTAAACTCAGCAAGAGGACGCTTGAGGATACGTGAGGTCAGGCCAGCTCGACGTGCAGCCCGTGAGACCAGTTCGACTGTCAGCCGATTATGAACAAGGGGAAGTCCGGCACGTAATACCGTCCTGGAGATAGGACGTTCATGCATTTTGGCCAGAATTTCAAGACAGTCAAGCAAGGGATCATCGTGACTGTCACTGTCATTCATGATATGCCATTCTTCTGGACTATTGGATTTTTCTTGCTCAGTCATCTATCTCCACAGAAACATCTAAAACGGTATGCGTTCATTATTGTGGTTACAGGTATCCTACAATAAAATGTATGGACGAAAACAAATAGATTGAGACTATCTCTTTTTAGCCCAACAGTGATATGCTATAGTAGCATTATAGGGGCAACAAATTGAAGCGTCAAATATATCGGAAAGAAAATATCACCATACATTTTTTCTTATAGTATATCAGTTATGGATGACTTGAGTGGAAAGTAATAGAAGGTAGAGAATTCATCTAGTTTCCGGTCACCGGCTTCGGCCATGAATATCCGGTTGCAAAGGAGTGCTGAGATGCTTTATGTGGAAAGAGATCAAAAAGGAAAAATCGTTGCGGTACGACGTGAAGCCGACACACCGGGAATGGAACTGAAAGAAGCGGTGGATGATGAAATTCTCGAGTTTCTCTTACATGAAAAGACAAACGACTCTATTATTCACATCCTTGCATCAACAGATGTTGGGGTAATGCGAATATTAGAAGACCTCATTAATCTGCTGGTAAGTAAAAATATCATCATGTCCACAGAGCTTCCACACGATGCTCAAATTAAACTTCGACAGCGCCAGCAGATACGTCAAAAACTCGGTACAGAAACACTTATTGTGGACGACATTATCTGAACTAACCGTTTTTTTACAATAAGCAGGACTTATGCATATCATGAGGAATGAGGCTACATACGCAGAGGGGAACCCTTCATCCTTTCTCCGGCCACAGGGTAAACAGTTCCCGAATCCCTTTCTGGGCCAGGGTGGTCATCTGCAGAAATACATCATGACTGAAAGGCGCCCCTTCGGCAGTGGACTGGATCTCAATCCACTGGTTATTGCCACTCATCACAAAATTGGCATCTGCCTCCGCCTGTGAATCTTCGGCATAATCCAGATCAAGAAGCGGCACCCCCTCCACAATCCCCACAGAGATAGCAGCAATCGGCATTATCTCCGGCATAATGGCCAGTCGTCCATCGGCAACCATTTTTGCAAGAGCCGCCCGGACGGCAAGGGCTGCCCCGGAAATCGAGGCGGTACGGGTGCCGCCATCGGCATTTAACACATCACAGTCCACACGCAGGGTTCTCTCTCCCAGCTGCTTCAGGTCAACCATCATCCGTAGACTGCGGCCAATAAGCCGCTGGATCTCATGGGTTCGCCCGGATTTACCGCCCGCCCCTTCCCGGTTGTAGCGGGAGGAAGTGGCACAGGGCAACATTCCGTATTCAGCAGTAATCCAGCCGCTGCCGCTCTCTTTCAAAAAAGGAGGCACCTTCTCCTCAATGGAGACCCCGCAGATGACATGGGTATTGCCGGTACGGATGAGAAGGGAGGCATCAGCGCTGGGCTGGATATTCCATTCCACTGATACAGGGCGAAGGCTGTCTGAAGCTCGATTATTTAAACGCATGATTAAAAATAGTTTGAAGGTTCAAGAAAATTTTTCACTTAAGGGTGCCTTGAGAGTGACACACTTCTGCAGGGGGTTTAGTACATTAAAAATGTCTTAAATTTTTCTTTTATCAATGACCCGCTGGGCCTTTCCTTCAAAGCGTTCCAGGGTCTTCTCCTCCACCAGCTTCACCGCCACACCGATACCGAGTTCCGAGGCCAGTCGGGATTTGATGGTCTCAATAAGGGCACTCTGTTTCTTCATCTGATCAAAGAGATAGGATTCCTTGACCTCAACCAGAACCGTGGCACGGTCCTGATGATTTTCACGCTCCACAATAATCTGATAATGGGGTGCGGTGCCGTCAATGTCAAAGAGCACCGACTCTATCTGAGTCGGGAAGACATTAACGCCCTTAATGATCAGCATATCATCGGTCCGTCCCAGGATCCGGTGCATCCGGGTAAAGGTACGGCCACAGGGGCAGGGTTCAGGCAGCAGTCGAGTCAGATCACGGGTCCGGTAGCGAATGACCGGGAAGGCCTCCTTGGTCAGAGTGGTGATCACCAATTCCCCTATTTCACCGGGTTGTACCGGTTCCAGAGTCTCAGGATTTAGAACCTCCACCAAAAAATGATCCTCATTAATATGCAGGCCATTACACTCCTGACACTCACCCGCCACCCCCGGCCCCATCACCTCAGAAAGACCGTAGTTATCGGTGGACTGAATCCCCAGCTTTTCATTGATCTCCCGGCGCATGGCCTCTGACCATGGCTCGGCCCCGAAAAGACCGAACTTCAGGGACAGACCACTGGGGTTAATCCCCATATCCAGCATGACATCGGCGATATTCAGGGCATAGGAAGGTGTACAGACCAGAGCCGTGGTCTTAAAATCCTGCATAATCTGGATCTGACGCTTGGTATTGCCGGAAGAGATAGGAATAACCGAGGCCCCCAGCCGTTCCGCTCCGTAGTGCAGACCAAAACCGCCGGTAAAGAGGCCATAACCGAAGGCAATCTGGATCACATCATCGGCAGTCAGGCCGGCTGCAGTCAGTATCCTGGCCACCAGATCCGCCCAGTTCTTGATATCATTACGGGTATAGCCGACCACTGTTGCCATGCCTGTGGTACCCGATGATGAATGGATCCGCACCACCTCCCGCAGGGGCACGGCAAACATGCCGTAGGGGTAGTTTTCCCGCAGATCCTGTTTCATGGTAAATGGCAGTTTATGGATATCCGCCAGAGAATTAAAACTATCAAAATCAAGCTTCATTTCCCTGAACTTCTGCCGGTAAAACGGGACATGGGTGCCCACCCGGTAGAGGGTTGACTGCAGACGCTCAAGTTGTAACTGCTCCAGGTCGGCCCTGGACATACACTCTTTTTCCTGTTGCCAGTACATGATAAACCGTCGCTATTAAGGGTTAAATTTCAACATAGTGACAAAAAACTCATTATGATGTTTCCTCGATTTTTTCTCGTCCGAGATAGGCACGCTGCACATCCTGATTGTTCAGCAGATCATCGGCAGGGCCCTGCAAGATTACCTTGCCGGTCTCAAGAACGTAACCCCGATCGGCAATGGCTAGGGCGGCCCTGGCATTCTGTTCAACCAGTAACACAGTCTTGCCCTCATCACGCAGCCTGACAATGATATGGAAGATCTCTTTGACAATCAGCGGCGCCAGTCCGGTGGACGGCTCATCCATCATCACCAGCTTCGGTCTGGACATGAGCGCCCTCCCCATGGCCAGCATCTGCTGTTCTCCTCCGGATAAGGTTCCGGCCAACTGTTCCTTGCGGTCCCGCAGCACCGGGAAAAGTCCATACTGATGATCCAGCAGCTCTTCTACGAGCTGATGTCCCTGTTTCTGCAGAACATGGGCTCCAAGAATGAGATTCTCTTCCACACTCATGGTAGCAAAGACCTGCCTGCCTTCAGGGACCATCACACATCCCAGGAATGGAATCTTCTCAGCTGAGAGCACACACAGGTTCTGTTCCTGGAAAACGATATCTCCAGCCCGGGCCTTGACCAGACCGGCGATGGTGGCCAGCAAGGTCGTCTTTCCTGCCCCGTTGGCACCGATAATAGTCACAATCTCGCCACTGTCCACATGCATGGAGACGTGCTTGAGGACCTTGATCTTACCGTACCCAGATTCCAGATTTCGAATTTTCAGCATAATGCAAAAAAGTTAAAACCTCTATAAGAGGCACAACCTTCTCCCTTTTACTATTCACCAAGATAGATCTTGATAACTTCCGGATTCTTCTGGATGGCAGGCGGAAGATCTTCGGCTATTTTCTGACCAAAACACAAGACCACAATCTCATCAGAGATATCCATAACCAGAGACATATCATGCTCAACCAGCAACACCGTAATCCCGAGATCACGAATTCTAGTGATCAGTCGTCCGACCTCGGCAGTTTCATAAATATTAAGACCGGCAGCCGGTTCATCCAGTAATAACAGAGACGGTTCCATGGCCAGGGCTCTGGCCAGTTCCACCGCCCGTTGCTGGCCAAAGGCAAGGCTGGTAGCCTCGACATGGGCACAGTCGGCTATTTCCAGCAGCTCTAGTAGTTCCATCGATTTCTGACGGATCACTTTTTCCTCAGGCCAGGTCCATGGCGCATGGAACATGGAGGCCAAAAATCCGGCCCGCCCCTGGATATGACGACCAACCATGACATTCTCCAAGGCCGTCATGCCGGAAAACATTTTGATATTCTGGTAGGTTCTGGCCATGCCTCGAGCCGCGATTTCATGAGGCTGTTTCCCCTGGATTTCACGTCCCTGAAAGCGAACAGCACCGGAGCTTGGGGACAAAGCACCGGAAATCAGATTAAACAAGGTAGTTTTACCGGCACCGTTGGGCCCGATTACGGCCTTGATCTGGCCAGGCTCCACCTGAAAGGACACGTCACTGACCGCGTGCAGCCCGCCGAAACGGCGATGCAGATTTTCAACCTCCAATAACGCCATACCGTTCCTATGCCTCCTCATCCTTCGACGCTGCCTGCACTGGCGCCTCTTCTTTTTTTCGAGGAAGGAGAGTCAAAATACCATTGGGAGCAAAGAGCATGATCAGGATCAGAATCAGACCGAACACCGCATCATCATAGGAACCAAAGACACCCCGCAGAGACAGAAAATTAAGCAGTACCCCCATAATCATGGCCCCCCAGAGATGGGCCATCCCGCCCACCGCCACAATGGCCACATAGCGGACAGACTTCATCACGCCGGCCTCAGAAGGGCCTATTCCACCATTAAAGTGCGTAAGTAGAATCCCGGCAATGGCGGCAAAAACAGCGGAGAGAACGAAGGTCTGCAGTTTAAAACGGGAGATATTCACCCCCATGGCATCTGCGGCGTCCTCAGAACCGTGAATGGCCCGCAAAGCCCTGCCAATCCGGGAATGCATCAAATTAAGCAGGAGAAACAAACCAAATATGAGCATCCCCCAGGCAATATAGTAGTTCTGTACCCGTCCTGAGGCATCCCCCCGAACCACCAAGCCCGGCAATAACTCAAAAGGAGGTACCCCGGAGATCCCGTCCGCCTCTCCAAACCAGGGGGTGGCCAGGACCAGGCGATAGATGATAATTCCGAACCCCAGAGTGGCCATAGCCAGATAATGGCCCTTCAGCTTCAACACCGGGATGCCGATCAGGACGGCAATCAGGGCAGCCATCAGAACCGCAAAGAGGGCAGCGGCCCAGGGCCAAACCACCAGAAGGTCAGCACCATACATGTCTTTCCCTGACTGCAGGAGACCGCCGGCATCAAGGAACCGCACCAGCCATTCTTCCCGACAGGGCATAAGATTGCGGGTGGTCAGCGCGGCCGAAAGATAGCCGCCGATAGCAAAAAAACCGGCATGGCCCAGCGATATCTGCCCCGCATACCCCATGAGGACACAGAGTCCGATGATGAGCAGCGAATAATAGGCAGCCATGGTCATCTGCGTCAGATAGAACTGCGTTCCCATCCAGGTGGTCAGCAACTGAATCAGCACCACGACACCCAGTATGGGCAGAATTGCAATCAATCTTTTCATTTTTCTAAAAGGCCTTCAAGCGGGCCGCCTCGCCGGAGCCGAAAAGCCCATGCGGCCGGACAAAAAGGATCAGCAGGAGAATGGCGATGGAAATGGCATCCTTAAAGGCAAGAGGAACAACCGAAACTGAGAAGGCCTCGATAATCCCCAGCAACAGACCAGCCGCCACCGCCCCTCCCGAATTCCCCAGGCCCCCGAGGATGGCCACGGTAAACCCCTTAATGGCAAGACCGGTGCCGATATCATACTGGGTATAAGTAATGGGCGACATGACACAACCCGCCAGCGCTCCCATACCGGCGCTGAGGACAAAAGAAAATGTCACCATATTCCGGGGATTGATTCCGCAGAGAATTGCGGCTGTGCGATTGGCTGCGCAGGCACGCATCTCCCGACCGACCGAGGTCGTCTTAAAAAAGAGATGCAGAGTACAAACCATCACCCCGCAGACTCCAACCACCCAAAGCACCTGTGGAGAGATCCTGGCCCCCAGAACTCCAATGGTGGAGATCTCATTGCCTGCAAAATAGGGAAGTGAGCGGATATTGTCTCCCCAGATATGCACTGCCGCCTCGCGGGTCAGAATGGATATACCGATAGTGATAATGATCATCCGCAACACCGATGGACTTGCAAGCCAGCGAATAAAGACAATCTCAATCAATGCCCCAACCACCATGGTTATAAGTACCGCCAGTCCAATGGCAAGAGGCAGTGGCATGTACGGCAGCAGGCTGACGGAGACCATCCCCCCCAGCATGACAAATTCACCTTGGGCAAAATTAATAATGCCGGTGGTGTTGTAAATAATATTAAAGCCGATGGCGACAATGGCATAAATGCTGCCATAGGTAATGCCGGCGAAAAGATACTGGACAAAAAGTTCAGTGGTCATAAAAAGATACGGGGGCCGATCGGAGGATCAGACAAAAGGCTGAAGAAGGCGGCATTTAAGAAGGGCCGGGAAACAATCTCCCGGCCCGTATCAGGCACTTATTTTCCGGTATAGGCAACAAACTTGCCATCTTTCACGGTCATCATCTGGAAGGCATCAATGGTCAGCCCATTATGATCCTTGGCAGAGAAAGAAAAGACGCCGGCGGTTCCAGGAAGATTCTGGAGTCCCTCAATGGCCGCACGCACTTTAGCCCGGTCATTACCACCGACCTTAACGGCCGCCTCAAGGATCACCATGGCATCATAGGCATGACCGCCAAAGGTGGAGACATTTTCTTTATACTTTGCTTCATAGTTCTTTTTATACTGAGTAAGTAATTCTTTCTGAGGATTATCAGCGGGCAGGTCAGCGGCAATCAACAGACGACCTGCAGGGAAAATAACACCTTCAGCAGCGGCGCCGGCGCCCTCAACAAACTTGATATTACCAAAACCATGACTCTGAAAAATGGGAACATTCCACCCTGCCTGGCGAACATTCTTCACCACGATAGATTGGGCAGGTGCAACCGACCAGTTGATAATGGCCTGTACCTCTTTGTTGGCCTTAATTTTGGCGACTGGTGCCGTCAGATCACTATCCTTCGTATCATAGCTCTCTTTTTCCACAATTTTGATCCCGAACTCAGGGGCAATCTTTGCCAACTGCTCGGCACCGGCCTTGCCAAATCCGGTATTATCAGCCAGAACCGCAACATTAACCAAGCCAAGTTTATTCATCTCCTTGTAGATCATCTTCACGGCATCGGAGTCTTTCTGCGGGGTTTTGAACACATAAGAAGCTACCGGATCAACAATTACCTCGGCGGCGGCACAGGAAAGAAGCGGGGTCTTGGCATCCTCGGCAATCTTCTTGATCTGCATGGTCTCACCACTGGTGGAAGGCCCAATAATGGCAAGGACCTTATCCTCCTCAATCAGCTGCTTGGCAAAGGAGACTGCTTTTTCAGGATTTGCCACGGAATCTTTAATAATCAGCTCAACAGAATTTCCATTGATTCCACCTTTGGCATTGATGTCAGCCACCATCATCTCCAAAGTTCTGGCCTCGGGCCCCCCCAGAAAGGATGCTGGACCGGTTACCGCCAGAATCGCTCCCACCTTGATATTTTCGGCCCAGGCTGCAGGAGCCAGCATCAGACTCAAGGCCGCAGCCCCCATCATAACTTTTGATACCATCTGTTTCATACCCTTCCCCTTTTCATGGTTACATTTTTTCAGGATGGAGCTTTTTACCATCCATCTTCTGTTACAGTGCGCAGATCTGAGCCCCGCTCAAAATCGTGAATCCGTCCTGTTGCAATGCGGCAATGGCCCGATCCATCTCCTCAAAACGGAAGATCAGGACCGCATTTTCCCCACTTCTATTAACAAAGGCATACATATACTCAATATTCAGACCGGCCTTTTCTATGGTCTTTAAAACTTTCGCCAAGCCTCCACTACGGTCAGCCACCTCGACTGCAATAACATTAGTAACCCCAACCGTAAAGCCATTTGCCTTCAAAACCTTTTTGGCCTTCTCCACATCATCAACGATTAACCGCAGGATGCCAAAGTCAGCGGTATCAGCTACAGACAATGCCCGGATATTAACGCCATTATCGGCAAGCGTTGCAGTGATCTCGGCCAGTCTGCCAGATTTATTCTCCAAAAAAACAGCAATCTGTTCTACACGCATGACAAATCCTCCTGGATTTTGAAAAGGTAGATAGTCTATAGGGCTTCGCCAACAGTCTCAAAAGCTACAGACTCAACAAGCTGAGTACCTTAAATTTTCCGATTATCAACAACCCTCTGCGCTTTCCCCTCACTGCGCTGAATAGTTCGGGGCTCCACCAATTGTACCTTACAGGTTACACCGAGCAAATCCTTGATGTCAGCCTGAATCTTACGGGTCAGTTTCTCAAGGTTCTTCACCTCATCAGAAAAAAGGGCCTCACTAACCTCCACCTTTACGGCCATGGTATCCATATTGCCTTCCCGGTTCACCACAATCTGGTAGTGAGGCTCCACTCCCTCAACTCCCATGAGCACATGCTCCACCTGAGAAGGGAATACGTTCACTCCACGGATGATCAGCATGTCATCGGTACGACCGGTGATCTTTTCCATGCGGACCATGGTTCTGCCGCAGGCGCACTTTTCATGAATGAGCCTGGAGATGTCCTTGGTCCGATAGCGGATCAGCGGGAAGGCCTCCTTGGTCAGGGTCGTGAACACCAGTTCCCCCTGCTCGCCCGGCGGCAGAACCTCACCCGTGTCGGGATCAATGATCTCAGGGAGGAAGTGATCTTCAAAGATATGCATCCCACGATCTGTTTCCAGACACTGCATGGCAACTCCCGGCCCTATCACCTCGGAAAGACCATAGATATCAACGGCCTTGATATTGAGTTTGCGCTCCACCTCATCGCGCATGTTTTCACTCCAGGGTTCAGCACCAAAGATCCCCACCCGCAGGGCCAGGCTCTTGGGGTCAACTCCCAACTCTGCCATGGCATCGGCCAGATTAAGGGCATAGGAAGGGGTGGCAAGAAGGACAGTGGAGCCAAAATCCTGCATGATGGTAATCTGCCGTTTGGTGTTACCGCCAGACACCGGAATAACCGTGGCCCCCAGTCGCTCCACCCCATAATGAGCACCGAGACCACCGGTAAAAAGACCATAGCCATAGGCATTGTGAACCATATCCCGGGAAGTGGCACCGGCACAGGTCAAGGCGCGGGCCATGACCCCGGACCAGGTTTTAATATCTTTTTTGGTGTAGCCGACCACGGTCGGTTTACCAGTGGTACCGGATGAAGCGTGCACCCGCACCACCTGTTCCATGGGAACAGTGAAAAGTCCGAAAGGATAATTATCCCGCAGGTCATCCTTGACCGTAAAAGGCAGCCTCTGCAGATCAGCAAGGCTCTGGATGTCGGCGGGCTTAACCCCGGCGGCATCCATCTTGGCCCGATAAGGGGCAACCGTAGCATAGACCCGGGCCACCAGATGCTTCAGCCGGGTCAATTGAATAGATTCAAGTCCGACCCGAGGCAGGGTCTCAATTTCTTCTTCCCAATAGAGGGTTGTCATCACCTACTCCTCATCCATGATAATCATGTCAAAAGTCATCAAGAAGATGGCTAAGTAAAAGTTATTGGCTGACCTTTCTGCCAGCGGCAAAGGCCTGCAGATTTACATCGCGGAATCGTGCCGGAACCCGGGCGCTGATAATCCCTTCATAGACTGAAGCGTCCATGGGCAGGAAAGTGGAAACTGCACCCACCATCACCACGTTAGCGGTTCGCACCTCGCCCACTTCCCGCGCCAGGTCAAAGGCATCCACCAGTACCACCTTGATTCCCAGAGAGCTGATATGATTCAGGACATCTTCCGGATAACTGGTCTGACCGGTGGCCACTGCCGGCGGCAGAATCTTCTGGGTATTGACGATCACCGTGCTCCCCTTATGAAGATAGGGCAGATAGCGAACGGCCTCCATCATCTCAAAGGCCACTTGGATATCGGCCCGCCCCGGCTCAATCAAAGGGGAATAGACCTTATCTCCATAGCGCAACTGGGCCGTTACCGACCCGCCACGTTGGGCCATGCCATGCACTTCACTTTTTTTGGCGTCATACCCTGCCGCCAGCAGGGCATAGGCCATGATCTCACTGGCCAGCAGAATTCCCTGGCCGCCAACACCCGAAAAAAGAATATTTCCCTGCGCTCCCATTCCTATGCCTCCTGCCTGACGATGGCGTCGAATTTACAGAGCGCCCGACACTGGCCGCAACCGTTACACTGCACCTCATTAATCAAGGCAAAACCTTTCTGCTTTTCCTTGTACCCGAGCGACTTTGCCTTTTCAGGACCCACGGGGTTCCAACTGATTGCAGGACAGCCAAGCCGGACACAGGCCATACAACCAGTGCAACTGGCCATCTGGGTACGATAAGGAATATTTGCGGCCTTTTTCATCTCAGGAATGAGCACACAAGGCGCCCTGGCAATAACCACTGAGGCCTCATCACGCTCCAGTGCCTTGTCCAGCACCTTGCGGCAGCCATTGATGTCATGGGGATTAACAATATCCACATGCTTGACTCCGACCGCCCTACACAGGGCCTCAAGATCAATGGCATTGGCGGCCTCACCTTTGATGCTATAGCCAGAAGCGGGGTTGTTCTGCTGACCGGTCATGGCCGTGATCCGGTTATCGAGAATGATCAGTAGGGAGCTGGAACCATTATAAACAGTATTGATCAGACCGGACAAACCGGTATGAATAAAGGTGGAGTCCCCAATAACCGACACCACCTTCCCCTTGGCATCATCACCGAGGGCCTTGGCCATACCATGGGCAATCCCCACCGATGCCCCCATACAGACACAGGAATCCATGGCTGAAAGAGGTGGCAGAAAACCCAGGGTATAACAACCGATATCCCCGGAGACAAAAACCTTCATCCGCGACAGGTTGTAAAATATGCCCCGATGCGGACAGCCGGCACACATGTTGGGCGGACGCATGGGCAGCGCCACCGGAGCAAAAAGCTCAGTAACTGATGCGAGGTCAATGGACTTACGGACAATAGCGGTGTTCAGCTCTCCTTGACTGGGAATCAGATCCTTCCCATGGCAGGCAATCCCCATGGCCTTGATATGCAGCTCCAGAAAAGGATCGAGTTCCTCCACAACATACAATTGATCAACGCTTTTGGCAAAATCACGAATCATCTGTTCCGGCAGGGGCCAGCACATCCCAAGTTTGAGGACTTTTGCCTCTGGAAAGGACGCTTTTACATAGAGATACGAGACACTTGAGGTGATAAAACCACGGTGGGAATCACCCTTTTCCACCACATTATACGGTGCGCTCTCAGCCATGTCCCGCAAGAGGCGCATTCGTTCTTCCACCACCACCCGACGAGCACGGGCATTACCAGGCAGCATGACAAACTTTGCCGGCATCTTTTCAATTCCAGGGGGGACCGAAGAGCTCAGCATCTCTCCTTTTGTGATCACCCCTTTGACATGGGCAATCCGGGTCGTGATTCGAAACAGGACCGGGGTATCATACTCCTCACTGATAGCAAAGGCCAGCTTGAGCAGTTCTTTGGCCTCCGCAGGGTCAGAGGGTTCCAGCATGGGCAGCTTGGCGGCGAAGGCATAATTCCGGCTGTCCTGCTCATTCTGGGACGAATGCATCTCAGGGTCATCGGCCACAATCACTACTAATCCTCCCCTTACCCCGGTATAGGAGGCGGTGAAGAGGGGGTCAGCAGCCACATTCAGACCAACATGCTTCATGGTGGCCAAGGCTCGGACGCCCGCAAAAGAGGCACCGATTGCCACCTCAAGGCCGACTTTTTCATTAGGCGCCCACTCGGTATACACGCCCTCATAGCGCGAGAGATTCTCCAGAATTTCAGTGGATGGGGTACCGGGATAGCCGGACGCAACCTTAACCCCAGCCTCATAAGCCGCCAAGGCAATGGCCTCATTCCCCGACATCCAAAGGGGATCTGTTCTTTCCGTCACGTTAAACTCCTGAGTTTTTTTATAAAAAAGGTAACTGTTCAGGTGTTTAGCCTGAGCAGTTACAAAAGAATAATCAAGGACAGTCTACTGTTCCTGCGCCTTAAACTGCAAAGGATAAACCAGCAGCATCGACTCATCGGCTGTCAGTATATCCCCAAAACTCCCTTGGGCCACGACACCAACAGAAAGCTCTTCAACACCATCCTTCAGCGGCAGATGATGGGAACGGGCATCATAATCAACCACATATCCATCAATCTTTCTGGTCCTCCAGAGCTCCTGGAGTCCCACACCATTCCACTTCAAACCGAGCATGGTCCCCGACTGAAAAACCTGACTACTGCGAACCAGACTGGTCCAGGTGGCAGTATTAGCGTTCACAATTATATCATCAATACCGTCCCCATCGACATCAGTCACCAGGATCCGTGAAGGGACATACAGCTCTTCAAAAAGAATATCCGTAGCGCCGTCAACCATTTTGGTCGCACCCCTTCTGGCGCCGGTCTGCTGCGTCATCTGCATGGCCGACTTCCCACCGATAAAACGCTTAGTCGCACCATAACGGTCTTCACTCTTCCACAGCAACTTGCCACTCTGTTTCATCACCAGTAATTTATTCCACTGGTCAAGGGCCACAACCTCCCACTCACCATCACCGTCAAGATCCGCAAAAGAAAAATCAAAGATATTCACCCTGGAAGGCACAGGTAGACGTTCCTCACCAACAAGTTGGGAACCATCACGGGTCAGGATATAGATGGGACCGCTGATGGCCACACCCTCAGATCCCGCCCTCTGTCCAGCCAATACCACACCAAGTCCAGGTACCTTGACTGGACGGATATAATATCGGGCGTCTTCAAAAAGAGTCACCATCTCCTTCCCGTCCCATTCCACACCCATTGAACCAGGCATAGCAGTATCAGCGGCGCTGATATAGATCTCAGCCTTGCCATTCCCATTCAGATCGGCCACATTCACCGCATGGATCTTATAACGGACAAGCAGTTTAATCTGGGCAAACTCCGAAAGACGTCCCGCATTCAATTTATAAACCACTACCTTCTCTCGGTCAGCCATGACCACCTCCATCACGCCATCGCCATCGACATCACCGACGGCGATCCCTTCCAGCGATAACGGCACATTGCGGGTCTTGAAAAACTGGCTCGCCCCCTCACTCCACAACAGAGACGAATTTCCAAAACCGGCTGTGGCCCTGAAGGTACGATCAGGGTGAGCTGTCTGCAGGGCCACTGACTCTGCGCCTGCAACCGCAGACTGGGGAACTGCGACACTGTCTGGCCGTTTTCTGCCGAAGGTTTTCTCAATGATTCCCCAAGCGAGAACATCAATGGCCGTCATCACGTCCCCTTCTTTGGCAGCCGTAGCGTAAAAGGTTTCACTGCTCTTTGCTGCCACTGAATAGACACGGGCATCAAAACTCATGCCCCCACCAAGCGAGGTGACACTTCCATAGAGAAGATAGTCCGCCCCCATTTTTACAGCCAGAGCTTGCAATTGTTTCGGGTCAGGCTTGCCCCCTATACCCAGAGTGGCTTCCACGACTTTCCTATCAACAGCCACAACACCGGCCTCGGCAGACAAACGACTGGCGAGCATCTCGCCCAGACCATCACGAAGATAGGACATATCCTTGGAGGCATTCACGGTAAAGGGCAGAAAGGCCACCACCGAATGCTTCTCGGCAGCATGAGCCGTAGAAAGAGACAACAATAAGGAAAAAAAGACAGAGACAAACGAGAGACGAGACAATAAATAAATTTTCATAATGAATTCCATGTACGAAGACGTGAACAGGGTACGCAGACAACTACACCTGCAGTGAGTTACAACATGATCAGTACCTGCTTCCAAAGAAGGCAATGTCTTTCCTGATACCACAAGAAATAATACAGACCAACTGACATCTTTCTGAAAAATTCTTCATGAAGAACCACCTGTGCAGGAAAACAATCTGAAAGGCCTAACTGTAAAAGACATTACTCTTGGAGGAAAAGCACTCTTGCCTTTTATTCTCACAACCTTCGGCATTATCAGCCAGGGAATCGCTCACACAAAAGCGCAACTCTGAGCTGCAGAACAGACAAAACAAAGTACTCCGAAATGTGAAAAAGAGGCAAGTTTTTTTTAACACTGTTCATAAACCCAAAATTCAACTTGAGGGACATCGCAACATTCCCCTGAAATTGGTCAGTGACCATGAGAAAATTATAAACTTGATCAGAGACTGATCAGCGTTCAACAAAGATTGAAGATACCGGCGGTGTGGATACACCTTTTGCAGGAAAATACGACTTCAGACTGCCTGCAAGGGTTTGTTGGGATCGCCCCAATTATATAGTAGTGCAGGGATGTCTAATTTCCTCTTTACAAACTGGAAAGAGGAATTTTTTTTTATTCACTGAAATCGACAGACCTGCTACGGCAAAAAGGATTGGTCTGAATCGGAGAGGTAGAGCAGCGGTAAGGAAACCAGACAACAATGCCATCCTGTCACTGGAGCACCGGAATTCTCAAGGTGAGACCCGTTACCTGAGCCTCGCTTCGTCGCTGACATGAAAAGCAGCCCTAAAAGCGATGACGTATCTCTGCTGTCATTGTTTTCCAGGGCTGCTTTATCTGCAGAAATTCCTCCTGGTACCGGCTAAGGGCCGTTACGCTGCTGCAGTGTTACATTTTTTCGATTGACGGCTTACTGAACAAACAGTCTGCTGTTAATCAGAAAATGGATATATATACTGGCAGCATAGCCGAGAGCAATCACCGGTGTCCATTTTAGATGGCCAAAAAAGGTATACATGCCACGGGCCTGCCCCATGAGACCAACCCCGGCGGCTGAACCGATGGAGAGTAAACTGCCGCCGACACCGGCAGTGAGGGTAACCAGCAGCCACTGCCCTTCAGACATGTCAGGCATCATAGTGAGCACGGCAAACATCACCGGGATGTTATCAACAATAGCTGAAAGAATGCCCACCGTGATATTGGCCGAGGTGGCACCCCACCCGGTGTACATGGTCTGCGAAGCCAGAGCCAGATAGCCGATAAAACCGAGACCGCCAACACAGAGGATGACCCCGTAGAAGAACATCAAGGTATCCCACTCAGCCCGGGCAATGTGTTTGAAGACATCAAAGGCAACCGTATCACCAAGCTGTTCATCCGTATCCGAGTTTCGTCTTCTTACAGACTCACCCTGCTTCTTATGAGTTTTCTGCAGATAGAAGCCGAAGAACTTCAGATAAGCAAGACCGGTCATCATCCCCATCATAGGTGGCAGGCTCAGGAAGTTGTGGAAGCTCACCGCCGTACAGATGGTCAGCAGGAAGAGAACCATCACCACCACACCGCCGCGTTTCATATTAACATCAATCTCGCAGGTCGTCGGCTGGGCATTGGGGACGGCAAAACTCATGATCAGAGCAGGAACCAGCCAGTTAACGGCCGAGGGAACGAAGAGGTTAAAGAAACCCCAGAAATCAATGACGCCTTTCTGCCAGACCATGAGGGTGGTGATGTCGCCAAAGGGTGAAAAGGCGCCGCCGGCATTGGCCGCCACCACAATATTGACACAGGCCATACTGACAAATTTAGCGTTATCTTTACCAATGGCCAAGACCACAGCACACATAAGCAGGGCAGTGGTGAGGTTATCGGCAACAGGTGAAATGAAAAAAGCGAGCAGACCGGTTATCCAGAAGAGCTTGCGCAGAGAAAAACCGCCGCGGACCAGACGAACCCGCAGGGCCTCAAAGACCTGCCGTTCTTCCATGGCATTGATATAGGTCATGGCTACCAGCAGGAAGAGAAAGAGCTCGGCATATTCAAGGATATTGTGACGAACAGCGACCTCGACAACATGAGGCAGACCGTGGGCGGTGTAGATATACCCGATCATTCCCCAGATCAGTCCTGCAGCCAGCAGCACCGGTTTTGATTTACGGAGATGAATGAACTCCTCACTCATGACCAGCAAATAAGCCACGACAAAAATACCCAGGGCGGCATAACCTATACCATGGACAGTGAGGTCAAGATTGCTACCATGGGCGGCTTCAGCAGCAAGAGCCAATGTCGGTAGTTGAAGCCAGGCAAAAAAGGCCAGCAATAGAGGGGGGATAATTCGCTTCACAATGAGTTCTCCTCGATTTTCAGATGCAAAACAGGTTGATTACAGCTTGGACGATATGTGCCATATCTCTACACGCCCACATTTCTTTCGTCCACAAAAAAAAATGCCGCCTGCTGGCTCGTGACAAAGAGAATCAAGGTTCCCTATCGTAGGAAAGTCCAACCATTACTGAACCATCCTTCGATGCTTCCTTGGTAACAAGCAGGGTCGTACATGCCAGTGCACTTACAGCACCGATTACGTCCCATGCAAGAACAGCTACTATCAGTTTTTTCATACGCTTCACTCCCGTTTCTGATTAGCAACGAATCTCGGCAGATAAGAATAGCGGCCAAGAAAAATAGAAAAGGCTTGTTTACGTAAAGGATATCAGGAGGTCAATCAGCCTCGATGGCCTCAATCTCTTCCTGTGCCTCTTCCCATTGAGCGTACCAGCGCTCCAGATGGCTTTTACATTGATCGTATTCCTTGCTGGTCCTGGCCCAGGCCTCCTCATCACTATAAAGATCAGGGTCAGCCATCAGGGCCTCCAGTTCTTCCTTGCGAACCTCCAGGCTTGCAACCTGTTTTTCCGCCTCTTCTTCCTTCTTCTTCCAGGGGGCAAGTTTACGGCCGCGCTCCTTACGTTCCTGGGCTTCCTGCTGCCGCTTTTCCTTCTTCGATTCCCGGGAATGTTCAACGCCGCTTGCATCGACAGACGCTATGGTCTCATCAAGCGCAGGACTCTTTTTCCCCTCGTCTTCCAGGGCTGCCTTGCGCAGATATTCGGTCACATTCCCCTCATAAAGGGCGACCTGGCCATCTTTTACCAGCAGCACCTTATTGATGAAGCTATCAAGGAAATAACGGTTATGGGAGACTACAATGATACAGCCATCATACTGGGCCATGGCCTCCTGCAGCACCTCCTGGGAACTGATATCCAGATGGTTGGTGGGTTCGTCAAGGAGCATCAAATTAGCGGGCTTGGCGATCATCTTGGCCAGAGCCAAGCGACTCTTTTCACCTCCGGACAGCACTGCCACCTTCTTGTCCACCTCCTCGCCCCTGAAGAGAAAGGCCCCCAGCAGAGAACGCATCCTGGTGATAGTCAGGTCAGCTCCACTCAAGGCCATAGTCTCCAGGGCAGAGAGAGTGGGAGATAATTCCTGGGCCTGATGCTGGCCAAAATAGGAAAGCTGTACATTGTGGCCCAGTTTGATCTCCCCCGCGTCATGCTCCAGTTGACCGCCGATGATCTTGACCAGGGTTGACTTACCGGCACCATTAACCCCCACCACCGCCACCTTGTCCCCCCGCTGCAGCTGCAGGTTCACATCAGAGAAGATCTGCCGCCCCTGATAGCTTTTGCTCAAGCCCTCGATCTGTAGGACATCTCGACCAGAGGGGGGGGCAGGCGGAAAGGTGAAACGAATCTGCTGTTCATCGTCGGAGAGCTCGATCATGTCAATCTTTTCAAGCTGCTTCACCCGGCTCTGCACCTGCTTGGCCTTGGTAGATTTGGCCCGGAAACGCTCAACAAAACGCATGGTCTGCTTGATCTTGGCCTGCTGATTATCATAGGCCCCCTTTTCGATAATCCGCCGTTCCGCCTTTTCCTTGATATAATAGGAGTAGTTTCCTTTATAGACAGACAGCCTGCCCATAGAAAGCTCCCAGGTTGTCTTGGTGATCTTGTCGAGGAAGGTCCGGTCATGGGAAATAATCACCATCGCTCCCTGACAGGAGCGGAAAAACTCCTCCACCCAGGTCAGGGACTCCAGGTCAAGATGATTAGTCGGTTCATCAAGGAGCAGTAGCGAAGGCGACACCAACAGCATCTTGGCCAGCATCAGGCGCATGACCCAGCCTCCGGAAAAACTGGTCACCGGCGCATCCATATCCGTCTGCTTGAAGCCGAGACCCAATAGTACTTTTTCCACCCTGGCCCGAATGGTATAGACATCATGCCCTTCCAGTTGATGCTGCAACTCCCCCTGTCGCTCGATCATGGCAGTAAAGAGTTCGGAATGATGGTCAGTCATCTCCGCCAGCTGATCATGGAGAAAATCCGCCTCCTGCTGCAGGGCCAGGATTTCATCAAAGGCGCTTTCCGCCTCCTGATACAAGGTGTTATCCGAGACCAGGGCGCTGCTTTCCTGGGGCAGATAGCCCACGGAAAAATGTTTGGACTTGGTAATCACTCCGTCATCACAGGCAGAGACTCCGGCCATGATCTTGAGCAGGGTTGACTTGCCGGCCCCGTTGACCCCAACCAGACCAATCCGGTCACCGGCATGGACCCGCTGAGAGATATCCTTAAAAAGATGTTTCTCGCCAAAACGGACATCCAGATGATTAATTGACAGCATATAGCAATGTTCCTCGTTTCATATTCGCATCCGTTATCAGTTCCAACCTGTCGGCAAACCCCAACCGCTCAAAGCGCTGCATATTTATTCGTTTCATCCCCACAACTGCCGAAAGATCACGGGGGGAAATCCGTACCGTCACCCGTTTCCCATGTGGGCAAGAAGCCAGCAGCGGACGAATTTTCTGCAACCATATCCTGCTCGCAACCAGTTCCCCGAAGGCTGGGTGATACGGCCCGGCCAGCAACTCGCGCTCCAGCGCAGATGAGGGTTGCAGGCCAATGCGCACCACCCGGATTGCCGCCGCCGCAAGCAGGCTCTTTGCCCTACAGCTCAAGGCAATGGCCCGATTCATGGACAACGGCCGATAGTCACCCCGACGGTACATTTCCGCAAGCCCTGAATGCTCAACGACCAGGACCGGATATAAACGCACAAAGGCAGGAGCAAGGGCAACCACCTCCTGTACCGTCCGCAGAAAGGAAACGGTCGTCTCCAATGGGAGGCCCGGCAACAGTTGAATCCCGACCTCCAGCCCCGCCTCCTGCAAGAGAGCAATGGCCCGCCTGGAACTATCCGCATCATGACCCCGTCTGGATGCCTGAAGGACACGATCATCCAGGGACTGCACACCCAGTTCAACAATGCGCACTCCTCTGGACAGAAGATAAGAGCACACTTCCCTGTCCACACAATCAGGACGGGTCGAGAGCCTGATAGCATCCACCTGACCAGATGCCAAAAAGGGCTGGACTTCCGCCAGCAGTTTTTCCTGACGATCTCTGGGCAGACAGGTAAATGAGCCTCCGAAGAACGCCACCTGCACCTGCATCTGACGTCGAGGTCGTAAAAGCCATTCCCGGATGGTTGCCGCCACCGAAACGACCTCCTCCCGACGGTCGTCCTCGCCAGTTATCGAGTGCTGATTACAGAAAAGACACTGCCGCGGACAACCCTGATGCGGAATAAAAACAGGAATAACAAAAGGCATATTCAGAGAGACACGAAAGGAAAAAAGCTATTGTTTGCAGCCGGCAAAGATATCCAGATCCTTCTCATACATTGCCGTCTTAATCCCCATCAGACCCAGGGCGGAATGGAACAGATTATCATGAGACAGATGATCGTTAACCTTTCTCTGCAGACAGTTTTTATCCAGATGATTGCTCTCAAAAAAAGCATCTGAAAACCAGAGGATAAAAGGAATATGTTTCTGTTCATCCGGGGCAATCACATAGGGAAGCCCATGGAGATAAATATTCTTTTCCCCCAGAGACTCACCATAATCAGAAAGATAGAGCATGGCGGTATTAAACTGCGTACTATTTTTTTTCAGGAGATTAATAACCTGAGTCAGAAAATAATCGGTATAAAGAATCGTATTGTCATAGGCATTGATCAGCTCCTCGGTCCGGCATTCCTGAAGCTGGTTCGTAATACATTCCGGCAGAAAGTCTTTAAATTGCGGAGGAGACCTCCGATAATACCCCGGCCCATAACTCCCTTTCTGATGGAGGACAATAAAGGTATCCTTGCCTGCTCGATTAATATATTGCTGCAGTCCCTGCAGCAGAATCATATCCTGGCACTCACCCGAAGTGCAGAAATCAGCTATCTGCAGATTTGTCAGAACTTCTGTTTCCACCCGGCTGCACACCCCTCTGCATCCTGAATTATTTTCCCGCCATAAAACCTGTACTCCCGCATGTGAAAAGACATCCAAGAGTCCCTCGTGACGCTCTCCCTTGGCATCACTGAAGGAGCTCCGATCAAAATGAGAGAACATGCAGGGCACAGAGGTGGAGGAAACCGTCCCGCAGGAATAGGCATTGGTAAAACTCAGGATATCCTCTTGTTCCAGGAACGGGTTGGTTTTTCTGTTGTAGCCATTCAATGAAAAATTACGGGCCCGGGCTGCCTCGCCCACCACCAGGATCACCAGATTTTTTTTGCCTCTTTCCTGCCCCGTTTTTTCCATTCTTGCATCTTCACCAATGGGCCTGACCACAACCTTGCCACTGCTTACTGTTCTTTTTACGTAAGAAATCACCTCATAGACAGAACTGACCGGATTAATCAGATGCCGTACATAATTATAATTTCTCCCCAATGAAATATAATCCTTATAAAAAAGCACCAGGACGACAACTATGACCGCCATGCTGGTAAGCACGGTACCCAAGACCATAAACAGCTCTTTGACAAAGCTCTTGTATCGAATTTCAGCACGCAGGACCAGAAAAGATGGAATCGCAGCAAGCACGACAACATAATAAAGCATCTTGATATTAAACAGTTCAGAGACAGCCCCCACGTCTGTTGCCAGGACATTATTGATCATTGACCCATCAATCATAATGCCATAGGTTTTCATAAAATAGGCCGCCAAGGTCGCGATCAAGAGAATCAGGACCAGAGAGGGTTTTAAAATATATTTAAAACTGACCAAGGAAAGGCAGCAATTGATAAAGGCCACAAGAAGGAGGAATATGGATCCCAGGAAGAACCGATTTTGCTGAGAATTGGCAGCAATTTCCTGGATCTCTACCCAGAAGGCACTATTATAGAAGAGAACCAGAAGTAAAGAGATCACCAGGGTCAACTGGATACTGTTCATCTCTGGATGCAGGACATACGCCATGGCCCGCTTGAAAAAAGAGCGTTCAAGAGGCTTATTGTTTTCCATAGGCTGACTCATTCCAATGCAATAGTCTTATATAAAAAAATCAACAAAAACGCTCATACAGAAGAATGCCCCACACCATTACCACCATAACAAGACTGACAAAGACTGCAGCAGAGCCCATATCCTTTGCCGCCCCAGCCAGGGGATGATGCTCCGGTCCAATACGATCAACCACGGCTTCAATCGCTGAATTCAACAGTTCAGCCACCACCACCACCATACAGACACTGACCAGCAGAGCCCGTTCTACTCCATTATTCCCCAATAGAAGTGCCAGAGGCAACAGAATTGCCACCAGAATGACTTCTTGACGAAATGCCGCCTCCGTCCGCCAGGCAGCCCTCAGGCCGCACAACGAATAACCGGCGGCATTGATAATGCGGCGCAGACCGGTTTTTTTCATTTCCTCCACAATCTTCTCCATTCTTGAATCATATTACAAAACAGGACTATCACAAGCGGGCAATCATCAGATCATAATCAGCAAGGGCGCTGGCAGCAGCCCGCTGTTCCGCTTCTTTCTTGGAACCGGCAGAACCGGTTCCAAAGACAATCTCTCGAAAAACCACTGATACCGTAAACACCTTCTGATGAGACGGCCCCTCTTCCATGTCCAGCCGATAAGACGGCGCCTCATTAAACTGTTCCTGCAGCACCTCCTGCAACCTGCTTTTGGCATCAGCGATCAACAACTCTTCTCTCTTGACATCAAAGGCCGGGATAAAAAAACGAGACACAAAGTCTTTCACCGTCTCGTATCCACCATCTTCAAAAATAGCCCCGACAACCGCCTCATAAGCGCAGGACAGGATGGACGATTTATTCCTGCCGTTTGAGGCATCCTCGCCCTTCCCGAGACAGAGGAATTTACCCAGTTCCACATCTCTTGCCATGGTTGCCAGATGGGTCTCATTGACGAGAGCAGCCCGCAATTTGGTCAATTCCCCTTCGCGCATTGCAGGAAAACGTTTGAATAGAGTATGACCGATAACCAGATCCAGAACCGCATCCCCCAGAAACTCCAGAGTTTCATTATTCTGACCAGGAAAAGAATGTTCAAAGGCAAAGGAGGCATGAATCAGGGCCTTCTGTAACAGACGCAGATCAGTAAACCGATATCCCAGTATCTGCTCAAAGATAGAGAGTTCCTGCTTATTCTTCTGAGCCAGTGAATCGATATCCATACCTATTTTCCCCTTGTCAAAAAAACAAACTGTGGTATAAAGTGGCTCGCATGCTTATTTAAGTCTGCTCAAAAAGGCGGCGTAGCCAAGCGGCTAAGGCACTGGTCTGCAAAACCATGATTCAGCGGTTCAAATCCGCTCGCCGCCTCCAGCAAATTCAAAGGGTCACAAGTTATTAAACTTGTGACCCTTTTTTTTATCACTTATGTATCAACATCATGTAACTGGTCGATAACAAAATATCATTGGTCCAATGTTGTCATTATGCAGAAATAACCACAACATTAAAATATTTATTACAATCCGCCTTCTAAATACCTGATATTCACTCCAAGGTCAAGTTACATCCTGCAAAGCAGGACCAGGAGAAAACAACTCCAGCCAGCAACTCCTCTTACGCTGCCCCATTCACAGGAACCCCCCAGATTTCTCTGGCGTATTGTGTAATGGTCCGATCAGTGGAAAATTTCCCCATACGCGCCACATTCAGAACAGACATCCTGCTCCAGGCCACAGGATCAAGAAAGGCTGTATTCACCCGATCCTGACAGGCAAGATATGATTCAAAGTCCAGAAGGAGGAGATAGGGATCGTGCTGATCGAGCAGACTGTCAACAAGGGTGTGAAACAAATCCTTATCACCTCGGCTGAAAGAACCGTCCCGAATACTGTCGATGGCTTGAGCGATCTCCTCGTTATTACGGTAAATGGCCATAGGCGTGCGACTGACATTCAACTTCTCAAATTCAGCCTCTTCTGCCGTCATCCCAAAGATAAAGATATTTTCATATCCAACCTCTTCCTGAATCTCAATATTGGCACCATCAAGGGTTCCTATGGTAAGTGCGCCATTGAGCGAGAACTTCATATTCCCTGTGCCGGAGGCCTCGGTGCCGGCGGTCGAGATCTGCTCGGACAGATCAGCGGCGGGCATTATCACTTCGGCCTGGGACACGTTATAATTGGGAAGAAAAATAACCCGCAGACGATTCCCCACCCGTGGATCATTATTCACAACCTCGGCAATGGAGTTGATCAGCTTGATAATCATCTTGGCCTTCCAGTAAGTAGGGGCGGCCTTGCCGGCAAAGATAACAGTCCTTGGGGCAAGATCGAGATCAGGCCTCCGAAGTATCTTATGATAGAGGGTGATAACATGAAGGCAATTCAACAGTTGCCGTTTATATTCATGGATACGCTTCACCTGGATATCGAACATGGAATCCAGATTCACTTCAATACCACATTCTTTCTGGATCAGAGCCGCTAAGCGCTCTTTGTTGGCACGTTTAATCGCCTGCCATTCTCCCTGAAAATCCCTGTCATCAGCCCATGATTCCAAACCCCGCAGCTGACTAAGATCCGTAATCCATTCAGGACCGATTTTGCTGATAAGCAGATCAGCCAGCCTGGGATTAGCCTTAAGGAGCCAACGCCGCGGGGTAATGCCGTTGGTCTTTGAGTTAAACTTACCCGGAAAAAACTGATGAAAGGCCTTAAAGACCTTCTCCTTCAACAAACGGGTATGCAGCTCTGCCACCCCATTTACCGAATGACTCCCCACAATGGCCAGATGGGCCATACACACTTTTTTTTCCTCACCCTCTTCAATAATGGACATAGCACGCAGCCTGTGAATATCGCCAGGATAGGCCAGGGCAACCAGTTCCAGAAAACGCCTATTGATCTCATAAATGATTTCCATATGCCTGGGCAGCACCTCTTCCAGCAGCCCAACATGCCATTTTTCAAGGGCCTCGGGCATGAGGGTATGATTGGTATAGGCAAAGGTCTTGGTGCAGACATTCCACGCCTTTTCCCAGCTCAGACCCTCAATATCAAGAAGCAGGCGCATCAGTTCGGGAATAGCAATGGCCGGATGAGTATCATTCAACTGCACGGCAATAATATCACTGAACTTAGTAAAATCTGAATACTTCTTTTTATAACGACGCATAATATCCTGCAAGGTGGCCGCCACAAAGAAATATTGCTGTTTCAACCGCAGTTCCTGACCTGCCAGATTATGATCCGGCGGATAAAGCACCTTGGAGATCGTCTCGGAACTCACCTTATGCTGCACCGCACCGATATAATCTCCCCTGCCGAAAAAGCTCAGATCCAGATCCCGGGAGGCGCGGGCCGTCCACAAGCGCATGTTGATTACATGATCATTCTGATATCCAGGCACCAGAATGTCACAGGGCAGAGCCATGACATCTTCCGTCTCCAGCCATTGGGCCCGATAATTACCCTCCGCATCCAGATAACTGCTGACCCTGCCATAAAAATGGACCGGAAAGACAGGCATGGTCCGCTCAAATACCCAGGGTGTCCCATAGCGCATCCAGCTATCAGGGCTCTCCACCTGATAACCATCAATAAACTGCTGATAAAAAAGGCCATATTCATACAAAATGCCATAACCATAGGCCGGGATTTTCAAGGTGGCGATGGAATCCATGAAACAGGCAGCCAACCGGCCAAGCCCACCATTACCCAAGGCCGCGTCCTCCTCTTCTTCCCGCAGCAGATCAATGTCAAAGCCAAGCTCCTCCACTGCCTGCTGTACTGCATCATAAATCCCAAGATTAATCATGCTATTGCCCAGGGATCGACCTATCAGAAACTCAAGGGAGAGATAATAGACCCGCTTTTTCCCCTTGGCATACGAGGCCTTCTGGGTCGCAATCCATTTTTCCACCATGATATCGCGCAGGGTGTAAGCTAAGGCCTTATAGATATCACTCTCCCCAGCCCTCTGCGGGTCACGGCCTTGGAAGCTCATCACATGATGCAGGATATTTTTCTTGATATCTTCGCCAGTTGTGGGGAAGAAAAGACTCTCACAATCACAAGCAAACGTGGGGGGTGCCTCTTTACCCTTCTCTAAATCTTTCATAATGAATGTTCCTCCAGAATGGAATGTGAAATGATTGGGGTAATTTTTCAGTGTTTTAGATCAAAAAAGAACATCCATAAAAAGATAGTAATTATCCAGGACACCATTCATCGCACCAGGATCTCCAACACATAGACCACTTCCGGGACAATCATAGGAGATACGCACATATCCTGCTCGAAAAAACAGATCCTGAATCACCGCTTGGATATAATACAGATCATATACCTCAGCACGGGTTGCCAGTTTGTTGAAAAAATCTGCCCCACCTATCATCAGACTGAACCGATAGCGGGCCCCATGATTAAATTCAGATCCGATTTCAGGACTACAAGCCGTTACAAACAAATAACATGGACACCTCCTTGCTTTACAACAGAGAGTCGCTTATATTTACATTTCATTAATGATAGACATTGAATTTTACATCAATGTCACACCACAACACAAACGAAAAATGTTTTTTTCTCTTCAAATACTTATATCAATCATTACCAGGAAACAACCATGACAACTGTCGGAAAAATGATAAAACAAGAGACCATGCTGATAGCGATCGCCATCACTTTTCTATTGGGATTTCTGACCGGAACCATCTTTACCGTTTACAAGATGAGTCCGGCGAAAACTACCGCCAGTCAACCCGACAATAGTACTAAACAACAAGGCCTCGCCATGAACAATGAGCAGGCCCAAGCCATTGCGGCCCTCGAGGCAGAGGTTGAAAAAGGTCATGCCAATGCTGAAACTTGGACCAGGCTTGGCAATCTTTACTACGATACCAATCAGTCCCAAAAAGCAATTAATGCCTACACCCACGCCCTCGATCTTATGCCAGCCAATGCCGACATCCTGACTGACCTTGGTGTCATGTATCGTCGTGACAATCAACCGGAAAAAGCATTAGAGTCCTTTAACAAGGCGATCCAAACAAATCCCCAACACGAGCCTTCACGCCTGAACAAGGGAGTCGTGTTGCTCTATGATCTGGGCCGCAGTTCTGAGGCCCTGCAGGCCTGGCAGGAACTGCTTACCGTTAATGCCAATGCGACCACAGCCAACGGCAAGTCCGTACGTGACCTTATAGCAGAAGTCACAAAAGAGATCGGAAGCTCAGACAAACAAGAGCCCAAGGGGAAATAGGCCGTTAAACAAGGCTTGTGAAAGGTTTTTTCCCTCATGCATTCGCCACAGAACAGAGACAGCAAGAGGTGAGGCTGAAACACCCCCAAACAGGATAAGCGTGCAGGATTAAAGACGCCATGAATATGATCAAAGCCTCCTTGCCGCCGGAAAAGGCCTCCTCCGCGGGATCTCTCATCAGGGGCCGCAATCGGGCAGCCATGTATCTGGCGGCAAGAGATGAGAATCACGGCAAGACCATAGTCACCATCCACCATGACAGCGGAGAGAGACCTGAACACTGAGCTAATGGCTGGTTCATGAGCCGTTGTCAGGTAACAAATTGAGTAAGGCGTCCCTTTATTTTTCGAGGTGGAACAATCAGCATCCGCATTCTGCAGGTTTTTTTCCGGTAACCTTGGCAAGCCAACTGTTAAGAATATAGCGCGCACAGCCGCAGCCGTTATCAGGATTGACAAAGATGGCCCCGGTAGGGCAGTTCCTGGCACAGGCCCCGCATTCCATGCAGGCATCATAATCGACGATTGTCGCCTTGTTTTCAATACATTTAAAAACCCGATGCGGACAGACAATCTCACACATCCCGCAACCAATACAGGCAGTCTTATCTAGTTTGAGAATTGCTGCGCCTTCTATATATCTAAACTCTTGCATTATTTATTTCTTAAAGAAAAAATGGACCGGCCAGCCAGCAGAACAGGCCAAGCAAGGCAGAAACGATCTGTATTGCCAGCCCTTTGCGCATTTCCATTTCAACCCCGGAAAGCGAGGTATATGGGGTGGAACCGGTGAAATTCATGGCCAGAAATGAGCTGACGCTCATTGCCCATAAGGCCATGCCGATCACGGCAGTCCAGCCGACAAAGGGCAAAAACCGCAGAACAGTAAAAACTGCGACCAGAATTCCGAGGAGCAGACCTTTGAGCCAGAACTGTCTGCCGGGTATCCAAGGCAGCAAGAGGGCGACCAGAACCGCCCCGGCAAGGACACTCATAATCGTCACGAGGGCAATACTTCCGCCTCTAAGCAATACACGGTCCAGCGAATAGATATCCGGGCCAAAACCTGAGAACAGGACCAGACAGACAAGGGTGAGAGCAAACGGTTTCAGCAGTAAAAAAATTTCCAAAGGGATCAAAGCTGCACGTTCCAGCAGGTTAAAGGTGACACTGCGCATGATTTCGTCTGCTGTTTTGCCGCTCGCCAGAAAACATTTTATATCAGTTGCCCTGATCGGGCCGAATGTACCTTTGAAACCGCAAGCAGTTTTCAGATTCAGAGCAGAAACTCCCGGGGCGCCACATTGCGGAAGAATAAGTTCGCGGTGATTGACCACTTCCATAAGCCCTGCCCGCCTGACCTGATAGGCTATTTCCTCAGTGGAAAAGGTTCCTTTACCTGCTGCACACCAGACGTTGATGCCTCTGGTATCAACCACCAGAATCCAGACATCCACACCACCCAGCTCACTGCGCAGGGCATCGAAGGTCAGTTTATAATTGGCGGTAACAAGAACAGGCGAATCGCCGGTTGGCCTGCCGACACAGTACAGTCCGGGCGTTATGGAGTATGTGTCACGCTGAATGCCGCTACGCGCTCCGATCGTCCCTATATGATCAGATCGGCTCAGAATCGTATCAACCTGCGGCACCGAGCCAACCGGTGAGTCGACAAAATCACTGACAAAAGGGAAGATGGTATATCCTGCCCGTTCATGCTCCCCAGACCGGGGTTCCGTTTTTGGACCTCAGCAGAGTCCGGCATCGACTTCCGGCGGCGGGGCGAAGGGAATCGAAGAGGATGGAGGTTGTTTTGTCAATTTCGACAAACTGGAAAGAGGCTGGAATGATTGAGCCATGATCGTGATAATTCCGGTTGAGTCACTAATATATTGAGAGAATAGGCTTCCCTAAAGGGTTAAGCTTTTCCCTGTTGGCACAATAGTATGTTTTTAGTTTACAAATAATAATAAGAGGCTATCTGCATCAAACAATGGATGGGCATTACAAAAGTTTATTCAGCAATCCTTGTCGCCAGAAACTCGACAAATAGATCACTATCATTCTGTACCTGGCAGACCCGGTAATCCTGCAAGCCGATGGTCTGGGCCAGCTCTTTATATTCAATGGCCAGCTCCAGATCGGTCTCGGAATTATCAATGGTAAACGAGAGAGGATAGACAATCACCTTCTCACCCGACAATCCTTTCAACGTTGTCTCCAGTGATGGCTCCAGCCAGCGCATGGGTCCGATCTTGGACTGATAGGCCAGATGAACTCCCTTGAAGTCCAGCCCGGCCTCAGGCAATAGCATTTTCAACAGGGCAACATGCGCCTCAATCTGCCCTTCATAAGGATCGCGTACGGCAATCTTCTGCGGCAGGCCATGAGCAGAAAAGATTAGATGAAAGCCGTTCCCCTGATACTGCTCTCGGATCCGTTCAATAATTGAAGCATTAAACAGAGGATCATCATAATAGGGACCGATTTCCCTGACCTGCGGCCTCTGCCCATGACTCTCAAGTCCGCGATAAACATCTTCAAGACTCGACTGAGTGGTGGTTGAAGAATAATGGGGATAGAGCGGAATAAGGATCAACTCGTCAAACTCTCTCTGCGCCAAGAGATCCGCGGCCAACGGATACGTGTAGCGCATGACCGGGAAAACCGCCTCGCCCGTCCTTTGCTGCAGTTTTTCCACCAGGTGTTCGGTATGTTCATAGATCCTGCTACCGCCTATCATCTTGTACTTCCGCCATATTTTTTTATAACGCAGAGTTGAAATGAGGGGGGCGAGAAGATAACGCACTGGCGAGCGAATAATATACTTATCACTGAACATATTGAACAGAAAAAAGCGGAGCTCCTGTTCTGACCGTGCGCCACCCATATTCAACAACAAAACCCCTTTCATTTTCTGCCCGCTCCCTTCTGCTCAGCCCAAGGCCACATCGAGTACCATCATCACCGTGAACCCTGACATTGTGGCCATTGTGACCATGTCAATATGAGCCTCGTTGAGTTGTGAGGTCGGAATCAATTCCTCCACTACCACAAAGATCATGGCACCGGCGGCAAAACAGAGGGCATAGGGTAAAACAGTCTGCATCTGGAGAACGAAAAAAGCCCCAAAGACACCGGCCACAGGCTCGACCATCCCTGAGGCCTGTCCCATGACAAAACTCTTCATCCGTCCCATCCCCTCTCTTCGCAGGGGCATGGAGACCGCTGTTCCTTCGGGGAAATTCTGAATTCCAATGCCTATGGCCAAAGCAATTGCTGCACCAATAGTGGCTGAGGGAAGACCGGCAGCCACTGCCCCGAAGGCAACCCCCACAGCCAACCCCTCTGGAATGTTATGGAGGGTGATGGCCAGGACCAGCAAGGTGCTGCGCTGCCATGAGGTCTTGATCCCCTCGCTCTTGTCCACCGCCAGACCAGGATGAAGATGGGGAAGCAAGGTATCGGTCAAGCGCATGAAGATCCCACCACCCATGAACCCGATCACGGCAGTCAGCCAGGGAACAAGCCCCATCTGCCCTGCCATCTCAATACCTGGCGCCAAGAGCGACCAGAAGCTTGCCGCAATCATAACTCCGGCCGCAAAGCCGAGCATTGCATCCATGAAACGCTGATTAACGGTCCTGGTAAAAAAAACCAGCGCCGCCCCAGCCGCGGTCACCCCCCAAGTAAAAAGGGTGGCCAGAAGCGCCTGCATAACCGGATCAAATTGCTGTATAAAACTGATCATCTTGAGTCCCCTGCCATTGAATCCCCCTACGATGCCACTGGGATCTAATGATCACAGCAACCGCACCACATATAATTATTCTTACCAGATGCAGACCAATAAAAAAAGGGGAGCCAGATGGCTCCCCTTTTTTTATCCCTACAACGACAGCTAATATTTACAGATTGAAGAGCAGGTCACTATAGGTCGGCACCGGCCAGAGATCACTTGGTAAAATCGCCTCCAGGGCATCGATGTCAGCGCGCAGACTTACTGCCGCAGCCATAACCTTGTCACGATAGGCGGCAGCCTGCTTCTCCACCTTGTCAAGTCCTTGAGCCTTCTTGGTCTCTTCTTCAAGCTTTGCCACTTTCTTTCCGACCGCATCAAGATGTTTCGACACCTGCTCCAGCAACTGTTTCTGTACTGTTCCCAGCTTGCCGGCAATAGCCAGGGAGGCGCCGAGCTCAGTCACAAAACGGATGGCAGCAGGGATATACTGGCGCCGGGTCATCTGGATGGCAGTCAAGGCCTCGATATTGATATGCTTGGCGTACTGCTCCACGTAAATTTCATAACGGGAATCCAACTCATCCTTGGAAAGCACATTGTATTTGCCAAAGAGCTTGATCGCCTTAGGAGTCACAAAGGCCTTCAGGGCATCAACGGTGTTCCGAACATTGGGAAGACCACGTTTCTCGGCCTCTTTGACCCAGTCTTCTGAATAATTATTGCCGTCGAAGATGATGCGGCCATGCTTGGTCATGACTTCGGTCAAAATTGCCGAGATCTCTTTATTGACATCCTTGGCCTTTTCCAGACGAGTCGCGATTTCATCGAGGGCCTCAGCCGCGATGGTATTCAACGCCACATTAGGACCGGCAATGGACTGGGCAGAACCGACCATACGGAACTCAAACTTATTGCCGGTAAAGGCAAAAGGCGAAGTCCTGTTACGATCCGTATTATCCTTGGGCAGTTCGGGCAGAGAATCAACCCCTATCTTCAAGGTCTGGCAGACATCTTTCTTGCAGATTTTCTCGCCCTTGGCCAGTTTCACCAGGACATCCGACAGCTCATGACCGAGGAAGACAGAGATGATCGCCGGAGGGGCCTCGTTGGCGCCCAAGCGATGATCATTGCCGGAACTACCGCAGGTGGCGCGCATGATATCGGCATGGGTGTCCACAGCCTTGAGCAGGGCGCAAAGGAAGATCAGGAACTGGGCGTTATCCTCAGGGGTCTGACCCGGTTCAAGCAGGTTGATGCCGTCATCGGTGGAGAGTGACCAGTTGTTGTGCTTACCAGAGCCATTGACACCGGCATAGGGTTTCTCGTGAAGCAGGCAGACCATACCATGACGGATGGCCACCTTCTGCATGGTCTCCATGACCAGCTGGTTGTGGTCGGTGGCGATGTTGGTGGTGGTAAAGACCGGAGCCATCTCAAACTGGGCCGGAGCGACCTCATTGTGTTTGGTTTTGGAGGCAACACCCATCTTCCACAACTCGATATCCAGATCCTTCATATAAGAAGAAACACGATCCTTGATCGCGCCGAAATACTGATCTTCCAACTCCTGGCCTTTGGGAGCTGGAGCGCCAAAAAGGCTGCGGCCGCAGGTCATCAGATCAAGACGCTGCTGATAATACTCTTTCTCAACTAGAAAATATTCCTGCTCGGCTCCAACGGTTGACATGACAGCACCGGAAGTGGTGTTACCCATGGCCCTGAGTACCCGTAATGCCTGTTTGGCAACGACGTTCATCGAGCGGAGCAGCGGGGTCTTCTTGTCCAGGGCCTCACCCTTGTAGGAACAGAAGGCGGTGGGAATGCAGAGGGTCACATCACCGGCGGTATCTTCTTTCAGGAAGGCGGGCGAGGTGCAGTCCCAGGCGGTATAGCCGCGGGCCTCAAAGGTCACGCGCAGGCCGCCGCTGGGGAAGGAAGAGGCGTCCGGCTCACCCTGGATCAACTGTTTTCCGGAAAACTCCATGATCACTCCGCCGTCATCGGTGGGGGCGATAAAAGAATCGTGTTTCTCGGCAGTGGTGCCGGTCAAGGGCTGGAACCAGTGGGTGTAATGGCTGGCACCCCGCTCGATGGCCCAATCCTTCATGGCATTAGCCACCACCGAGGCAACCTCAGGGGCAAGGGCAACGCCGGTAATGATGGTCTTGCGCAGAGCCTTGTAGGTGTCCTTAGGCAGCCTCTCCCTCATAACCCTGTCATTAAAGACATTGGACCCGAATAACTCAGGCACGGGGATAGTATTCTGACCATAACCGCTATCACAACAGCAATTTGGATTATCACACATTCGTTGTTCCTCCTGATCTTTTTAAATCATGATTTTTAGGAGCCGTTACGAAATAACCAGTGCATTTCTAACCATTTCGTTACGGATCATTGTGCCGTTATTGCCATCACGATGACGGCAATATTTTTTATAACGGCTTGTACTTCATTACCAACTATCACACAATATGAATACGTTTATCTTTTTACCATTTTGAGCACAGAAAGTAATCAAAAAATATTTTTGCTTACATATTTGTAATATTTTACGATATGCGCTCTATTGCATAGAGTAGCCCGTCTCTGATCTCGGCCGCAAAAGACGCATCAGTAATCTTCTGCCCCTCACTATCGAGCACATAAAAAATATCGATCAGCTGCTGCACCTCTGTGGCGATAAAGGCCCGATAGATGTTAATTCCAAAATCAGCCAAGGTCTGGGCAATATGATACAATTGACCGGCCCTGTCCTCAGAATGCACTTCGATGACGGTATAACTGTCTGAAATCTCATTATCAATCACAACTCGGGGCTTCTGCTGCCCCAACAACGTCGCCCCCGACAACTTGCTCCGTTCATAAATGGAGGCCAACTTCTGATAGATCCTGTGCTCTAGCCCCAAACGATGATTGAGGGCACGGTCCAGATCATCATTGACCGCCTGCCAGTCTTTTTCAATAAAGCTCAGACCATCAAGGGAACGCAGCTCCAGGACATCCACCGCCAAGGCCATTCGCTCTTTCTCTACCCTTGGTTCAAGTAATTCGGGGCCTTCTTTGGCCAGCAAGGATTCACCACTCTCCCAGGTAAAGATCTTCGCGCTCAGCACCGAGAGATTATGAAGTGCCAGCACCCCACATATCTTCGCCAGCAGACCGGGCCGGTCTCTGGCCATAATCAACAGTGACCAATGCTGCCCAAGCTCCTGCGGAAAGATCAGGGCCTTCTTCTGCAAAACCAGATAATTCTGCCGATAAATCTGTATATGCTCAACAACCACCTCAGGACTAAAGCTCAACAGATAGTCTGCAGGCAGATGGGCGACATCAGCGACAGCCAAGGATGGACTGATACTGTCAGTACCCGCCTGCACCTCTTCATCGCCGCCCAGCAGCGACACAACCTGCCCCCGCAGCCAGTCAACCCCCTGTTCTACCTGCTGCTGTACGGTATCTGGATGTACGGCAGCAATCAGGCCAGCTTCCAGATAGGGTGATATTTTCAGAAACAGTTCATGCAGCAGGGCAGCCTTCCATTCACTCCATGCGGAAGGACCTGTCGCCTTGGAATCGGCGATAGAAAGGAGATAGAGCATAGCCAGCCGATCACTGTCGCCAATGGTCTCGGCACAACGCCTGATAAAAACTTCGTCATTCAAATCACGACGAAGGGCGTTCTCCGGCATAAACAGATGATAGCGTATCAAAAAAGCCAGGCAGGCACATTCTGCAGAGTCAAGACCAAGCCGCCTCCCCACACCTCCGACCATGTCGGCCCCTATCTGAGAGTGATCGCCACCCGCACCCTTGCCGATATCATGAAGCAGCGCGGCCAGATAGAGGATATGAGGCGAGGCCACCGAAAGATAGACAGTGGCATCCTGTTCCACGATCAATCGCAGTTCGGCCACAGTCTGCAACAGATGCCGATCAACCGTGTAGATATGATAGATATCATGCTGGGCCAGGGTACTGATCCGCGCAAACTCAGGGATGTAGGCCGTCAGCAGCCCAGTCTCCAACATCACCTCCAATACAGGAAGCGGATCTGATGGATGCAATAAAAGCTCAAGAAAAGGTCGAGACATACGCGGCGAAATCCGCATCTTGTCATCGACGAGATCAAGATTGGCGCTAACAATTTTTCGTGTTCGATGATGAACAGGAACTCCCGTTCTCGCCGATACCAGAAAAAGACGCATAAGCAAATACGGCCTGGATGCCAGCTCTTTGGTGGAGACAACCAGATGAAGACGATTGTTGCGTAGCTCAATCCCCTTTTCAAGGGTTCGGTCACTGCCTGGCCTTTCTCCTTTTACCGCAAGATCAAGGACCTCATCCACATGTTCAAAAAAGAGATCCGTGATCACCGCAATAGTCTGGAGATGCCCATGCATCTCCCGCATAAACCTCTCTACGCCCAGCTTTCCCGTTCCTGTTTTGTACCCGAAGGCCTGGGCCAGCTCTTCCTGATGCTCAAAATAGAGCTGATCATTCTTACGCCCGCTGATATAATGCAGGCGATTTCTGATCTTCACCAACTCGTCCCAGGAAGTCGCAAAGGCTTCCCGCTCTTCCTCCAGAAGAACTCCCGCCTCAACAATGTCATGGAGGCTGTCCAGACCAAAAACAACCTTTGCCGTCCAGAGCATGGCCTGGATATCACGCATTCCGCCTTTCCCCTCCTTGATGTGAGGTTCAAGCAGATAACTGTGACTGCCAAAGCGCTTCCTGCGTGCCGTGCGGAAGGCCTTCATGCTGCGCACAAATTCCTCCCGGCCGCCTTCAATAAAACGCAACCGATATTGGGCCAGCAAGTCATCGAACAAGTCCTGCGAGCCCGTAAGAAATCTGGCATCAAGCATGGCGACCTGAAAGAAAAAATCCTGGCCGGCATGTTCCATTGATTCCTGGACAGTGCGCACCGCGTGCCCGACCTCAAGCCCCGTATCCCAGAGTGGATAGAGAATGGCTTCTGCCACCCGTTTGATCTCTGCCTGCTGCTCCGGCTGATAAAGGATCATCAGATCAATATCAGAATAAGGAAAAAGCTCCTGGCGGCCATAGCCACCAAGGGCCACCAGGGTAATTGAACCAGTCAACTCACTGGTTGCATCCTGAAAATGCTGACAGATAAAGACATCGACCAGCCTGCTCTGCTCGGCAAGCAGGGCCTGACCACTCAGACCCTGCTGCCACAGTTTTTCCAAGGCGGCGCGTTGGGCACGAAGATGCGTTGACTTCATGGATTATCTTTATCGGTGACGGTTATTCTTTAAAGCGGCATAAATAAATAACATGGCCACCTAAGCAGCTTATTCGTTATCTGGCAGACACCACTCACAGAAACAGCCATAAAGATGCTGTTTCTGTGAAGCGGCATAAGAGTCTGTAACGAAATGAGCAGAAAAACACTGCTCATTTCATAACGGACTCTAAATAGCGTCATGATCCTCTTCACCTGTGCGTACCCGGACAATACGCTCAACAGGCATGACAAAGATCTTACCATCACCAATAGTGCCACTGTTGGCCGCATTTCTGATGGTCTCAACCACCTGACCCACCTGGCTGGCATCAACCACTATCTCGATCTTTATCTTGGGGATGAAATCAACGACATACTCCGCTCCGCGATAAATTTCAGTATGCCCCTTCTGACGACCATAGCCTTTCACCTCACTGATCGTCATTCCCTTGATGCCAATACCATTGAGGGCATCTTTCACATCATCAAGCTTAAAAGGTTTAATAATCGCTTCAATTTTTTTCATAACATCTCCTTTTTAAAAATCAGAGGACAGAAGACCAATTTTCGGCCCACATTTTGTGGTCTTGCTTCCGTATCTTATTTTCAACTTCTTTATTCCGTTTTTAAATCAGGCGTAAATGTTGCCAACTTGACTTAAGAACGGAATTACTCGCCTCATTACAAGTTATAACCAACCTCACTGTGCTGGGTTAGATCCAATCCTTGAGTCTCGTCATCAGAGCTTACCCTAAGACCAATGATCACGTCTATGACTTTCAAGAGAATAAAGGTCACAACAACCGAGTACGCTATGGTTGAGCCGACACCAATGGCCTGAACCACCAACTGATGCGGGTTCCCGTTAAGAAGTCCATTGCCGGCCGGATTTACAACAGATGACGCAAAGATACCGGTTGCCAAGGCGCCCCAGATCCCACCGACACCATGCACACCAACCACGTCCAGTGAATCATCGTAACCAAGTTTGGACTTGGCAAGTACCGCAAGATAACAGAGCACACCAGCCACACCACCCATAATGATCGCAGAAACCGGACTGACAAAACCTGCCCCCGGAGTAATTGCCACCAGCCCAGCCAGGGCGCCGGAGGCGACTCCCAAAGTGGTCGGTTTTCCCTGCACCTTCCATTCGGCAATGACCCAGGCAAGGGCACCTGCACCTGTTGCCACCTGCGTCGTAAAAAGGGCAAGAACCGCAACAGGACTCGCACCAAGCGCACTCCCAGCGTTAAATCCAAACCAGCCGAACCAGAGCAGCCCGGCACCCAGAACAGTCATTGGCAGGTTGTGGGGATGCATGGAGTCACGGCCATATCCTTTTCGCTTACCAAGAACCAGGGCCGCCACCAGAGCTGCAGCACCAGAATTAATATGAATAACCGTACCGCCTGCAAAATCAAGGGCGCCCATCTTGAAGAGCCATCCTTCTTGCCCCCACACCCAATGACAAACGGGGAGATAAACCAGCGTTGACCACAAGATCGTAAAGGCCAGAAAAGCGGTAAATTTCATCCGTTCGGCAAAGGCCCCGGTAATCAACGCCGGAGTAATAATGGCAAACATGAGCTGAAAGGCACAAAACAGCAAGGACGGGATAGTAGCTGAATAAGGCCCCGGTTCAAGTCCTACACCTTTCAAAAAGATATGGTCAAGATTACCGATAAAATGACCGACATCCGGCCCAAAAGCCAGAGAATAGCCATAAACAACCCAGAGCACAGAGATAAGGCCCAGACAAACAAAACTCTGCATAGTAGTTGCCAGCACGTTTTTACTGCGAACCAAGCCACTGTAAAACAGGGCCAGCCCCGGCGTCATCAACATCACCATTGCCGTGGCAATGAGCATAAAAGCTGTATCTCCAGTATCCATCATCTCCTCCTTGTTAACGCATTTAGTTATGTGGCTCTTAAAATTTCTCACCTAACGTTTCTGAATAATCCGCCTGAGACAGAGAAATTCAGTGGAACCGCCCTCCTAACCAGAGTCCGGCAACAATCACGCCAAGAGCAAGGCGACCACAACAAACGTAGCTAGAATTGAGCAAAAGCCGTTTTTTTTTATTGATGATTATAAGCCGTCTCCGAATGTTCAACTGAATCAAGACCTACAGTTTCTTCCTCTTCTGTCAACCTGAGCCCCATGACTGAGTCAATAACCTTCAACAGAATCCAGCTGACCACCAGGGTATAGCTCCCAACAACCAAAACACCCATTGCCTGTTTTACCAATTGAGCAGAATTTCCAGCCAGCAGACCGTCAACTCCAGCAGGATTTACCTGGGTGGAAGCAAAAATCCCTAGACAGAGCGTGCCCACTACTCCGCCGACCCCATGGATTCCAACTACGTCAAGCGAGTCATCAAACTTGAACCGGCTTTTCAAACGTACGGCAAAAAAACAGACAACCCCAGCAAGAAGTCCAATAACAATGGCCGCATTAGGACCAACAAAACCGGCAGCCGGAGTGATCGTGGCAAGCCCGGCTATAGCCCCCGATGCAGCACCCAAGGTAGTGGCATTGCCCATGACAAATCGTTCCATCACCACCCACATGAGCATACCGGCCATGCCGGCAAGATGAGTAGCCACAAAGGCGGTTGCTGCAACCTCATTGGCAGCAAGGGCCGAGCCGCCATTAAAACCAAACCAGCCAAACCACAGCAGACCTGTGCCCATCAAGGTCATTGGCAGATTGTGAGGCATAAAGCTTGTCCGGCCATATCCTCGTCTTGGCCCCACGACAAGAACAGCCGCTAAAGCTGCCGCCCCACAGGTTACATGGACAACAAGGCCACCGGCAAAATCAAGCACACCCATCTGCGCCAACCAGCCCCCCTTAGCCCAGACCCAGTGACAGACAGGATTATAAACTAACATTGTCCACAACAAAGCAAAGACCAGAAAGGGGGCAAAGCGTACCCGCTCAGCAAAGGCACCAGTTATAAGGGCCGGGGTGATAATGGCAAACATGCACTGATAAATCATAAAAACAGTCTGCGGGATAGTGGTCGCGTAATCGGGACTGGGAGCATTCCCCACCCCATTCAAGGCAAACCATGACAAATCTCCTATTACCCCCGCGACATCAGGACCAAAAGACATTGAATAGCCCAGATAAACCCATTCAATGGAGATAAGGGCAATCATGAAAAAACTCTGCATGATCGTCCCCAAAACATTCTTTCCGCGCACCATCCCGCCATAAAAAAGGGCAAGCCCGGGTGTCATTAGTAACACCAGACCTGCCGACGCCAGGATAAATGCTGTATCTGCCTTGTCCACCTTTTCTCTCCTTGCTAATTTGAATAAGATGCACGGGACAATCTCCCCCCTCCCGTACACTACCAGACCAGACGCTGTTCCTTACTCCACAGAGGAGCTATATAAGCGGCACAAAAACAATGACCTTATCATACAAATGGCATGCCAGACTCCTTAAAAGTAGATAACAATCAGAAACAATACAATATTATCCCTAAAAGATAGCAATCCTCACCGAGGTGAATTTTACATTTCCGTAAAATTCGATGAGAAAGATATCAATTTTGTCAATTTTGATCAAAAAATGACAAAATAATCCAATCTTTTTCTCTCATGAAATTATTTTACATTTTATCACAGGGTGAGTATTCTAAAAAAGAAAAGATCCTCACCGTCGTCATTGTCACCGTTTTCCCCTATAAAAAAGAGAACCTTTCTGCCATGAATATCAATGGACGCCACTTCAGGACCATCTGGCCAGACCCGGAAAACAGGAACAAGATCTGTATTATTGACCAGCGTCAGCTTCCACACCAATTTCTCATCGAGACTCTGACCTGCCTCGACGATTCGATAAGAGCCATCAAAGATATGCATGTACGAGGTGCAGGCCTGATTGGTGCCACTGCAGGGTTTGGCATGTATCTGGCGGCGATCCATGCTCCGGATCATGGCGTGAATGAGAAGCTGGAACAGGCAGCGATATTATTAAAGAGAAGTCGACCCACCGCCAGAAATCTGGGATGGGCTGTTGAACGTGTTCTTGCCGCAGTTACAAAAATTGAGGACGGAATAGATAAAAAGAAGGCAGCATACAAAACTGCCTGTGAAATCGCAGACGAAGACGCCGCATTCTGTAAGCAGATTGGTATCCACGGCCTCAAACTCATTGCTGCCATCAGCAAAGAGAAGAATGGAGAACCGGTTAATATCCTCACCCACTGCAATGCTGGATGGCTGGCCTTTGTTGATTATGGCAGCGCCACAGCCCCTATATACGCAGCAAGAGACGCAGGAATAGATGTGCATGTATGGGTGGATGAGACCCGCCCCTGGAATCAAGGGGCAAAGCTCACGACTTGGGAACTGCAACAGGAAGGTATTGCCAACACATTGATAACCGATAATACCGGCGGCCACTTGATGCAAAACGGCATGGTAGATATGGTCATTGTTGGGACCGACCGTACAACCCACACTGGAGATGTGGCCAACAAAATCGGAACCTACCTGAAGGCTCTGGCCGCCCATGACAACAATATCCCGTTTTATGTTGCCCTGCCCTCCTCTACCTTTGACTGGGAACTGGAAGACGGCAACGACATCCCCATCGAACAGCGATCAGGCGAGGAAATCACCCGGATCAGCGGCATGAATGATAAGACAGGGGAGATCGAGACCGTTCGACTGGTTGCACCCGGAACACAGGCCATCAATTACAGTTTTGACGTAACACCAGCACGACTTATCAGCGGACTTATTACGGAAAGGGGAATCGTCCAGGCTAACAAAGAGGCAATTGACACTCTTTTCCCGGACAAGACAAAAACTGAATCGAGGATAACCATGACACCCACAGAACATAGACATTTTATTCGTAAGAATGCCCTCCACCTTCTCGACTATCTCATCATCGACCAGAATGGCCTGCAAACAACATACTCCATGGGGCGGACCCTGGATGTAAGCGAAAAAGGCCTCAAGCTGGAGACAACCCAGCCGATATCACAAGGGGACACCCTGCTGATTACGGTTGGTGTAGAGGATGACCTTGTAGATCTTCGCGGCGATGTTGTCCATACAGAGATGCTTGACGGACGTCACATTACCGGCATTGAATTTCAGGATATCTCAGAAAACGGAAAAAGAATTTTCAAAAAATATGCAGAGGCTTTTCACTCAGCACGCGCTCAAAGCTCCTGATTTTCATTACAATTCGGCCGCACGCTCAAAGCATGGAAACGAGACATCCCGCCAATACAGATATTTTTCATTGAGACAAAACACTGTGCGCCGCAACAGTCTTTCCTGTCTCAATAGCAGATCCCTGAAGATAACTGTACGCTCCGACATAAACATTTTCGTTCAACACACAGTCTTTCATGATGACTCCGTTTTCCAGGATACAATTTTTTCCTACAACGGAATGACCTGTGAGATGTACACCCGGATAAATGGTAACATCCAGACCGACTTTCACCTCAGGGGCTATGGAAGTGGTCGCCGGGTCATACATGGTAACCCCCTCCAGCATCAATTGCCGGTTGCGACGCATCTGTAACTCCTTGTGCGCCTCCGCCAGCTCAATCCTTGAATTTACCCCCAGAACCTCCTGTGATAATGGCACCATATACTTTTCAACAGAATATTGTTGTGCTGTCGCCATAGCAACAATATCAGTAAGATAAACCTCACCCTGACTATTATCAGTTCCAACCTTTTTCAAGCTTGCAAAGAGAAAGTCCGCATTCACACAGTAAATCCCGGCATTGATCTCCCTTATTTTTTTTTGCTCAACGGTGGCATCTTTTTCTTCGACAATAGAAAGTACTTTACCGGCATCATTGCTAATAATTCGTCCGTAATTCGTAGGATTTTCAAGGACAGTTGTCATAACCGTAAGTGGCCCCCCAGTGGCAAGGTGCTGCCTGTACATCTGCTCCAGGCTTTCACTCTGAATCAACGGGGTATCACCACAAAGGATCATAACCGTACCGGTCTTGCTGCCGATTATCGGCTCCGCACAGAGCACGGCATGGCCTGTACCCAGTTGTTCTTGCTGGACGCAGAGCTCTACATCAAAGGGGGCAAGAGACCGTTGCACCTCATCACGCTGGTGACCGATGACAGCAACGGTTTTTTCTGCCCCTAAAGGCTTGACCGCAGTCAGGACATGATGCAACATCGGGGCATAAAAAACATGGTGCAAAACCTTGGCCATTTCTGACTTCATGCGGGTACCTTTCCCGGCTGCCAGAATGATAATAGAAAAATTTGATTGATCGCTCACAATAAGTCCATTAAGTTGAATAAAATGTAGCTGTTTAACAGGGCCTGTTATTTTGATTGCGTTGGATTGTTTTTACATGAATAAAGATACTCTCAAAAAAATAGCCGAAATCGTTGGCCGTGAACACTGTACCACCAGCCTCGAGGATCTGCATTGTTATTCCTACGACGGCACCAGGAAGACCTTTCTTCCCGAAGTCGTGGCCTTTCCTGACTCCACGGATCAGGTAGTTGCATTAATGCGTCTGGCCAGCACTCATGTCTTTCCTGTGGTGGCCAGAGGTGCTGGCAGCGGTATGACCGGCGGTTCCCTACCTATAAAAGGCGGTATGGTGCTGACACTCTCCCGCCTGAACCGTATTCTGGAGATCGACAGGGACAACCAGATTGCCATCGTTGAGCCAGGTGTCATTACCGGAGAATTCCAGCAGAAGGTAAAAGAACTTGGTCTGTTTTACCCCCCCGACCCGGCCAGTCTTAAGTTCTGTACCATGGGCGGCAACGCGGCCGAATGCGCGGGCGGCCCTTCCGCCGTCAAATACGGAGTGACCAAGGATTTTATCATTGGCCTGGAAGTAGTGCTAGCCAGTGGAGAGATTCTGACGACCGGGACCCGCACCGAAAAGGGGGTAGTCGGTTACGATCTGACCCGACTGTTCATTGGCTCGGAGGGGACCTTAGGCATCATCACCAAAATAATCACCCGCCTCATCCCCCTGCCGGAACACAAAGAGACATTTCTGATCAGTTCCAACTCACTGCCCCAGGCAACTGCCCTTGTGGCTGAACTCCTGAACAACAATATCCGCCCTTGCACCCTTGAATATATGGACAGAACCGCACTGGGATTGGTAGCAAAACTGTTGCCGGAACCACCTGTACCAGATATCCAGGCCATGCTCCTGCTCGAGATTGACGGCAGCAGGAGCGCTGTTCGCGAGCAGGCAGAACGCCTCCATCTGCTTCTGAACAGAACTCCCCATTGCACCATCAAACAGGCGGACACAGAAGCAGAAAGAGAGGAGCTGTGGCGAGCCAGGAGATCCATCTCGCCTGCCACCTTTCAGTTGAGCCCCCATAAAATCAGCGAGGATGTGGTTGTGCCCCGCACCCGGATCCCCGATCTTGTCCAATTTACCGAAAAGCTGGCCCGGGAACTCGGTCTCACCATTCTCACCTTCGGCCATGCCGGGGATGGTAATATCCATGTCAATATCATGCTGGACCTTGACCAGGAAGAGCAACGCCGCAGGGGAGAAATTGCAAGAGAGCGGCTTTTCCGCCAAGTCATCCACCTTGCAGGAACCTTATCCGGAGAACATGGAATCGGCATCACCAAATCTAAATTTCTACCCCTTGAGCTGAACGACATCACCCTGAAGATCATGAAACAACTAAAAGCACTCTTCGATCCGCAAGGAATCCTCAATCCCGGAAAGATATTCCCGACAGAGACTTCAGCTAACCCCTTGTAACAGCCTAACAACAGTGCCACAAAAAATGGCCGGAAAAGGAACTGTCTCTTGCATAATACCTTCTAATTCTCTTATGGTTTTTGAAAATTCCATTGACAGACTGAGAAGTTCTATTTATAAAAGGAGATTCTTTTCAGAAATTAGCTATTTTTTTTAAAAGGAAGATGCCGTTCAACGGTTTCTTCCTCGAACCTAGATACACTGGAGTCCTAAATGATAGAAGTAGAAGTTCGTGGAGATATTGAATACGCCATCAGACAATTGAAGAAAAAGCTGCAGATCGATGGTATTAAAAGAGAATTGAAACGTCGTGAATGCTATGAGAAACCCAGCATCATGAAGCGTCGCAAACAAGCCGAGGCCCGCAGAAAGCTTCGGAAATTCAATCGCACACGAAGGGCGTAGGCTCACAGAGGCAGTAAACGCCTGGAGCTTTTCCAAGCCCTGGGCGTTGATTCCTTTCTCTGCCGAGAACCTGCAGCACATCTTCTGTCCATCTCTCGCCAGTCCACTCCTCAGCAGTTTCAATCAGCAAGGTCGCTCTTTCTACGCTACCTGATCACCGAAAGGCGCCTTGCTGATAATACCATACAGGCCTATCAGGCTGATATTGATATTTTCTTCAGTTTTCTTCGGCAGCAAAGAATTTCAACACTGGAAGAAATCCAAAGCACGACCCTTCACACCTTCCTGGAACAGTGCAGCGCGCGACAGCTCTCCCATCGCAGTAACGCCAGAAGGGTCTCGTCCCTCAAAAGCTTCTTTAGCTTTTTACAGGCCAGCAGCATATGTAAACACAACCCCTTTGCAGCAGTTGACCTCCCACGAATCGGCAGCCATCTTCCCAAGGCCCTTTCCCTGACCGAAGTGATCAAACTCCTGACCCCACCTGCTGTCATCACCCCTCAGATCCAAAGAAATTATACCATGCTGCACCTCCTCTACTCCACTGGATTAAGGGTCTCAGAGCTGGTTTCTATACCCCTTGCAGCCTGCAATCTATCATCCTGTTTTGTCAGGGTGATAGGGAAGGGTAACAAGGAACGACTCATACCCTTTGGTGTCCCGGCCCGGGAAATCTTAGAACAATACCTAAGAACAGCACGCCCGCTGATCCTCAAGGGTAGGCGCAGCAATATCCTTTTTGTCAGCAACCGAGGCCGCACCATGAGCAGACTCCGTTTCTGGCAGATCATCAAGGAGGCGGCAAAGGCTGCCGGAATAAGTAAATCCGTCTCTCCACACATGCTTCGTCATTCCTTCGCCACCCACCTCCTGACCCATGGTGCAGACCTGCGATCTGTCCAGCTTATGCTTGGTCATTCAGACATCGCCACCACCCAGATCTACACCCACATCGACCAGGACAGACTCAAAGAACTCCATAAAAAATTTCACCCGCGCGGATGAAAGGTTGCCGAATCAGCTTGAATACCCTTATACTGAAGAGACCTTTAAGAGGAAGAAAAAATGAAACAAGATGAAGACATCTTGATGAAATAAAGCAACGGAGGGAAAACAGCACATGCGAATTGCGACTATCATTTACCATCTTGCCGTCAGCTGTTGGCTGGGCGGCTCAGTTCTGTTCACCTTTCTCCTGACCCCGATTCTCTTCAAATCGTATCCCCGCGATATGGCCGGCAGCATCGTCGGCGCCCTCTTCCCCGGTTATTTCCAATGGGGTCTCGCCTGTGGCGCAGTGGCGCTCATCTGCCTGCTGCTCGGCAAAAGCCACCGCAAAATTGCCTCGGGACTTATTCTTAGTATCATGCTCACCGTTACTGCCACTCAAGCTTTTATCATCGAACCTCGCGCAGCCGAACTGAAAAGACAAATCCCTTCTTTCGAGACAACCCCGCCCGACCATCCACTGCGTGTTCAGTTCAGAAAATTGCATGGGGTCTCAGCAGCGGCAAACCTTGCAGTCATAGGTGCCGGGATAGTCCTGGTAATCCTCTCTTCCCCTTCGGCACAAAAAAAGAGGCTGCCAATTGACCTTGACTGAGAACGATTACATATCGTCATATTTTTCAATCTTATTGCCCACAAGACCAATCTTGCCGTTGACCATGAAGCTTGGACCATGCAAGTAATCACCACCCATATCAATGCCGACTTTGATGGTCTGGCCTCAATGATCGCCGCCCAGAGAATCTACCCTGACGCGGTCATGGTCTTCTCCGGATCTCAGGAAAAGAATCTGCGCGATTTCATCAATGAAACCCTGCAAGATCGTTATGACTTTGCCAAGATAAAACAGATCGACCTGAAGACAATCACCAGACTCATCGTGGTAGACACCCGCAATTCGAAACGAATCGGCGCCTTTGCCTCCTGCCTCGACAACCCAGGCCTCTCACTCCACCTCTTCGACCATCACCCGGACAGTCCTGAGGACATGAAGGGTGACCTGGAGCTGGTCAAAGAAGTGGGCTCAACCACCACACTCTTCACCCAGCTTTTCCAGGAACGACAAGTCCCTATCTCGGCCTCAGAGGCCACCATTTTTGGACTTGGCATCTACGAAGACACCGGTTCACTCACGCATCTGACCACAAGGCCAGCCGATCTGCAAGCCGCTGCCTGGCTCCTTGAACAAGGGGCTCAATTGGAGATTATCTCCCAGTTCATCAGCTACGACCTCACCGCCTACCAGGTTGAGTTGCTGCACAAGCTGATGGAGACCGCACGCAGTTACACCATCCGAGGGATTGAAGTAGTGGTGGTCACTCTGAGCCTCCCTGATTATGTTGATGACTTTGCCCTGATCGTCCGTCGTTTCATGGTCATGGAAAATCTAGATACCATCTTCGCCCTGGTATCCATGGCAGGACGCATCTATTTGATTGGCAGAAGCCGCATCACGGAAGTCAATACAGGAATTATCGCGAAGGATTTTGGTGGAGGAGGCCATGCAACAGCGGCTTCAGCCACAATCCATGACATGACCCTGATTGAGGCCCAGGATAAGCTGATCCGCACCCTGCACCGACACATCCGGCCCCAGGCAGTTGCGAAAGAGATGTTGTCCCAACCCGTCATCAGTGTGCCGGCTGAAACCAGCATCAACGAGGCCCATAATCTACTCACCAGATACAATATCACAACGCTGCCAGTGGTTGAGACCAACCGACCTCAACCCCACCACCCAGCCTCACAGGTTACAGGGATCATCACCCGTCGAGTCATAGAAAAGGCTATTCATCATGCACTCGGTCACCTGCCGGTGAGCGAATATATGACCAGCGACATTAAAACTCTTCCTTTAAGCGCAACGCTTTCCGACATTGAAGAGCTGATTATTGAACGCAGGCAGCGTCTAATCCCCATTGTTCATGACCACCAGTTGGCAGGAGTTATAACCCGAACTGACCTGCTGAACATGCTGGTCAACGATCCGGCCCATCTACCGAGAAATCTTCTGCACGAAAATGAACAACCACTTCAGGAACGAACCAGGAACTTGAGTGCACTGATCTTTGAAACTCTGGAGAAGAAACTCATTGCCATCCTGCAGGCCATTGGTGAGGTGGCTGAGTCGCTTGGCTTCAAGGCCTTTGCCGTCGGCGGTTTCGTTCGCGATCTGCTGCTGCAGAACAAAAATCTGGATCTCGACATTGTTGTTGAAGGGGATGGTATTATCTTTGCAAAGAAACTGGCCCGAAAACTTCAAGGCCAAGTCAAGGCCCACGAACGATTCATTACCGCCATGATTCTGTTACCAAGCGGTTTCAAGATCGACGTGGCCACAGCCAGGCTCGAATACTATGACTATCCGGCAGCCCTGCCCACGGTTGAGCTCTCTTCCATCAAGCTCGACCTGTACCGCCGCGATTTCACCATTAATGCCATGGCCATCCAACTCAACCCTGCCCATTTTGGCACCCTGATCGATTTCTTCAACTGCCAGAGCGATTTGAGAGAAAAGACCATAAAGGTCCTGCACAACCTCAGCTTCGTGGAAGACCCCACTCGTATCTTCCGGGCCATCCGTTTTGAAAAACGTATGGATTTCAAGATTGACATCCATACCAGCCGTCTGATCCAGAGTGCGGTCAAGATGAAGCTCTTTGGCAAGGCCACTGACCCCCGTTTTTTCACCGAACTTCAGCTTATCTTTTCCGAGGAAAACCCGCTGCCTGCCATCAACCGCCTGGCAGAATTCAAGCTCTTCCAGTTCTTATGGCCAGACCTGAAACCCCACCTGAAGATAGACCGCCGATTCAACCATATCCTGACCCAGGCCGGGCAGGCCCTCTCCTGGCATCATCTTCTCTATCTCGATGAACCATGCCCAGCCTGGCAAGTATATCTACTGGCCATCATGGGCCGCTCCAAATCCGCTGAACTTTCTGCCTTTTGTCAGCGTTTTCAACTCCCACCCAAGACCAGAGACTTTCTTGTCCAGCAGAAACTCACAGCCGACAAGATCTCACATATTCTCTACCGACGATCAACCATAAGCAGATCTGAGCTTTACTGGCTACTGAAAGAACTTTCAAACGTTGGCCTGCTTTACCTCATGGCCATTGCCAGAAAAAATGAGATAAAGAAAGGAGTTTCTCTTTATGTAACCGAACTGCGGAAGACAAAACCTCAGATAACAGGCAGGGATCTCCAGGCCATGGGTTATTCTCCCGGCCCACGATTTAAGACGGTACTGAACGAACTGCTATCCGCCCACCTTGACGGAGTAGTACAGAGCAGACAAGAGGAAGAGACCTTCATCCAGCACCATTTTCCGCTGGATGAGAAGCCTCCCGCATCCTAACAAAACAACCTTACAATAATCACAAATGACAAAAGCTTCATAAAAGAGCTATTTCCGGAATGTTTCAGCAAACACGGCCATTCCACCCACACCCCTAAACAGTCAACTTCCTGGCAATCCTGGCAACATGTTCACCCTGAAAACGGGCTCCTGCCAACTCATTTTCACTGGGAGAGCGGCTGCCATCAGCACCAGCAATGGTTGAGGCACCATACGGGGAACAACCGCTGATCTCACTGGTGTTCATCTGACCCTGAAACGCATAAGGCAGGCCAACCACCACCATCCCCTGATGGAATAAAGTAATGTGGAAACTGAGGATTGTGGATTCCTGACCACCATGCTGGGTATTAGTACTGGTGATAACACTGCCCGCCTTGCCTACCAACGCCCCTTTCATCCACAGCTGTCCCGTACCGTCTAAAAATTGCCGCATCTGTCCGCACATATTTCCAAAACGGGTGGGAGTTCCGAAGATAATGGCATCCGCCTCCCCCAGTTCATCCACCGTGCAAACCGGGATCTGCTTCTGTAAATCCTGAGTTGCAACCGCGCCCATCTTTTCCAACACATCAGGAGGAAGCGTCTCAGGTATCCGCCGGAGCACAGCCTCAGCCCCTTCCACTGCACGCACTCCTTCTGCCGCAGCCTCTGCCATCTTGTAAATGTGCCCATACATGGAATAATAAACAATCAGCACCTTCATACCTGGCCTCCCTTAAACTTTTTATTGAATCTCAACTGTCTGCCCCCTGCACATAAACATTACCTGAATGACAACAACAAGAAACAGCTAATATGACTCTGTTCACCTCAAAAGCTGTTTTTATCATGCAGATAACAACATTATTTTGTTGGAATGGGTTCCCCTGCCAACTTTTTCTCAATGAGTTGCAGATCCTTCCAGGTTTCAGACTTCATCTCTGTAGCCTGGAGCAGATACGAAGGATGATAAGTAGGCATGAGCGGAATCTGTCTCCCATCAAACGCCGTGTACGAATGAAAACGTCCTCGTAACTGAGAAAGAGACTGCGGCAGATCCAGAAGGGCCCTGGTAGCAATAATACCCATGGAGCATATTAGCTCTGGGGAAATCACGGCTATCTGCCGCCTCAGGTACGCAAGACAGCATTGGATATTAGCAGCCACAGGCTGAGAGGATTCGGGCAGGCCGCACTTCAGAATATTGGTAACAAAGACGTCATCAGAAACAAGATGAATCGCCTCCAGCATCCGGGAAAGCATTCTGTCTTCCTCCTGACCGAATATCATTTCCGGGGAAAGCACTGCCTGCCCAGGGGCTGTCAGCCAACCACCAACGATAAGAAGCCTGGCCTGTGTCCTCCCCCTGCCTGGAACCGAGACCACCCGCCCAGCATGAAGATCACAGTTATGGCACTCAGTAACTTCCGCAGCAATATTCTGAAGCGTTTCCGAAACGACAGGTGTCATTTTTCGCTGGTGCGGCAAGGTCTTCACCCTAGCGGCGGTCTCAACCTTTCTATCCAGCAATTGAAAAATTGCGGCACCCAAGGGATAAGCTTCAATCCCCAGAGCGTGATGGTAAGCCATCAATACCCGGATATCTTTTACAATTTTAACATGTTGCCCATCCATCCATCCCCCCTTCACTGGCTCGTTCTTCTCCTTAAAAAAGCAGACAAGCTTAACGGCGCCACGATCACTGATAGTGCATAATTTAGCCAAGCTTCCTTGACAATCTTTATAAAAGACAAATTATACATTTTATAATTCAGATGAGATTTCATCAAAACAGACCCAAACTCTCTTATGTTGTTCAAAGATTACCCAAGGATCCAAAATGCCTATTTACGAATTCAAGTGCGAAGACTGCAAGCAGACCTTTGAAAGTCTGGTACTCATTGCCTCCGCTATTGACACCATTCGTTGCAAACACTGCAACAGTGCGAACATCAAAAAAATAATCTCTGCCACCAGCAGCCAACCGACCAAAGGGACATCCATTCCAGCAGGCGCCCTCTCCGGCTGTTCTTCCCGCTCAGGTTTTTCCTGAGCATAGACTGCAAGGGATCCGTGTGATCCCTATCCAGACCTGCAGAGGGAATAGCAAGCTATGGAATTCCCCATGTTATTTCCTCTGTTTCTGAGCCTTAGGTGAAAAGTCAAAAACCATCTCATCCTTTTTTAATAAACCGCGTTGTTCCCTTGCCACTTCTTCCAGGTAATGAACGTCAGTTTTTAAACGCTTGATCTCTTCCCGCAAAGCAGTGTTCTTTTCCACCAACTCCTGCTTTTCAGCATTCAAAGCGACAACCTGTAACTTCTGTTTTCTCAGAAAATAGAGTCCCTTACCCGGAGTAAAAAAGATCGCCAGGAGAAGTATAATAAGAAGCAGAAGCGAGATCCGACACAACTTTTTCTGCTGCAGTGGTGATAAAGATGTTTTATAAGTTCTCTTCATGAACATCTCCTCAAAAATTGTAAGCCATTGTTCAAAAATAACTGAAACGTTGCAATACCTTGTTCCGCCCAATACAATGAACAGAAATATCATGATTATTACTTAACGTTAACGGTTGTTCAACAACAGACAGCACAATAACCATTTCCCCATCATGCTCTCTCAACCCACCATTTATCTAGCCAGCGCCTGTCTTGTCGGGCTTTGCAGTCGTTATGACGGAAAAACACGACCCAATAAGGCATGCCTGCAAGGTCTGCAGAATGGGATTTGGATTCCTTTCTGCCCTGAACAGATGGGGGGCCTTCCTACCCCACGAACAGCCGCAGACCTCATCGGGGGCGATGGCAACGATGTCCTCTCGGGAAAAGCAAGAGTGATAACCCGAGACGGAATAGACGTAAGCCCACAATTCATCCAGGGGGCTGAACAGACACTGCTGCTGGCAAAGAGCCAGCAGGTAACTTCCATTTGTTTAAAGAGTAACAGCCCTTCCTGTGGAATCTCTGGAACAACAGGGGTTACAGCCGCCCTCCTCAAAAAACATGGCTTTCATCTGACAGAATTTTAGGAGCCTGATCCCTGCCCTTGCTCGTACCCTCTTATTTTATCCGCATCAACAAAAGAATCAAGATACCTGACTCATACAAAAGATAAAGGGGGCCGCCCATGAGCAGCATATTCACGATATCAGGTGTCGGGGTCAGCAGGGCAGCAACGATCGCAATAAGCAGCAATGCATAACGCCTGTTTTTTTCAAAGAAACTGCGGGGACAGAGCCCTACTTTGGCCAGAAAGACCATAAAAACAGGAAGCTCAAAGATGGCGCCAAATCCAAGGAGAAACAGGGTGACAAAATTTACAAAACGACTGATAGAGATAACCGGTCGCAGCTGTTCCGAGCCAAATTCAAGGAGGAAATTAATCCCAAAGGGCAGGGTCACAAAATAACAGAACAGCGTTCCTGCATAAAAAAGCAGGGTGGTAAAGAGAATAAAAAAGAATAATGGTATTCCCTCAACGCCAAATGGTTTTCCTATAGCGCGCCAGAAAACCGCCATTAGCCAAGGCACCAGTCCATAAAGGGCAGAAAATGCCGCCAGTTTCACATGGGCGAGAAACGGACCAGCCACACTAAAAAAGTAGAGTTTTTCGGCAAGATGGTGCTGAACAACTCGCAGCAGATCAGGTGTAAGGAAAAAGATTGCAATCGTTACGGTAAGAACACCTATCCCCAATACCCGCAGAGATTTGCGCAACTCACCTATAAAAATCACTGCTTTATTCTGCAGTTCCATAAAGAGAAATGTTCAGGTCGACAGATAAAGGTTGAAGGGAAAAGGACAACAAGGGGCACCTTGAAATATTAAAAACCTTCATTCAAAGTTCAAGGTGCTCAACATATACCACAGCAGATTTCTATGATTCTTTTACCTGCCGATCTGTTTCACCCTTATGAAAGATGATCTCATGATCCGCCGGTTTCAAGGCAGGATCAGCGATGATATCCACTGAAATCTTGTGCCTGTTTTCCAGATCGATCAGCTCATGCCGTTTATTATTCAGAAGATAATGGGCTACATCAAGGGGAAAACGACACTCTACCCGGCCAACCATCTTGCGGCTGGCGCCGGTCTGCATCCTGCGCAGATAAAAAAGGGCCAAGGTCTCCACTGAACGCACCACACCACGCCCTATGCAATGCGGGCAGACCTGATAATTAAGAGCCTCAACAGGGGCGCCAAGTTTCTGCCGGGAGATCTGCATCAAGCCAAATTTAGAGATCCGGCTGATATCCACCTTGGCCTTATCGCGTTTCATGGCCACCTTGACCTGCCTCTCCACCTCACGGATATTCTTCTGACTCCGCATATCGATGAAATCGACCACGATCAATCCACCCAGATCACGCAGCCGCAGCTGACGGGCAAGTTCTGTTGCCGCCTCCATGTTGGCCTTGAAGATAGAATCCTCAAAATTCTGACCTTTGCCGGTGGATCCCGAATTCACATCAATAGCCACCAGGGCCTCCGTGGGATCAATGACAATTGAGCCACCCGATGGCAGAAAGACCTGCGGTTGATAGATCGATTCGATCTGATCTTCCACATTGTATTGATTGAAGATCGGGCGAGCACCCTTGTGCAATCTGACCTTGGTATTTCTTTGTTTATCCGGCAGCATTTCGATGAAATCCCTGACCTTCTCCATGGCGGCCAGATCATCCACCAGGATCTCTTTGATCTCTGGATCGAAATGCTCCCTGAGGAAGCGAAGGACACAATCCTGGTCCTGATAAACAAGACCGACTCCGTCCATGGCCTGTCCTTTCCCTTTGATCTCACCCCAGAGCTTCAACAGATACTTGACATCCTTGGCCAAAGAACCTTCTGTCAAATCAAAACTGGCGGTGCGCACGATCCAGCCGATCCCTTCGGGGATCTCGAGGCTGTCCATAATCTCGCGCAGCTGTGAACGTCGTTCTTCCCCGGAAATTTTCCTCGAGATCCCTGCAGAATCAGAGCCGGGCATGAGCACCACGCAGCGCCCCGGTAGCGAAAGATAGGTGGTCATATTGGCGCCTTTATTCCCCACCTCTTCCTTCACGACCTGAACCAGCATCTCCTGACCTCGCTCCAGCACCTCATTGATATTCAGATTTTTCCACTGATGCTGTTCAATCAATTTCAGGGTTTTTTCACTGACATCTTGTCGATAATATTCTGGATGGATCTCACTGAAGGGCAGGAAACCGTTCTTCTCAGTCCCATAATCAATAAAGGCAGCCTGCAGGTTCGACTCTACCGCCACAATCCTGGCCTTGTAAATATTGCTTTTCGTATGCTCTTTGGCAACAGTTGAGACATGGAGGGATTCCAAACGACCATCTTCAAGCAGGGCGATTCGGCATTCTTCCGGCTCCTCCGCATTGATTAACAACCTGCTGATCGTGCCCTTGACCACCTTTTCATCTTCGACATCAGGGACCTCATCATTTTCTTCGTCCTGAATGTCAATATTTTCCTGGGCGGGTTTCCTCCGCCCCCGTGACCGGGAAGGACGCTTCGCCTTTTCAACGACCTGATCCGGAATTGCTGCTTTCTCTGCAACCACTTCCGACAACTCTTGCCCCTGAGACTTTTCCTCATCCTGAATGTCAATATTTTCAGGGGCCGGCTTCCTTCTCCCCCGCGACCGGGAAGGACGCTTAACCTTTTCACCGACCTGATCCAGAGTTGCTGCTTTCTCTACAACCGCTTCCGGATGTTCTGGCACCTCAGACACAGCACTGTCAGTTATTCCCTCAGCAGCAATCTCTTCTGCCGGGCTGACTGCTTCTGACTTTTTCCTCCTCGGCCTGGCAGGTCGTCTGCCACTCTTTTTCGCTGGCGGGTTTATCTCAGCGAAGGCCTCTTCTCCTGGCATTTCCGCCTGACCAGCTGCTCCTTTCTCTCCCTCCGGGGATAATTTTTCTCCACTCTGAGATACAAGGCCTGGAGCAATCACCTCAGAGACAATATCTGTTTTTTTCTTCCTCGGTCGAGCAGGTCTTCTGGGCGCTTTTTTTGCTGGCGTGCTGGCCTCTGGTGCCACCTCAGAAACCGGTGTCTGCTCCTTACCTCCAGATTCTTGTCTTGCCTCATCGGCAACAGAACTCTTCCACCAGGATCCCGTTGTCGCCTTGACCTTTTTCTCCCCCTGCTCTGATGCAGCTTCATTTTCAGGACTTGTTTTTTTCTCAGTCATTCTCATTTTCCTTGATCCAGGCACCGTTCTCCTTAACGGACAAAACAATGCTGGATACCTCATGACACCCTGCAAGACATCATCTGCTGCAGGCTATCGTAAATAAATAGACACCACTACCACATAGGCTGGTACCTTCCATGGGGTGGAATCACCTACACGGCATCCACCCCATCAACATTCTTCAATACCTATTCAGGACACCATGAAAAATTAAACATCCCGTTCCACTGAACATAAAGACATCTTTTCGAGGTTTCCTTCAGACAGTTACCTGCTGATAAAATTCTTTATCATTATAAATTTTCTTTTCAATCCTACCGGCAACAACCAGCATCTGCACACATGCTCTGGTCATCGCCAAGTCCTGCACATGCAGGGCCTTATCAATCTCTTCAATGGGACAGGGCCGGCGCTGGAGCAAAGCCGCGATATCCTCCACGAGCGTCGACTGCAACTGCGCCCCCTGCCCCATTTCTTTTTTCTCGATGGCCTGAAAGTCAACAAGGATCTCCACGCGGCCATCATAACCATCAGCCAGCATTGAGGCAGCCTGTTCCATCACTTCCCGGGTCACAGGCCGAGCACGGCCATCCATGGGTGGCCTGGCCACTGTATTCAACTGAATCCGTGCGGGATGTATCTTCCGCACTGCCTGTTGCAAGGCTATAAGATCCTCAAGGCTGTCATTCATATCTCGGACCAGCAGGATTTCAAGCCAAAGCTCCCCCCCAAATTCACGACTGAAAAGGGCCAAACCTTCAATCACCTGCTCAAGGTTCACCGCAGACGCTGGTTGGTTCACCCGTTCAAAACTCTCCTGCCTGGCCGCGTCAAGTGAAGGAATCACAATATCGGCGGCTGAAAGCTCGGCTCGGACTTCAGGATCAAAAAAAAGTGTCCCGTTGGTCAGGACAGCGACTGGTTTATCCGTTTTTTCTTTGAGATAGGCAATAATTTTGCCTAAACCAGTATGCAGGGTCGGCTCACCCATCGCAGTCAAGGTAAACACATCAATTGGCCGTCCACCTGCCCCTTTGGCCAGAACCTGATCAATTTCTTTCAATATCTCTTCTGTTGGCACGTATTCTTTACGCTCACATGTCAGGTCAGTGGTGGGACCGACTTCACAATAAACACAGTTGAGACTACAGATTTTGGGAGGTAGCAGATCAATGCCCAATGAATGACCAAGACGCCTGGAATAAACCGGGCCAAAAAGATATTTCATCGATTCATAACACTCAATGCCTTGCGGCAGAAAAAACTACTTTTCTTCAACAATTATCACAATACACAATATTTAAAAAAATAAAACAATCCCCTCTCATTATCAAGGTAAATCGTCAGCAGTCACTCTTCAGTATCCACCGATTAACAATTTTTTCAAATTGTATTTTCCCGCCTTCCCTTACATTTCCAACCAATCCTACCAACGTCCAGCAGGGCGGCCCGTACCCATGTTCCTCTCTAAAGTGCTCTGCATTTACCACCAATTTTTGTCTAACCATCTTGTGCATGGAATGTGCCTAGATCACACCATTCAGCAACCACACGCAAATAAGGATCAAGTTCAAAACAAGATTATTCCTGAGGCTCAGAATTCTTCTGATAGAACACTCAACTTTCAAAAAAGTTGTCATATCAAGTCACAATAGCACACTTTTAAACACGAATAACTTGAAACATTCAACCTGATTAAGTAAAGTCTTCATAAATAGTTCTATTTTTAAAATTATTCAAATTGCTCAGTTAATAATTTTGAAAAGTTCCGTCCCAAAAGAACCTTATATCTAGCCACCTGAACAAAGTTTATCCTTGACAGACACTCCGTTTCTGACACCTATCAACAGTCGGAGCGGCCTGAAGTTCCATAAAATATTTGCTTTTCTTTTCTGCAAAGGAGTTTACCGTGACAAAGCTCTACCACTCTCGTGTTTGCCATCTGCTCTGCCTAACTTCTATGGCAGCCCTGTCACTCCCCACCTGCAATGGCCTTGCCGAGACTGTCACCACTGAGGAATGGCAGATAGCCGCGGACAAAATCACCCGTTACGAAGACCCCAGATCCCTTATTGCTGAGGGCAATGTGGTTCTCGTTAAACGAGAGCAGCTGCCACCAGAACTGCCAAAAAAACAGCAGAAAAATAAACAATGGGCAGAACTTCTGGAAGAGACACCTCCTGCCCAGGAAGCAACAACCGGACAGACATTAGAGACACATACTGCACCTCGCTATGAGACCAAAGTTACTATCCAGGCCGACTGGATTGCATATGACGTAGATCGAAGCTCCATTAAGGCCCGCGGTCATGTGTCCATCAAGGGCACTGAGGATGAAATCAGGGCCGAAGAGGGGGTGGTTGATCTGAACAAGGAAACCGGGACATTTACCGATGCCACCATCCTGCGTAAATCCTTGGACTTGCACCTGGAAGGAACGACCATTGAAAAAACAGGGTTCAACACCTATCATATCGAAAACGGCTGGGTCATTACCTGTAAGCTGGAAAACAAAGAGACTCCCCCCTGGAGCTTTGCCAGCACCGATACCACCATCACCGAGGGTGGTTACGCCGTCATGAAAAATGCCACCTTTCGGATAAAAGATGTTCCGGTTCTTTACACACCCTGGATGATCGTGCCTGCGAAAAATAAGCGCCAGACAGGTCTGATGTTCCCTGAGATCTCTGTCTCCGATCGCAATGGTTTTGGATTTGACCTGCCTCTGTTTGTTAATGTCTCCGACTCCACCGACCTGACCATTTTTCCTGAATACCATGCGGAGCGAGGAGTCATGCCAGGCATGGAGTTTCGCTATGTCCTGGGAGAAACACAAAAAGGGACCTTCATGGGCAGCTTTCTCCAGGATAAACTCTCAGATCCATCTGAAATCGACTATTACCGGGAAACAGGCTACACCCATACCAATGAGGATAGATACTGGTTTCGGGGTAAAATTGACCATGACCTTGCCAACGACTTGTACACCCGTATCGACCTTGATGTCGTCTCCGATCGCGATTATCTAACAGAGTTCAACACCGGTTTCACCGGTTTCACTCAAACCGACAACCGCTTTCTGGCCATGTATGGCCGTAACTTCCAGAACAGGACAGAGGATCAGCGCATCAACACCATGAAAGTGCTCAAGGCATGGGATTCTATGTCTCTGGAAACTAATTTCCTGGCCATTAACGATGTCCGCGCATATGAGACCTCACCTACTCCTCTCTGGAAACTGCCAGGACTGGATTTCACAGGCTCTCTTCCCTTAAATGAAAATTCTCTTACTGTTGACTGGAATGCAGACTATGTCAATTACTGGAGGGAAAATGGTGTTGGCGGCCATCGCTTTGACCTGTTTCCCCGCCTCAGTGCCCCTGTACCTCTAGGCGCCTATCTTGAATCACGAGCAGAAGTCGGGGTACGACAAACCTCCTACATGGTTGAAAGCTACGGAGATGGAGTCTGGAATCAAGACGATAACCCCAGTCGTTCTCTCTTTAATCTCCATGGCGAGGTTGGCACCACTCTGCTCCGTAATTTTGGATTGAACAGAGACGAAGCTGCAAGCTGGGATCACCGGCTCCGCCCCTATGTCCAATATGACTATCTGCCTAAGACCAATCAGGACGACCTTCCATTTTTCGATGAAGTTGACCGCATCGGAGACAGCAATGCCATCACCTACGGGATCAATAACTTTTTTGAACTTTTTAAGAATAACACAAGAGAATCGGGCCGTGACTATGCCTATTTCAAAATCTGGGAAAGCTACGATATCCGCCAGGAATACTCTGACCGCCCACTGACCCCTGTCAGTTTTGAGCTTGGCTGGACCCCGGCCAATAATTTTTTACTCTCCTATAAAACAGATATCGGCATATATGGTGAAGGAGCTACATTCTACAGCCTTGCAAGCAATTACCGTAATAGTCGTGGCGATTCTCTTGGCTTGGATTATCGTTACAGCAGTACCGAAAAAATCCTGGGCTCGCCTTATAGCAGCACAGATAACTACAATATAACAAGCCTTGTTTATCCATATTACAACAATCTCGAAAATATCCATCAAATCAACCTCTCTTTAAAAGCCAAGATTATTGACACCATTACCGCAGTTTACCAGGTCGAGCATTCGCTCTCTCAATCTCAGACCATAGATCAGAATATCTCCCTCATCTATCAACCATCCTGCTGGTCTGTTGAACTGCGTTCCAATTATACCCCTGGTGACCAGGGTATCATGCTGCTGTTCAACCTGGCAAATATTGGCAACCCATTTGGTGTCAACCTCCCGGGACAGTAACGCATTATGCATTATGACATCTTCAATGGCGATAGCGACGGAATCTGTGCCCTGCATCAACTTCGTCTTGATACGCCATGCCCTGATGCCATCCTGATCACTGGACCCAAACGAGATATCACCCTGTTATCGACACTCCAGGACGTAAAGCAAAGCTCACTCACCGTCCTTGACCTCTCTCTGGAGAGCAACCGACCTTTTCTAGAGGAACTGTTGAGCAACTCCAATGAGATACTTTACATCGATCACCATTTTTCCGGGGTGATTCCGGAGACACCGGCCCTCACCGTCCATATTAATACGAGCCCTGACACCTGCACTTCTCTCATTGTCGACTCTCTACTCCAGGGACGTTACCGGAAATGGGCCATCGTTGCCGCCTTCGGCGATAATCTGCATGATGCTGCCCTTAAGGCTGCACAAACGCTTTCTCTCTCAAGGCAGGAGCTGAAGCAACTCCAAGAACTGGGAGAGCTCCTCAACTATAATGGCTACGGCGCAACTCTGGCAGATCTCTACTTTCACCCAGCTGATCTTTACCGGGCAATTCGACCCTTTGCCGACCCTCTGGATTTTATAAACTCTTCCCCTGAGGCCATCACTCTCTTACGTCAGGGTTTCCAACAGGACATGCTGCTGGCGCTCCGTCAAAAGGCCGTAAATCCAGGCAACATAAATCGGATATTCCACTTTCCCGACACTGCCTGGTCCAGGCGAGTATGTGGTGTTTTTGCCAACCTGAAGGCCCAGGAAAAAAAAGAAGCTGCCCATGCGCTGATTGTTGACAATGAGGATTCCACCCTGCGCATCAGTGTCAGAGCCCCCCTGGCTGACAAAAAAAAAGCGGACGCCCTCTGCCGAGCATTTCCCACCGGAGGTGGTCGCGCTGCTGCGGCAGGGATCAACAAGCTTCCTCCTGAAATGCTGGATGAATTTATCACCGCCTTTCACGCAACCTATGATTGAATCGCCCGAAGCACGAATGACACCTGATGCCAATAAAAATTTGATCGAATCAAGTAAATTTCACCATTCTTTACAAAATGAGGTTTCTGCTATTAATACTTTCTATCGTTTCACACTCTTCATATCGGCCATTGTTTGTATCATCTTTGGCTCTTTTATCCCTGTGGTCATAGCCCAAGATACTGCAAAAGTAAAAGCTGCAGATCTGGTAACAGATGGACAACCTATTAATCTGCAGCAAGAAAAGTACATAACTTTGTTCAAGGAGCTTCGCGAGCAGCATCATTTTACTCAGGCGGAGATTGATCAACTCTTTACCGGTGTCAATATTGACAAAAGGGTATTGGAGCTCATGGACAAACAATGGGAAGCCAAACCCTATTATGCCTATTGGCCACTTTTTATCACCCCGGCGGTTATCAAAAGAGGGCAGCAAGAACTCAAGGCTAATCAACAGATTCTGGACCGCATTGAGAAAGAACTGAGAGTCAATCGTGAAATAGTCATTGCCATCTGGGCCATTGAATCTCGATTCGGGGAGCATAAAGGGACATATGGGGTCTTTAAAACCTTAAACACCCTTTTTGATGCCTATCCGCGACGCAGTTCATTCTTTCGCGACCAGCTTGTTCACTTTCTGCTCCTCTGTCGTGAAAACCAATTTGACACCCTTGCCGTCACCGGCTCCTACGCCGGCGCCTTTGGCCAGACTCAATTCATCCCTTCCAGCTATCGGGAATATGCCATAAGTTTTGACGGCGATAAAAAACGCGATGTTTTTACCTCCACCGAGGACATCTTGGCCTCCATTGCCAACTATCTCCGCCGCTACCATTGGGTTCTTGACGCCCCCCTCTATGTGGAGATCGGCAACGAATTAAAAGGTGAGGAATTGATCGACGCCTGCAGCAAAGGAACAAAAGGCAGGGTTGACTGGCAGCATGTCAGCACTATTCAGGGAATCAAGCTGCCCCCCCCGCCCGGAGACCAACAACTATCCATTGTCGGGCTCGAAAAAAGTCCATTAACCGGTGGAGGCTTGCGCTACGTGGCCGGATATCCGAACTTCCAGGCCATTACCGCATGGAATAACTCAAACAGATACGCCATGGCAGTCAGTGAACTGGCTACGGCGCTGAAACAAAACCCATGACAGCATGAACACTTCAGCCCACAGAAATCACGGACTATCTCCTACCAGGAGCTGGTCCGTGGTCATTCTCTTCCTCTGCCTGTGGTCGTGGCCGCTCCCTGGCCATGCGGCTCAACAATCACCCCTGCTGGTTCCCCAACAAAATCAGATACCGCCTTTAGGCGATGACATGGACAGAAAAAGCCTGATCACGGCGGCAACCCGGCACCTCTGTTACTTGAAAACGCTCCCATCTAACACAGTCATTCACCTGGGAAAAGAAGTTTACTCAAAGGACTGGCTCCTGGAATCAATGGAAACTTTTCTTGCCATCCTGATGCAGAAGCCAAGTCCGGCGGAATTCGACCATGCGATACGAGAAAACTTCATGCTCTACCAGGCAAGTGGCCGCAATAATGGTCGCAAAAAAGAGGCAAAAGGAGCAATGCTGATCACCGGTTATTATGAGCCACTTCTGGAAGGCAGCCTGACTAGAAATAACCCATTCATTCATCCTCTCTACACCACGCCTGATTCGCTTCTTAGCTATCGAGATCCTGTCACTAGAAAAAAGACATCAGGCCAGCAGAATACAGAGGGCGAGAAAGTCCCCTTCTGGACCCGGGCAGAGATAGAAGATGGAAAACTGCTGGCAGGCGGGGAACTGGTATACTTGAAAGACCCGGTGGACGCCTTTGTCCTTCACGTCCAGGGATCTGGAAAAATCCGTCTCCGGGATGGTTCACTACGGGCCGTTCAATTTGCTTCGACCAATGGCCGGGAATACAAAAGTATCGGCAAGCTTCTAGTGGATGAAAAGAAAATGACCCGTGAAGAGGCCACCATGCCAAGCATCCGTCGCTATCTTGAACAGAATCCAGATGATCAGAGACGGATACTGCACCACAATCCCCGATTTGTCTTTTTCCAATGGAATAAAAAAAAGGAGAGCCCCACTGGCAGTTTAGGCCAACCACTCACCCCTGGACGATCCATCGCTGTTGACCCTGGAACCCTGCCCACGGGGGTCATGGCCTATCTTGTTTCACAAAAACCAGTCCTTGATCAGGAAGGTCAACTCCTGAAATGGGAACCAATGCAGCGTTTTGTCCTACCGCAGGACACAGGAGCTGCCATCAAAGGTGCTGGCCGGGCCGATCTGTTCTGGGGCAATGGTCATTACGCCGAAACAGCCGCCGGCAACATGAAGGAACAAGGGCAGCTCTATTTCCTGGTGAAGAAAAATGCAAAGAAGAACAGCAAATTGGAAGCAGAACTCGCAAATCTTCCATGAACGGGCCAAGGAATATGACGAGTGGTTTAAAAACAGTCTGCTCTATTCCATTGAAAAGGCTGCAATCCACTCACTCGACATAACCTTCTCTGCGCCAGCACTTGAAGTTGGCGTTGGCCCTGGCCGGTTCGCAGAGGCCCTACATATTCCTTTTGGCATTGACCCTGCCATGGCCCCGCTCCTCTTGGCAGAAAAAAGAGGTATCTGCACCTGCCAGGCCATAGCCGAAGAGCTTCCCTTTGCCAAATCCTCCCTAGGTGCCATATTTCTGCTCTTCACCCTCTGTTTTCTCGAATCTCCCGCCCTTTTTTTAAAGGAATGCAGGCGTGTCCTGCGACCTAATGCGCCTCTGGTTATTGGCCTTGTCCCGGCAGACAGCGCCTGGGGGTTGAATCTGCTCAGAAAAAAAGAACAGAATCACCCTTTTTATCAAGCGGCCCGGTTATCCACCATCGCCCAAGTGCAACAACTCCTCACGGCACATGGATTCCACATCCTCAAAAGTGCTTCAACCCTTTATCAGCTGCCAGAGAAACTGGTTGAATTTGAACAGGTCAAGTTTGGGATGGATGAGAAGGCAGGTTTTGTGGTCATTGTTGCCAGACACGAAGACTTTTAGCTGCTGAAGGCGCACACCCGGTTGCGACCGGTACACTTTGCCTTGTAAAGCGCCTCGTCGGCCTGTTTAAGCAGGGGATCCAAATTAGCTTCTCCGCCAACGGCGAGCGTGGTGAGGCCAATGGAGACTGTCAATCCAAGTGAAACGCCCTTCTCGGTGGTCATAATTTGACTGGCGATGGATTGGCATAGCCGTTCTGCAATCTCATAGGCACCTTCACCATCGGTCTCGGGCAGGATTACCGCGAATTCTTCCCCTCCGACGCGGCCGATGATGTCTGTTTCACGCAGGGCTTCCTGGCAATGGGCGGCAAACATTTGCAGAGCGGTATCACCTGCATGATGTCCATGAGTATCATTGATGTCCTTGAAATGATCAATGTCCAGCATCAGCAGGGACATTGGATGCCCGTAGCGAAAAGCACGTGCGACCTCTTCCTCGCTCCGCTCTATGAAATAGCGACGGTTAGAGAGGCCGGTGAGGTAGTCGGATTGTGCCTGGCGCTGAAGCTCATGCTCAAGGATTTTACGGTCGCTGATGTCACGTACCACCGAGACGATAAAATTCTTTTCATGGTGAGGAACATAGCTGGCAGTGACCTCAACAGGGAGGTGGCTGCCATCCTTGCGAATATGTCCAGCTTCAAAGACACGGTTCTTTTTGCGGATATGGGCGGCATGACTGTGCCAGCTGGGTAAGTCCACGAAAGATGCCGAGATATCGATGACCCGACGCGTCAATAGCTCAGCAGTACTGTATCCCAAATTGGAGCAGGCCTTGTCGTTGACGTAGATGAAGGCACTGGTATCGGCATCAATGAGGAAGATGGCGTCATTGCTATGGCTGATCAGAGTCTGCAGCAGGGAGAGCTCTTCCCTGACAAGATAGCTCTCGGTAATATCCATGATCAGGGATTGTTTGGACAAGCTGCCATCAATATTACAAATGGGGGTGTTGATGATATGATACCAGCGCTCATCTTTGGGACTTTTTAACTGATAGCGGATGGGTTTCTGTTCGGAGAACAATCTGTCGTTATTGCACCAGGGACAGACATCATCGCAGCCATGGAGGATTTTATAACAGTATTCACCAGTGGCGTCATAACCGGTACGCTCGCACAACTTGTCGTTCATGTACTGGATGCGATAGTCCTGAGAACAGATATAGATAAAAGCATTACAGGCCTTAGTCAGGGCATCAAGGTCTGGCATACGCTGCAAGGAATCGGCCGTTTTGATCGGGTCCGTAGAAAAAGGCATCTGCTGTCTCTAAACGATTTCAAACAAATTATGGAGGCACAGTCTTGTATTTTCAACAAGGTCTTCTGGAATTTCATAAATCATCTCAATTACTCCACCGACTAAAGATACCAACTTTCCAAATACCATTAAATACCGAATTCCATTTATACTTAAAACAACTCAATAAATATTGAATCACAGAAGCAATCCGCATGTCAACAAGAGGTTAGCCATAGTGCCTGTTAAGGATTGTGGGTAAACGACATTTTTTAATATGTCTCTAAACAAGTTAATAAGAAAGATCAGAGCTTAGTACGTATACTTCCACAGCTTTTTAACACTGGCTCAGACTCAAAAAATGAAGATCACAAGAGCAGACATTACCCAATTGGATATCGGTCGTAACTATTAGTTTACCACTGTGACTATCCGCTTTGATACAACATCTTTCCCCTAATTGTCAGATCAGATCTGAGTTAGCACAAATCAAGCAAGCCAGCTGAAGCGCTCCCAGAAATCGGGAAAGGATTTGGCGACACAGCCTTCATCGCTGATCTGGACGCCGGCCACCCTGAGACCAGTCACCGCAAAACTCATGGCCATGCGATGATCCTTATAGGTATCAATGACAGCCCCATGCAGCCTCGCCCCGCCATCACCATGGATAATCATGCTGTCCTGCCGCTCTTCCACCTGCGCCCCCATCTTGGTCAATTCAGTGACCACAGCACTCAAACGATCGCACTCCTTGATCCGCAGGTGGGCAATATTATTGATAACGGTAGTGCCATGGGCAAAGGCAGCCACCACCGCTAACGTAGGTACAACATCCGGCATATCGCCCATGTCAACGGTGATCCCTTCCAGCCGCTTCCGCCCTTGAACCATGATCCCCCCTCCTTCCCGGCTGACCTCACAACCCATTCTGGCCAATAACGGAACAAGACCGGCATCCCCCTGCAGAGACGGCACCGGCACATTGCTCACCGTAACACGGCCAGCCGTAATGGCGGCCGCCGCCCAAAAATAAGAGGCATTGGAGGCATCTCCTTCAATCTCATATTTCATAGCGCGGTAACAGCCCTGGGGGATCACGAATCGCGTTAATTCCTGATTGCAATCAACATCGATACCAAAATCGGACATAACGGAAAGAGTCATGGCCACATAAGGTTTTGACAGGACCTCACCCTTGACCTGGAGGATGGCAGGCCGGGCTGCATAGGGCGCGACCAGCAGAAGCGAGGAGAGATACTGACTGGACTTTCCTTCCGGCAGGATCGTCTCTCCGCCCAGCAGGCCATGACTGTTAATGCTCAGTGGCGGACAAGCTGTGCCTGCAACTGAACGGATATCCACTCCCCAACCCCTGAGCGCCTCCATAAGCGGTCCAATGGGACGCTCGCGCATCCGCTCTTCACCATCGATGGTAAAAAGTCCATGGCCCAAGGCCGCAACCGAGGTGAGAAACCTGGTGGCAGTACCATTATTGCCCAGATAAATCTCGCCGGCCGGGGTGGCAATCCTGCCGCCATTCCCTTCCACCTGCCAAACGTCATCCTCTTTATCGACCTGAATACCCATCTGCCCCAAGGCCTTAGAGGTATAATCTGTGTCTTCACTGGTCAAAGGGCCAACCAAACGACTGCTGCCATCCGCGAGGGCTGCGGCAATCAGCGCCCTCTGAGTTAAACTCTTGGAACCGGGCACTACGATGGTTGCATCAACGCTTGTAACGGGTGATATCTCTTTCATCTCTTACCTTTCTTCTTTCCACATTGATTTTCCAGCATTCGTCAACGTATTCCCTGTCGCCTGATACAATTTCTGACGCATCAGCTCAACGGGGGCAGTTTTCCCGGTCCACAACTCAAATTGTGCCACCCCCTGATAGAGCAGCATCTCCAGGCCATTAATCACCTGGCAGCCAGCAGCCCTCGCCTCACTAAGCAGCCTGGTTACAAGCGGGGCATAGACGATATCCATAACCACCTGGAAACGGGAAAGGATAGCCTTGGAAACAGGGCTGAGCTGGATCTCCGGCTGCATCCCCACCGAGGTGGCATTGACCAGGATATCTCCATGCAGGCTTTCCGCATCATCCAAAGGGTGCCAGAGACAGCCCAGATCTGCGGCCAGTACCAGGCCCCGTGACTCAGTCCTACTACAAAGGACAACCTGCGCCCCCTCTTTCTGCAGGCCAAAGCCGATGGCCCGAGCAGAGCCGCCAGCGCCAAGGAGGACAACCTGCGCCCCACGCAAGCTCACCTTCTCGGACAGGGCTCGGTTAGCCCCCAGCCAATCTGTATTGCTGCCGCAAAGACGCTTTTTGCCGTCGACATCCTTGATAACGAGGGTATTCACCGCCCCGATCTGCCGGGCCACATCCTCAATCTCATCAAGCAGGGGGATGACCGCCTCTTTGTAGGGGATGGTCACACTCACCCCCTTTACTCCGATGGCCTTTAACCCCACAATTCCGGCCTCCAGATCAAGCAGCGGGAACGGCAGGTAGACACTGTTCTCCCCGAGTTCCGCAAAGGCAGCATTGTGCATGGCTGGGCTGAGGGAATGACTCACGGGATTACCTATAATCCCATAGAGGGCTGTCCTACCATTGATTGTCATGACCATGTCGATTCCTTGCCGTTTATCATCAAGGCCTCAATCTGCCGCAGGACTCCAACAGAGAGCTGACCAGGGGCCGTGGCCTCATCCTCATGGGCAGCACAATAGGTCATGTAGCCTCCAAGCTCCCCTGTTGCCACGCGGCTGATAACCCCGGGCCGGCCCATACAAAAGGCAATAAGAGGAATATCCATTCTGGCAGCCTCTTCCTGAAGGTTAAGCACCCGCAGAACATCATGATAATCATGGGCCAGGGTCACAATCTTGGCAATATGGGCGCCCTTATCCTGGATCATGGCCAAACGACCTACCAGTTCGGCCTTCGTGGGAGTTTCCTGGAAGTTATGCCAGGAAAGGATCACACGACTGGGAGAGTTTTCCACCTCCTCCAGCAAGGCCTTATGCGAGGACGTGGGGGCCTTGAGTTCCAGATCAACATACGAGACACCTTGTTGCACTCCCTCGAGAAGCGGAGCGATCCTTAACTCTTCATCTCCTGCAAAACCACCGCCCTCCCAGATCGGTCGATTGGTTAAAAGCAGGGGTTTGGTCAGTTGAGAGATAAAAGGTGCAACCGAAATAGCCTTGAGACGATCAAGACGGATTTCTATCACATCGGCTAAGGGACTAATGGTCTCGGCCACAGCCAATCCTTCAGCAACAGTTTCCCTGGCAATCGAAACACATATGCAGTGCATGTTTCCTGTCCTTTTTATTTTTTATTCTCAGATAGAGCTTGGGGCAGGCGACTGGCAAGACGGATCGCCAGCCCCACAAGTAAGGAGACAATGACCAAATCGTCAAGCAGTCCCAGACCAAGAATCCAGTCCGGGACAAAATCAAAAGGCGAGAGGAGATACAAAATGGCCAGGAGGAGAATTCCCTTCACAGTCCAGGGTGTATCTGGCCGAAACAGGAGACGAGCATATGATGCAACCGTTGTCCAGAGGGAGGTATTTGGTTGCTGGCCGGGAAAGGAATCATTCATACTCTTCATCGCTAGCCAATCCGTAGCGCACCAATTAAATCGCGCACTGACTCTAGTTTCTGCTCCCGGACATAAGTAGCCATCCCGTCAAGCACATCCTCACAGGCCCTGGGGTTTACAAAACTCGCTGTCCCCACCTGCACTGCGCAGGCCCCGGCCAGCATGAATTCCATAGCATCCTCTGCGCTTGCAATCCCGCCAATGCCGATGATCGGGATTGAGACCGCCTGGGCAACCTGATAAACCATACGCAGTGCCACCGGTTTGATGGCAGGCCCTGACAGACCGCCAATGACATTGGCCAGACGAGGGCGCCGTGACTTGAGATCAATAGCCATGCCGATCAGGGTATTGATCAGGGAAACCGCATCCGCTCCTGCTTCCTCAACCGCCCTGGCCACCAGGGTCACATCGGTGACATTGGGAGAGAGCTTAACGATTACCGGCAGCTGACAACCCTCTTTCACTGCATTAGTCACGGTTGCAGCCATTTGAGGATCTGTTCCAAAGGCCACCCCACCCTTCTTCACATTGGGGCAGGAGATATTCACTTCAATAGCAGCAACGCCGGGGGCCTCGGCCAAACGTTCAGCAAGCTGTCGGTATTCCTCAACAGAATCTCCAAGAATATTGACAATAACCGGAACGCCGAGAGTAGAGAGATAGGGCATCTTCTCACTGATAAAACGATCCACCCCCACATTTTCCAGACCGATTGCGTTGAGCATGCCGCAGGCGGTCTCAAAAATACGGGGCGGTGGGTTGCCGGCACGCGGCTCAAGCGAGATTCCCTTGACCACCAAGGCTCCGAGACGTTGCAGATGGACATACGACTCAAACTCACGGGCATAGCCAAAAGTTCCCGATGCAGTCATAACTGGATTTTGCAGCTTAAGGCTGCCGATAGAAACCCGCAGATCAAGCTCATCCATTTTCACATTTACAGGCTCCATAATAACTCCCTCGCCTCAAAGACAGGCCCGTCGGAACAGGCATGAGCATACCCACCTGCCTTCAGGGGCACGGCACAGCCAAGGCAAGCACCCATCCCGCAGGCCATCACCGTCTCCACCGAGACCTGACAGGGGATATTCTTCTTCTGGCACAGATGATGAATCGCCGCCATCATCGGCCTGGGGCCACAACTATAAACAGTGCTCTGCGAGGTCAGATTTAATGTTTTCAGCACATCGGTAACCAGACCATAATGACCGAAAGATCCATCATCGGTGGCAGCAAGCACCTCAATACCTACATCCAGAAAATCTCCCATGAGCGGAACAAGCTCCTCATGATTACGAGCTCCCAAAACCACCCTAGGTCTCACACCCTCATGAGACTTTTGCAAAAGACGACTGGCGAGAAAGAGCATGGGCGCAATTCCCATGCCGCCACCCACCAGACAGGCATGGTCGGACTCACCAAGGACAAAGCCATTACCAAGGGGACCCAGCAGCGACAGCTGTTCGCCTGCCCGGCACTGGGCAAGCCGCTCCGTACCCCGACCAACCACCTTGAAAAGAATCTGCAGAAAACCTTCACTGCTGACCTGGTGGATGGAAAAAGGACGCCTGAGTAAAGGATCCAAGCCGGGAGCAGTTTGAACCATGACAAATTGTCCAGGAATGGCCGCAGCAGCAATATCAGGGGCATTCAAGGTCATCCTGACAATACCTGCGGCAATGACCTCAGATTGAATCAGCTCGACATTTTGTTGGAATTGAGACATAGTATAAAATTGATTAACAAATTCGGTAGTTGAAAGCAGACAACAGCTCAACAGGAAACTACTTACCAAGTTCCTTAACTGCTTCCTCAGATTCCTGTAAACAACAAATCACACGCACACCACACACAATGGAACCCTTAACTCTGACTCTCTTGTTTGCACTGCTCTTTGGGGCGATTATCGGTAGTTTTCTCAATGTAGTTATCCTCCGACTGCCCACCGATAATGGTTCCATCATCTTTCCCGCCTCGCATTGTCCACAATGCCAGAACACTCTTTCCTGGTACGAAAACATCCCCATACTCAGTTTTCTCATCCTTCGCGGCAGATGCAAACACTGTCAAGCGAGGATATCATTGCAATACCCCGTAGTGGAACTGAGCATGGCCCTGCTATCAGCGGCTATCGTTCAGCGCTTCGGTCTCAGCGTAACGGCTGCTGGTTATTTCCTCTTTTGTGCGGCATTACTGGTCATTATCTGGATCGATCTCAAACATCAGATTATTCCAGATGCGATCAGCCTGCCTGGAATTCTTCTGGGTATCATTTTCTCCTTCATCAGCCCGGCGCTTAGCTGGCAGAGTTCTCTCCTCGGCCTGCTAGTGGGAGGTGGCATTCTCTACGCCATAGCCCTGATTTATTACCTTTGGAGAAAACAGGAAGGAATGGGAGGCGGCGACATCAAACTACTGGCAATGATTGGGGCATTCCTGGGTTGGCAGGCACTTCCTTTTGTCATCTTTGCCAGTTCCCTCTCTGGTTCCTGCATTGGAATCCTTGCCATGATCAAACAAGGGAAAGGTGCCAAAATGCGTATTCCATTTGGCCCGTTTCTCTCCCTCGCCGCATTAGTCTATCTCTTTTTTTCAGATCAGGTTCACTTACTTTACCAGACTTATCTCCATGGCAGCTTCTAATTGCTATAATCCTCTACAAGCAACTGTTACCTTGACCAATTTTCGCATAAAAAATAGACTTGCAATGTTACCGTAAGCAGATTTTCAAGATAATCTTATAGGTCCTCTTCCCCGCCACTCCTGACGGGAGTGGCAAAAAGAGGACGATCAAGAGAATTCCCCGCCATAATGTTTTCCCCAAGCTCAAACCCTACCTTCCGGCTATCCTCCACCTGTTCCCTGCTATGCCCGTATTTGGGATAGAAGCGATGAATCCAGGAGCTTCCAGCTTCAGGCACCTTCCCTGCCAATTTCAGAAAAACACCAATCGTCCTCCAGGGCTCAGGTGTGGGATGTGAAAAAACAACGGGTGCGACAACTTTAGCCCCACAACCTCTAAGCAATCTCCTGAGTCCAAAATAATGAACCCGCCAATACCCACGACAAGAGATAAAAGGCAGAACAACCTTGCCCTCAAACAATCTCTTCCCATCACGATCGAGTAATGAAAGTACGGGACCACTTGGATTATAAGACCAGGTGGGCCCAGCAAGAATAATAAGATCCCACTGGTCAAAGCATCTGGGATTGACTGCTTGCACGGGGTAACGTTTGCGAAGAAAGGTCTGCATCATCATCAAAAACGTTGCGCTGATAGACCCAATGGGAAATCGCAATTCAGATACCGGAGTCAATTGTTCCCAAAAAACCTCTACAGCACTCTTCTCAAGCCCTTCAATCAGACCATTTAGGAGGTTTCTTGTTTGACTGCTGAATGAGTAGGAAATTATAAGAATTCTTTTTTTATTCAAGGTCATAAACCACAATATACTTTCTAACGTACCATTAACGAAAAACCTGTCAGAGAGTATACCGCAGTTATACATAAAAAAAAAGCCCCCGATCTCTCGGAGGCTTTGTATACAAGAAAAAATGGACTCGTTTTTTTCTATTCTTCTATTTCATGCTCAACACCAACTGCAATCTTATAGAGCAGGGTCACAACGAACAATCCAGTAGCCCAAATACCTAAAGTAATACCAAGTTCATTGGCAGTTGGTATATACTCGGTAATCTCATCGAGCGGATTGGGAACAAATCCAGCAAAAACAAATCCAAGACCCTTATCAATCCACAACGCTATAAAAATCATAACACAGGAAAGTCCAAGCAGAAACTCATTCTTTTTCCTGGCGTAAGGCCAGGCAAAAAGTCCCAGGGCGCCAAAGTTCAACACCACTGAAGTCCACATGAATGGGACAAGATTGTTATAAACATGGCCATGATGCTCAAGTCCAAAGAAGAGATATTCAATACTGTGCTTATGGCCGGGAATATTAGAATAATAGCCTACAAAAACCTCAAGGAAAACAAAAAAGGTGTTCAGCAGGGCCGCATACATAATGATCGTCACCAGCTTATTCATCGCTTCCTTGCCAGCATCAAAGTTGGCAACACGCTTCAAGATCAGGCAGGCAATGATAATAAGGGCAGGACCAGCCGCAAAGGCCGACGCCAGAAAGCGTGGGGCAATAATTGCTGACAGCCAGAAATGCCGCCCAGGCAGACCACAGTAGAGCATGGCGGTCACGGTATGGATTGAGACCGCAAAGGGTATGGAAAGATAGACAAAAAAGTAGATCCACTTGGGTGGATGCACTTGTTTTCTCTCGGCGGTAAGGATCACCCAACCACAAAGGATATTCAGAAAAAGGTATCCGTTCAGAACAATCATGTCATAAAAGAGCATGGAATGAGGAGTCGGATGAAAGACCACATTCAAAGCCCTAGTCGGCTGGCCAAGATCGGCCATGATAAAGAGCAGGCACATGGTAATGGCGCCAATAGCCAGGAACTCACCAAGAATAGTGATTTTGCCAAAGACCTTATAATTATGGACATAATAGGGCAGAACCAGCATCACACCTCCGGCAGCAACACCTACCAGAAAGGTAAACTGGGAGATATAAAGACCCCACGAGACATCACGGCTCATACCCGTCATTCCAAGGCCGAAGAGATACTGCCGCGCATAACAGGCAACACCTACAGCCATGAACATTCCTAAAAATGCAAGCCAGATCCAATAAGCCGGCTTGCCTTTGAGTGTTTTTTCAATCATGACTCCCTCACACTATGTAGAAGACTGAAGGCTTAGTACCCAGGGAAGGATTTCGCTGGATAGTAAACTCTTTATCAAGAAGCTGTCTGATTTCTGACTGTGCATCATTCAGATCACCAAAAACAATAGCTCCTGTTCCTTTGCAGGCCTCTACACAGGCTGGTTCCTGCCCAAGGGCCAGACGTTCGCCGCAGAAGTTACATTTCTCAACAACTCCCCGCATACGGCTTGGAAAATCCTTATTATATTTTTTAATATATGGTCGTGGATCTTGCCAATTGAAACTTCTCGCCCCGTACGGACAGGCAGCCATACAAAACCTGCAACCTATACAACGGTGGAAATCCATTGCCACAATACCATTCGCCTTAACCTTGAAGGTCGCCTGAGTAGGACAGGCGCGCACACATGGCGGATCGTCACAATGATTACAGAGGACAGCAAAATCAGTTTCCTCTACATTTTTTGCTAAATGGTAGGAAGACTCTCCGGGAAAAACATTTTCAAAAGGAGCCTTCCATAACCATTTGATTTCACTCTTCTTGTTGTCAAACTGGGGAATATTATGAACGTCAACACAGGCGGCAATTGCCTTGTCAAGTAGCTCTGGTTGAGCTGTAATCTTGCGCATATCAATTACCATGCCCAAACGAACCCCCTGCGGAGCGGCCTCGACAGGGGCTCCATGAACTGCTTCTGCAGCATGCTCTTCAGCAGCACCATGCTCAGAGGCAAGGGCGTTTGAAGAGCTCAACCTGACAAGAGCCGGTGCGCCGATTCCTGCAAGCGCTGTTACGCCTGCGATCTTGAGGAATTTTCTTCTTTGCTTATCCATTAGTGGGTCTCCTCCTTCGATACTGCTTCCTTGGGACTCAGATGACAGTCCCAGCAGTATGGCTTTACAGCTGCATAGGTATGGCAACTATCACAGAATTTTTCTTTATTGCTATGACACTGCATGCACGCCAGCTGCAGGCCCTTGCGGTAGTCCTTACCTTCGACCGTGACAACTGTACGATTGCCATCGCGTAGGACATTGTCACGCCACTCATTCAAGAGCTGCATATGATTGGCCCGCATATACTCAACAGACTCAACACATTTTTTTTCTCCACCCGGTGGTAGCTCAGGTTTTGGCAGGGTACCTGCCTTTAAACCATTGAACCAGATGGGGAAAGTCACAAAGAGGACGAAAATAATCAGTCCTGGTATGATTGTTCCTTTATTGTACATTATACTGTTTCCTCCGTTCCGGTCCGGTTTAGACTAAGGTCCTGAGACCCTCATCAAGTTCTTGTCGATTTTCACCATCCATTACCAGAGCGTTACCAACCAGCTCTGAGACACCACACACATTGCATCCTGGATTCCAGTAATTCATGAGCGAGGTCAGGGTGGCGCGGTCAATGGCACACACGCAGGACAGGGTATTGACATCATGTTTATCAATCACATGTTTCACCGCATTGGCCCGCGGCAATCCGGATCGCATCCTCAGTTCCATGATCTCATCGGTGTTGAGACCGGTTCCGGAGCCACAGCAGAAGGTCTGCTCCCGAATGGTATTCTCCGGCATCTCGACCCAGTTATCCAGGACATGATCGAGGATATAGCGGGGTTCATCAATGAGTCCCATGGCCCGGGCGGGATTGCAGGAGTCATGAAATGTTGCCTTGACGTGGGCGTTGCGGCTCTTGTCAAGTTTCAACTTTCCATTTTTGATTAAATCAGCTGTAAACTCACTGATATGCACCATTTTGGTGGAGGCAGCATTATTAAACGTAGTCCCGGTAATGGATGATTTGGGCACCTCCAGGAAATCAGCAGGCCCATTCATAGTATCCATATACTGATGAACAACGCGCCACATATGACCACATTCACCACCAATAATATACTTGACGCCCAGACGTTTTGCCTCGGCATACATCTTGCCGTTAAGCTTCTTCATCAACTCGTTGTTGGTGAAGAGACCGAAGTTTCCACCCTCAGAGGCATAGGTTGACCATGTGTAATCCAGACCAATATGCTCAAAGAGAAGCAGATAGCCCATGGCCGTATAGAGACCCGGTTCAGCAAAGACATCAGCGGAAGGAGTGATGAACAGCACCTCCGCTCCCTTACGATTAAAGGAATGATTAATCTTGATACCGGTGAGATTCTCAACATCATCGGCCAGGAAATCAACATTATCCTTGAAGGTGTGCGGCTGCAACCCCATATGATTACCGGTACGATTGGAGTTTGAAGCCGGCTCCAGTATCCAGTTAATCCCCACACCCACCAGATGCAGCAGTTCGCGGAGCATCATGGTGACCTCGGCGGTATCAATGCCGTAAGGACAGAAGACCGAACAACGACGGCACTCGGTGCACTGGTAGGAGTACATGAACCACTCCTTGAGCACTCCGACGGTCATCTCCCGACCACCAGCCATTTTACCCAATATCTTGCCACCAATGGTGAACTCATTCCGATACACCGACCTCAACAACTCGGCACGCAAGACCGGCATATTTTTGGGATCACCGGTCCCCAGAAAGAAGTGACACTTGTCCGCGCACGCCCCACAGCGGACACAGCAATCCATAAAGATCTTCAACGAGCGGAACTTGTCCAGACGCTCCTTGAGCCCCTTGAGGATAATATCCTGCCAACCTTCAGGTAGTTTCCAGTCATCATCTTCCGGAGACCATTCACGGGCATTGGGAAAATGAAGATCCTTCTGGCTGTTCAGGTATTCAACCTTTTCCTGTTTGGCAGGATAGGCATAATTACCAGGTTTAAAAATCGCAGGGACATCCATCCAGTCCTTAGTCGGCACTGCTCCTGTCGCCAAGGACGGCCCCTGCACTACGCTTTTCGATAATTGTTCTAATTTTGGAACTGCCATCGTTATCTATCCTTATAAGCTAGTTTTGGGTGTGGACAATCTCACGCCTCGTCCTTTGTGGCTGACAGCTCTTTCTCAACCGGAATACCCGCATCCACCATAAACTCCCTGAACTCATCCTCGTACCCTGCATAGGAATGAGGTTTAATCGCTGGATCATTCCAAGGATTAATGTGTCGTTTTGCCCGGCTGTTATTTGCCATATTCCTGGTAGGACTCATGAACACGCCGCCCATGTGCATCAATTTACTGAAGGGGAAATAAGCAAGCAGGGTGGAGACCAGAAAGAGATGGATATAGAAGATGGCCCCGATCTTGACATTGATCACCGGAGAAAAGGTCACCAACCCCATTGCCAGATTCTTGATATTGATGATGTCAATATTGGTGCGCAGAAAGTAGCGCATCAGGATACCGGTCACACCGATAGCAAAGATCAACACCAGCGGAAAATAATCGTTATTCAGTGAGATATACCGGACATGACGGTTCACCAGACGACGCCCGAAGAGAAGAAGAAGCCCGCCCAGAAGTGTTACACTCGAAAGATAGAGGGTGGGTGCACCGATCTGCAGCATGGAGTCAACACTTTCAATGGCAGACAGCCAGAAAGGAATGGGATCGACAAAAAGACGCATATGCCTGATCACGATCAGCAGGAAGGAATAATGAAAGAGGAGCCCAAAAAGCCACAGCCACTTGGATGATTCGTAGGTGATTTTGGGACCGTCATGAATCTCTGATTTAGTATTCCTAAACAGCGATCTGAAGAGAAAAATCTCCAAAAACATCCTGGCCACCACCTCTGAAGTCTTGGTGGGGCAGTCAAGCTTATCCTGCTTGATGAAATCCAATGACGCACCCTGACCACATGTAGTGGGGATGGAAAAGGGAACAGGTGATTTTGCCCATTGTGTGACCCGATAGACAAAGCCACCCACAAAGAGCATCATGGCCAGATACGGTATGGCAACACCAAAAAAGTATTGCATACCCGGCACCTGGGATCCTAGCCCTGCAATCAAGATCAGAGCAATGACTGCCAGGAATGAGAAGGCGTACTTCATTTCTTACCTCGCTTCAAATTTAACAGTGTTGGAAACTGCCCGGAAGAATACCCCCCCTTCCGGCTCAACCCCCAGTTAATGGCTCTCAACAGCCTTAAGAGACTCCTGAATATTGGTCTTCAGCAAATTCGACGGACATTTGCTGTCAGTAAGAATATAATTGCCGGTCTTTATTTCCTGGATCCGAACCTGATACAAGCGCTCCCGACATTGCATGTACAGATCAAAGGCGGCAAGCACGGCCAGATCAACCGCAAACTCGAAATCATAAAGATCGGCAACAAGATGACGCCTCTCCTTGTCTTTCTCCAGGACTTCACGAGTGATATGTTTTACCGCATGTATCGGTCCCACTGCAACCGATGCCGCAAACTCCTGAATGGCACGAATACGCATGATCTGCTCCAGAGGAGCAACGAACTCTTGTGGATCGGCATTTCGAGCAAGCAGGCCGAACAGGGAATCCAGGCCTTCCCTGATATTGCCGCCGACAGGATTGGCAAACTTATCCTTTTCTTTTTTAAAAAAGGATGATGACTCATAGGTCGACAGGGTATAATCAACCCATCTGTCAACGATTTTCTCCCTATGATTTCTAAACGCTTCGTCAAGCTTCATTCATCACCCATCATTGCCAGCTCCCGGAGCTTTCGCCACTTATTAAATGAATAGTCATTCATAAGCAACGAGCTTTATCACTTTTCTTTCTGTTAATCAACATTTTTTTCTTGGCACAGAACGTATCTTCCATCTCTATTCATTCAGGCATTCAGACACCGTTACAGAACGTCCGTTACCCTGCAAACCTTTTCGTTGCTATTTCCAATACGGATATTACTTTCCAGATGCCGGATTCATCTTGTTACAGCGGGTTATGGCTGGTTCATATCCACAAGTATACGCATTGCCTCAGCAATATAAGGATCATCCTTCACCTCCTCCAGCCATTTCAAGTGGTCATCTCCTTTCTTTGCCCCATTTTCCGTTTCCTCGCCCATCGCCCCCTCTTTTTCAACGCGATATTTACGATAATGGGAACCAATTTTCTTGCGGGCCAGCTCCGCCTCTTCACGCCTTTTCTTCATATCACTTAACTGCAGTGACACTACAGTGTCCTTGCTTCGTTCTTCCGCCTTTTTCGCTTCGTCGGCTATGGCCTGCAGGCCGGGATCAAACTTCACCCTGCGCTCGCTTGCCGCAATCAAACGATTCAGGTCAATCTTTTTATCGCTAAACTTGACAAAAGGAACAGGCTCAACCTGATCCCAAGGCAGAGAGTAATCAATATACTGTTCACCGGATTTCAGATATTGAAAAAGACTCGGCAATGCGATATCCGACTCCACGCCTTTATATTGTGTTGATCCGCCATTCACCCGGTAAAATTTCTGAATTGTTACCTTGAGCGCCCCCAAGTCATCATAGCTGCGTAAATGTAAGGTAGGAATATTTTCATTCATATCCACCAGGGTCTGCACCGTTCCCTTGCCGTGAGTGTGCCTGCCGCCAATGATTACTGCCCGCCCATAGTCCTGCAAGGCCGCCGCCACAATCTCTGAGGCAGAGGCGGAAAACTGATTCACCAGAACCACCAGAGGGCCGTCGTAGACAATCTCCGGATCTTCATCGCTGAGAATTCTCTGGACGCCGGAACTGTTTTTCACCTGCACAACCGGGCCTGACTTGATAAAAAGGCCCGCGGTATCCACCGCATCCACCAGAGAGCCACCTCCATTATTGCGCAGATCAAGAATCAGACCATTGATGCCCGTTTTCTTCAGATCTTCAATGGCCTTCCTGGTATCCTCCGTACAATTTCTGGCTTCCGTCCCATTCTTGGTCCCTTCAAAATCACGATAGAAACTGGGAATCATGACATAGCCTATCTTTCCTCCAACTGGAGCGTCAAGGGTCACCGATTTCACAAATGTCTCTTCAATCTGGACAACATCGCGAATCAGAGAGATCACCACCTTCACTCCATCCGGTTTTTTCACGGTCAGACGCACTTCCGTGCCCTTGGGGCCCCTGATCAGACGCACGGCATCTCGCAGGCGCATATCCGTAATTTCCACTGGATCACCATTTTTCTGGGCAACCTCTAGGATACTATCCTCTGCCTCAAGATGTCCCTGCCTGGCAGAAGCACTTCCCGGAATAATTGACACCACCTTGATATAGCCATCCTCTTCTCGCAGCACCGCTCCAATCCCTTCAAGACTGCCGCGCATGTGGATATCAAAATCTTCCTTATTATCCGGTGGCATATAATCGGTATGGGGATCAAAGGCCCTGGCCACCGCATCAAAATAACGATCAAAGTGATCCTGCAGGGTCTCCTGGTGCAATCGGTGAAAGAACTGCTTGTTCTGTTTGGCCACCCTTTCCCTGGCCTCCTTCCACAGAAGCTCATCGCTTTTTTTCTCTTTCGCAGCCTGCTGCTCAGTCAGGGCATCAAGATACTTGGAAATGATCTGCTCCTTCAGAATCTTGCGCCAATACTCCCGCAAGCCCTGATCATCGGTGGCATAGGTCAATTTTTCAGGATCCGTCTCATAAGACTCTTTCTGAGTCACATCAATATCCGCGGCCAGAATCTCAGCTACCATTTTTTCCACCTGCTGAATGCGGATAGTAAGGAGGTCAAAACCTTTCTGCGGCAGAGTTACATTGCCACGCAACAGTTCATCATCAATTGATTGAGAATAGGTACTCAGGACGTCAATATCCTGCTGCAGCAGAAAACGTTTCTGAAAATCAAGCTGCTTCAGGTAGAGATCAAAAGCTGCTCGACTCAAGGAATCATCCATCTGCTTATCGCTGAAATGCATACCCGGTAACTGCCTACTGATCATATAGCCAATCATTCTGTTTCTGCCCATATCCACCGTGGCCAAGCCATTGGCCGACCCGGTACCGATGGAGGAAAAAAGCAGAAAGGCAGAGAGGATGAAGCAGGAGAAAACTGATGAACGATTTTTCATAAAATTGTATCCGTTAAAAGGAAAATTGGGTTACTCTCCCCAAAATCAATGCTACACTGGGAGTATAAAGTTAAAAAACCTACCAGAATCCAACCACAAATACCACGAGAAAGACTGATAGCATGAAAAAACTCCAACCAAAGCTCGTAAAATTCGTCAGCGAACGGAATTGGGAGCAGTTTCACTCCCCCAAGAATCTGGCAATGGCCCTCAGTGTTGAGACTGCGGAACTGGTGGAGATCTTTCAATGGATGGAAGGTGCGGAGAGCAGGAGTGTGGATGCGGCCACCCGAAAACATATTGAAGAGGAGGTGGGCGACGTGATGATCTACCTCACCATGCTTGCCTCCAAGTTCGACATAAATCCGATAGAGGCCGCCCATAAAAAAATGAAGCTCAATGCTAAGAAATACCCTGTTAATCCTTAATGGTAAGTCGTCATAAAAAATACAACTATAGCATTACAGTACCTAACCGGCATGAGGAGCCATAAAGAAGATAAAAATGTACTGGGTATTTCTTAACGGCCCCTAAGCTGAAGTAGTTTAAACCTGATCTGACACCGAGCTTCTAAAAGTGAGGGTTGTCGGTTTTGATAATTGTACCACCAACAACCAAAACCAAAACCAAAACCAAAACCAAAACCAAGGAGGTAACCTTCATGTTGCATTCTAACAATCCAATTATTAAACACAAGGTTGGTCTTTTAAATTTGGCAGAAGAACTTGGCAATGTATCTCAAGCCTGTCGGATTATGGGGCTTTCAAGAGATACGTTTTATCGTTACCAGGAGGCAGTTGATGCTGATGGCGTTGATACCTTGCTCAATGCCAATCGGCGAACAGCAAATGTCAAGAATCGTGTTGACGAGAAGATTGAAGAGGCAGTTGTAAAACATGCCACAGACTTCCCTGCTCATGGCCAGTCAAGAGCCAGTAATGAATTAAGAAAAACAGGTATTTTTATATAAGCAAGTGGAATTCGCAGTGTTTGGATGAGACATGATCTTGCCTGTTTTAAGAATCGATTACGAGCTTTAGAGGAACAGGTAGCCCGATATGGTGTTATTCTCACAGAAGCTCAAGTAACTGCCCTTGAAAGAAAGAAGGAGGATGATCAGGCAGCCGGTGAGATTGAAACTGCTCATCCTGGTTATCTTGGATCGCAGGCTACCTTTTATGTTGGAAATCTTAAAGGTGTTGGTAGGATTTACCAGCAGACCTTCGTAACTACTTATACCAAAGTTGTTTTTGCCAAGTTGTATACAACAAAAACACCGATTACCGCCGCTGATTTACTCAATGATAAGGTCCTTCCTTTTTTCATTGAGCCAAATTGCCCCTTTTGGGAATATTAACTGATAGAGGAACAGAATATTGAGGTAAGGATGAACGACATGATTATCAGCTGTATTTGGCGATTAATGATATTGATCACACAAAGGCTATAGTCAGGTCACCACAAACAAACGGTATTTGTGAACGGTTTCATAAGACTATTTTACAGGAGTTCAGGTCTGATGCTGTCGATTATGGCAACTCCTTTACTTGAGGAAGTGGGAAAACACGGTTTCGTCCCAGATCTTTTGCTTTATATAGAGCCTTGTCAGCACTGTTCAGTGCCGCTATTGCATCCGGTATATCTTTGTTCACTGAATAGATGCCGATACTGCAGGTAACCATAAACATATTCTTATCAGAAGTGATAAAACATTCAGCCGCCAACGCCTTCCTGATCCGTTCAGCAAAGATGTATGCTCCGGGCAGCCCACTGTTGTTCAGACCAAAAGCAAATTCCTCGCCTCCAATCCGACCAACAATATCAGTCTCTCGAATATGGCGACGAATGACCTCCCCTGTTCTAGCCAGTACCCGGTCGCCTGTCTGGTGGCCATGGGTATCATTGATGAGTTTGAAATGATCAAGGTCAAGCATGAGTATGGAAAGATGTTGACCGGAGCGCTTCGACCGGTTTACTTCCATGTTGAGCTGTTCAATAAAAAAACGTCGGTTATGAAGGCCGGTCAACTCATCGATCCGGGCAAGTTCTTCAAGTCGTTTCTGCTGTTCGGCAATCTGTTGTGTCAGGTTAGCCCTTTGTAGACTATTTCTGATAGCCCTGTGCAGGCTATCAGGCTCTATGGTGCCTTTAACCAGGTAATCTGAAAAGCCGGATTTCATTGCCTCAACTGCCACTAATTCATTCCCCTGGCCGGTCAGCATGATCATTGGCTTTGTACAGCCTTTCTCAATCATAAGTTGAAAAATATCAAGACCAGTATCATTGCCGAGTCGGTAATCGATAAAGATCAGATCGGCCTGGTGGCAGACTTGATCGGCCGTTTCAAGAAAACAAGTTGATAAAGAAATTATATCTGCCTGTAAATCTGGAATAGCTTCTATGGTTCGCCGCAGGATTTCGATGTCACCAGGGTCATCATCAATAATCAGAAAACAAAATTTATGGTCACTCACTTTATTCAGTCCCTTTATTTGGGTAAGACAACAATCTGAAACCAATAATCTTCCAGCGCGTGGATTATTTTAGTAAACTGCCCAAAGTCAACCGGTTTGGTAATAAAGGACTTGATGCCAAGATTGTAAGTGCGAAGAATATCCTCTTCCTGGGAAGACGTGGTAAGAACCACAATGACCAAATGCGGCAGGTCTGGTCTGTCTTTGAGTTGCTGCAAGACATTTCTACCATCAACTTTTGGCATGTTCAGGTCCAAAAGAAAAAGATCCGGCCATGGCGATGATTTAGGGTCGGAATATTTGCCTCGTCTAAACAGATAATCGAGCGCTTCTTCTCCATTTTCAACGATATGAAGAGTGTTCTTGATTTTACCTTCGGCCAAGGCACGCCGAGTCAATTCCTGGTCGCCAGGATCATCTTCTGCTAAAAGGATCACAGCCGCTTTTTCGTTTATGTCTTCCATTATTTATCCTCAATCGGTGATGGTTTAGTTTATATATTGTAAAACTAAGAGGCTCTAGTCAAGGTGAAGCTAAAAAGAGTTCCTTGTCCAGGCTCGGATTCTACCAAAATTTCACTGCCATGGCGCTCAACAACTTTCCGGCAGATAGCCAGCCCTATCCCTGAACCCGGATATTCCGCCATCCCGTGCAGGCGTTTGAAAGGGAGGAATATTCGGTCGCAATATTCCGCTTTGATACCAATGCCATTATCCCTTACCCCGAGCACAACCTTCTCTCCATGAATTTCAGCTGATAAATGGATCAAGGGGCGTTGTTCTCCGGTAAACTTGAGCGCATTGCCAATCAGATTTTGGTAGAGCTGGGTGAGCATAGTTTTATCCCCTATCACCTGCGGCAAAGAATCCCGGCGAATTACCGCGTCTATCTCTTCTATGCGAACAGCCAGAGCATATAAGGCATCATCAACACATAGATCAAGGGAGATAGGAAGATTGGTCATCTCCTTGCGGCCCGAACGGGACAGGGCAAGCAGGTCCTGGATCAAGGCTTGCATCCTGGTTGCCGCATCAATAATAAAATTAAGGTCCTTTCTCGCATTTTCTGGCAAGGCATCACCGGCATCCTTTACTAATAATCCACTAAACGAGGTAAGTTTGCGCAGAGGTTCCTGCAAATCATGGCTGGCCACATAGGTAAATTCATCAAGCTCACTATTTCTGCGGGCGAGATCATCACCAATTACGGCCAACTCCTGTGCGTGAACGGCAAGGGCAGTTTCAGCTTTTTTCCTCTCCTCAATTTCAAGATGCATTTTTTGATATGATTCTGATAAGGATACGGCCATATCATTGAAAGTTTGGGCAAGATCACCAATTTCGTCCCGGGAGGCCTGCTTTATCTGACATTCGAGGTTACCATTGGCAATTGAGGCCGCTGCCTGTTTTAATCTGGTCAACGGGTTGGCAATTATGCGGGCGGTATAAAAGGCAATTATGGTCGCCAGCAGGATTGCCGCAATTCCTCCCAGCAGGATCTTTTTTTCAAAAAGAATACTATGGGTCAGAATCTCCTCAGGGTCATGGCTGATCATGACAATCCAGTTTAATTGCTTGCTGTTGAGCAGCCCCTCAGATCGTATATAGGTAAACAACCGGGACCGTCCGGAACTGTTTTGATCAATAAAATAGCCGGAATCCTCTTTAATTTTTAAAAAATAAGGTTCTGCCGCAATATTTTTACCCAACTGTGCGACCTTGGAGGAGTAGAGAAGTATGCCGGCATCGGTTATCATCTGTATTTCGGTGGTCTGGTATTCCCGCGTTACTATTTCTGCAGTCCTGATCAGGCTCTGCAGAGGAAGAACCCCTTTGATCACTCCCAGAAAATCCCCATTATGGTCATCCAGGCGAACAGCTATTGTCAGACCTTGTATGCCCGAGCTTTCATCATATTCTACCCCGCCGAGGTACTGGCCATCCTTGCGGGCTCTCTGCCACCATTCTTCATCTGCCTGCAGATAATCACTGGTTCTGTTTGTCTGGGCGATATTGACCCCGTAGCTGTTCGTGACAAAGATCTCGCTAAAACCGAGATAGCCATAATTCAGTTCAAAAAAAGTAAAAAATTTTCTACGTAAATCATGGGAGAGCGCAGATGTCGTTATTTCAGTCATTAACGGAGTGGACGTCTGGAGAGGGGTCTGGCGCCACTCCTCATCCCTTTCAGCAATGTATCTGTCATGATCCGCCAAAGCGGCAAAATGAGTATTTGAGACCAAAAGGGCCTGTTGTAAATCAGAGTCCAACCCGTACCAGGAAAACTCATCCAGTCGTTTTTGAATATTGTGAGCGGTCTTCATCAAGATGGAATCGGCGATCATGGCCGAATTTTGAGTTGCCGATGTAAGCAGCGACCTCTTTCCTTGCTCCAGGCTCAAGAAGATCATGGCGAAAAAAAGCAGCATGATCAAGGCGTATCCTGTTAATATTTTATAGCGGATTCTCATAAGGTGTTACTCAGAAAATGGATTTTTTCCTGTCTGATCTGAGCTGGATACAGCTGGAAGTTTATCTCGTGACTTCCCGGAACAACTCGGATATCGCCCATGGAACCTGGGAAATTATACCCTTGCTCTAGGAGCTTTTTTACATTTTCTCTGCTCAATTCCTGGCCGCTTAGCAGCCCTGCCACTAATTTGACAATATCGTAACCCGTTGCAGCGTAATGGCTAAGGGGGAGATGATAGGCGGATGTGTATTTTTCAGAGAGTTCTTTGGTATAGGGATATGCTTGATTGTATATCATTGGTGAGGCTAAATAGACTCCTTCAAAGGCCGGATTTTTTCTGGCGGAGGTATCTGCAGCACCGGAGGTAGCAAGCAGATGACCGCTATAACCGGTAGCACGGATCTGGGTAAGAATCATTGAGATATGGGAGGCAAAACCTCCTATGTATATAGCATCCGTTTCCTGAACTTCTTTGATTTGTGTCTCAAAATCCTTGGTGTTGGAGGGGAAAGATACTCCGATGATGCTGCGGTTTTTCCCGGAGCTGTCCTCTTCCAGTTGCTGAAACAACGATTTTCCGTAGGGATCATCAAGGTAGATGACCCCCAGTCTGTTTACGTTCAGTTTGTTCAGGATATTGGTGATGGGCGGCGTCTCATCTTGCGCGGTTACCCAGTATCTAAAAATCCATTCCTTGCCGGAAAGCAGGTTTTTTGCTGCCGTGGGAGCTGCGATCAGTGGGACCTTTGCCTCTTCGGCCATGTCCCTGGTAGCCATGGCGATTGAACTCATATTGACGACATAGAAGAGGGGGTTATGTTCTTTTTCCAGCTTCTGGAAGGCGGCCTTACCACCTTCCGGGGTAGTTTTGCTATCCTCTACAATCAATTCGATTTTATGGCCGTTGATGCCACCAGTCCGGTTTATATCATCTGCTGCCATCTCCATACCATTCCGAAATTCCTGCAAATAAAATCCGGGCCCGGTAAGGGAGAGAATAGCACCGATCTTGACAGGCTCTTTTTGACTGGAGCAGGATACCGAAAAAATTGCCATCATAAGAACAAGGGAGGTGACACAGTTAACCACCCGAAAAGTAACGGTCTTCTTCTTGGTGGAAGATCTAAAGAGTTTTGCAAGCATGACGCACCTTTTGAAAAGAGAGGGGGGTAGAGTTTATTCTACAACGAAACAGCACTGTTATTTTTTGGACCGGACAATGCTAAAGTTAAATAGTATTGGCAAGATAAATCCATTGACTGAAAAAAAAGCAAGGTTCGCTTTCTCTGGACTATCCTATAAGCCTATGATAGTTATATGAGTCGGTTATATGGCAAAATAGGACAAGTTTTCTATGCAAGCCTCTTACGGTGTTAATGGCATAATTTAAGGCACCGCCTTCAGACTCACAAAATCAAGATTGCCAGAATGGACCTTAACCCATTTGACATTGGTCGTAAATATTAGCTTACTTATATTTGATTGAGAGGGAGTGTTTTTCGCCCTTACTGTCAAATCCGATTTGAGTTACTACATTAATCTGAATCCGCATCATCGTTTACCTCTTCCATCTTCCCGCCCTGGGACAGGAGAAATCCGCGGACAATATGTGCCTGTTCGTATCCCGCCCTCCCCTCCATGCCATCCACTATCGGTTTAAGACGCTGGAGACCATGGACCCTGAACAGTTCGGCCATCTCACTCCGCACTGCCAGATCAACATAATCACCCACATCCAACCCCTTTCCCTGCTGTAGAAGCTCTCCAATATGGGAGGCAATGGTCGATGGTTTCAACTCCCGCTCGGCAGCCATTTCCTCCACGCTCATCCCTGTCTCCGCCAGTCGCAATGTTTCTCCCAAGGTCTGACCGGATGTCTGTTTTCTGGCAGCAGATGGCGCGGTGACCTTTGTGGCCTGCTGCGGACAGGCCTCGGGGTTATCGGTCAGATAGTTTCCAATGATTTCAAGAAAAGGTTTTCCATACCGTTCAAGTTTCATCTGCCCCACCCCGTTTATTCCAAGCAGGGCATCAGGGGTTTGCGGCATGAGGCTGCTCATCTGATGCAGGCTCTTATCGGAGAACAGAATATAAGGCGGCACCCCTTCTTTCTCAGCCATGTCGCGCCGCAGTTTTTTAAGAAGCGTAAACAACTGTTCATCATACAAGGATTCCTCCGACTTAGTACCCCTATCCTCAAGCATCTGGTGGGTGACAAATTCTGCCCGGCCAAAGAGGACCTCATCCCCCGCGGCCGTGATATGCAGCATGGGATAAGGCTCACCTTCGCTCTTGAGCAACCCCTGACTGAGCATACCGTCGATGAGCTGCCGCCAGAATCGCTTGCCGCGGTCCCGTCCCACCCCGTAGGTCTTGAGCTGATCATGACCTAAGGCGCTGATCCGTCCGGTCTTGGCCCCATAGACGATATCGACAATATGGCCGGCTCCAAAGCGCTGTCCGCTGCGATAAATGGCCGACATGACCATCTGGGCCTCAGTACTGGCAACAACGCTTTGCACCCCATGCACACAGACGTCACAGGCGCCGCAGTTATCCCGGTCATACTCCTCATCAAAATAGTGGAGTACGGCCCGCCTGCGGCAGACAGGCTGCTCAGCCAGAGCCATCATCCTGTTCAATTGGGCCAGACCGGCCTGACGTTCCCGCTCGTCAGGCAACTGATCGATAAAGGGCCGCAGGCGGAAATAATCGCCACGCGAGTACAAGAGCAGACAGAGGGCAGGCTCGCCATCGCGCCCGGCCCGGCCCGTCTCCTGATAATAGCCCTCCATGCTTTTGGGCAGATCGCCATGGATCACAAAACGGACATTGGACTTGTCGATCCCCATGCCAAAGGCGACTGTGGCCACCACCACCTGCACCTCATCCCGATTAAAGGCCTCCTGATTATGGCCGCGAGTCTGCTTGTCGAGCCCTGCATGATACGGCAGGGCCTTGACCCCCCGTTTCTGCAGCCAGGCCGCCGTCTTTTCCACATCGGCGCGGCTTAAGCGATAGATAATCCCGGCCTCGTCGGCATGGGCGCGAACGACGGCCTCGATCTGGCTGTTCACCTGATCCCGAAGCTGGATCTGATAAAAGAGATTGGGCCGGTCAAAGGAGGCCCGGGTCATGAGCGGCTGGTTCAGGGCCAGACGGCGAACGATATCCTCCTGAACCCTCTGGGTGGCGGTGGCGGTAAAGGCGGTAATCGGCACCCCGGGCAGTTCCTGCTTCAGGCTGGAGAGGGCCAGATAATCAGGACGAAAATCATGGCCCCACTCAGAGATGCAGTGCGCCTCATCGACTGCCACAAACGAGAGGGGAGCCCGTCTCAGACGCTCAAAAAATCCCGGCAGTGCCAGTCGTTCCGGGGAGAGATAGAGCAGGTCATAGTCTCCCTCCTGCAGACGGGCCATGACTTCATGCTGCTGAGCGGTGGAGAGGGTGGAGTTGAGCAGACCGGCCTTCATGCCAAAGGCATTGGCCGCATCCACCTGATCTTTCATCAGGGAGATCAGAGGACTGACAACCAGACAGGTGCCCTTCATCATCGAGGCAGGCAGTTGATAGCAGAGGGACTTTCCGCCACCGGTGGGCATGACCGCAAAGATGTCTCGGCGAGCGAGGATGGCTTGGACGATTTCCTCCTGGTTGGCCCGAAAGGTGGAAAAGCCGAAGATCCTCTGGAGTTGTTCAGTGTAATTCAAGATACGACCTTGGAGATGGCAAATTATGGACAATAAAGTAGAATGGGTCCCATTCAATCAAGGACAGTATATTCATGCAACAAAAAAAGACAAAAAAACAGGAAAGGATTGCCGGAGGCCCCTGCCTGAATTGCCAACGGGAGCACTCCTTTTCTGAAGGCGATGCCCGCAGCCATTGCCTGGAACTCATGCAGTTCCTGGAACGGGAAAAACGGATTGACCTCTTGGCGGCAACAGCTCAGGCTGATCCGCAGCTGACCACCGCCACTCTGTTTGGTGAGGCCAGGGGCAAGATGCTCGGGATCATGGTCTGCCGGGCCGCAGATGGCAGTGAGCGGCTATTGCGCGCCTTTTCCGGTCAGTACAACGGGATCTGGGAGGTGGCGGGCTGGGCACCTCCCCTCTTCAATGTGACCGCATACACCAGTATCTATGTAGAGTTTGAGCCCCGGATCAAGCAACTCGGCAGGGAGCTGCAGCTCACAGAGCATGGTTCAGCCCAGTGGAGAGATCTGAGCAGCCGGCGCAGACAACTCTCCCAGCAATGGATGCGGGAGATCCACGCCCTCTATACCCTGAGCAACTTTCGTGGCCAGCAGCGCCTGTTATCCGACGCCTTTACAGGCAGCGGCGGGATCCCCACCGGCACCGGTGATTGCTGCGCCCCCAAGCTCTTCAATCAGGCGATACAAGAAGATCTGATTCCCCTGGGACTGGCGGAATTCTACTGGGGCCGGGAAAATGCATCACAGACTCGGCAGCATGGCCAGTACTACCCATCCTGCGCCAGTAAATGTACGCCCATCCTGGGTTTCATGCTCTGCGGCTTAGAAGCCGTTACAAAATAACATGGTCTCTTATAAGCATTTTGTTACGCAGACCAAGGATGGCCCAGTGTCGCGGGCGCCATTGACGGCGCAGGAGCGACCGGCTTCCGGACAAAGGATGATCTACCATTCAACACCCTCTTTTTAGGTGCCGTAATAAAATAAGCAGTGCTTTTTTGCTTATTTTATTACGGTACCTTATGCCGCTTCAAAGAAACAGCCAATGCTATTCCGGCTGTTTCTTTGAGTGGCGTCTGGCAGATGACATACAAAGGGACGTTACGAAAAATCCATCACCCAAAAACCCATCAGCCAACAACAAGAGACCTGTCAGGATCTGCCACCAGGGCGATGACAGTCCAGCCTGGCTGCGGGCTCAACTGCTCCTCTGCAGTAAAAACCTCGATCCTGCCTTTGGGAGTTACGGCAAAGAGAGGAATCGCCCCCTGGCCGTACTGTAGCTGGTAAGCGGCAAAATCAAAAGTCTGGCTGAGCGTGGTGCTTCGCACCTTCCAACCGTCATGCGCCAGGGCCTTGGTCAGGCTTGAGAAGCTCACCTCCGGGCCAAAAAGAACTCTCCATTTTCGATGAGACACCGCCTTGCGCTCTTTGGACATCTCCATATCCGCCGCAGCCTGGATCGCAAAAATAGCCTTTGGACCCAACTCCATACGGTAGTGCATGCAGGAAAGGGTATTGAGCGGACCGCGTGGTGAAAGGGCGAGCAGTTTACCGATTCCGACCAGATCGAGATTGCGGTCCGCATGCTGGGAAACCGGCTCGCCATAATAGGTTTCCAACCCCTCCATCTTCGCCTTACCGATCATCTCCCAGTTACTGTCAACCAGCAATACCCGAAATCCTGCCTGCTGCAAGGCGCGGCCGATGGCTCTTGCCACCAGATTGGCGCCGATGATCAGAAAACCTCGGGGATCCGGTTCTGCCACGCCAAGCCATTTGGCGATGAACCGGGCGGTAGCGCTCTGCAGAACTACGGTGCCGATAATCACCGAAAAGGTCAACGGCACCAGCAATTCCGCCTCGCTGTACCCAGCCGCTTGAAGCTTGATGGCAAAGAGGGCGGAAATGGCGGCGGCGACGATGCCGCGCGGCCCTATCCAGGAAAGCAGATGGCGCTCCGGCCAGCTCAGCTTGGAGCCGAGGGCGGAAATCATCACACTCAATGGCCTGGAAAGAAGCTGAATGGAAAGAAAGATGAAGACCACATGCCAGCCCAGATGGAAAAAGCGATGAAAGTCAAGACGCGCGGACAGCACAATAAAAAGCACGGAGATGAGCAGGACACTGAGGCTCTCCTTAAAATCAAGAATCTCCTCGAGAGAGACATCGCGCATATTGGCAAGCCAGATGCCCATGACCGTAACGGCGAGCAGGCCGGTTCCGTGCTGAATACTGCTGGAAACGGCAAAGACAAAGATGACCAGCCCCAGGGTGGCCACACTGTGGAGAAATTCGGGCAGCCAATGGCGGCGGAGGATGGAGCCGTAGAGATAACCGGCCAGGGACCCGAGAAGAAGGCCGATCCCGACAATCCTGGCAAAGGCAAGCAAAGTATGGCTCAGGGCGTGGCCACTGCTGCCGGCCAAGATGAATTCATAAACCAGCACGGCCAGGGTTGCACCGATGGGATCGATAACAATCCCTTCCCAGCGCAGAATATGGGACACGGCGGCGGTAGGTTTGACCGTACGCAGCATGGGCACAATCACGGTGGGACCGGTCACCGAGGTAATCGCGCCGAAGAGCAGGGCCAGCCCCCAGGGTAAGTCAAGGACCAGGCGGGTCGCGGCGGCAGTGATCAGCCAGGTGACCAGCACCCCGAAGGAGATCATCCTGCGGACCACCCGCTCCAACCCGGCAATCTCATGAAAGCGCAGGGTGAGGCTGCCCTCGAAGAGGATCACCGCAACGGAAAGGGAGATAAAGGGGAAGAGCAGATCGCCGAAAAGGGCATCGGAGTTGAGCCAGCCGGTGAACGGCCCGGCGATGATCCCGGCAAAAAGAAGAAAGAGAATGGCGGGCAGTTTTACCCGCCAGGCAAACCACTGACAGAGTATGCCGACAAAGACAACAGCAGCGAGGATGAAGACCTTATCGATCAGCACGGAATTTTACTTTTTCACGTTTTGGTTATGGGAAAAGGACGGTGACAAACAGGACTGGCATCAGACCACGAGGTAGTCAAGGCAACCCACTCAACAAAAACATTCATAGTTCAAAGGACTCCTTAAGAAGGCAAAGTAATGGAAGCACCAGCAAGACGAAAGGCACGACAAACCTCATCGCGCATTTTATCCTCATCCCAAGGTTTGGTAAAATACTTCCAGGCCGCACCACGATTGATGGCATCGGTTACCGTCTCGATTTCGGCATAGCCCGACAACACGATCCGGACCGTATCGGGATAAAGGTCCTTGACTCGGAACAGAAGTTCAATACCAGTCATCCCCGGCATACGCTGGTCACTAATAATCACCTGCACCCGGTTAAGGGCAAGTAACTCCAAGGCCTCCCGGGCACTGGTTGCTGTCAGTACCCGATATCCTTCGCGATAAAAAAGCCGTTTCAAGGCACTGAGAACAGGAATGTCATCGTCCACCAGAAGCAAGGTTCGCGTCACTTCGACTCCTTCCTTTTCCTCAAAAACTAATCGTTTTCTCTCCCGCAAAAGGGTGGCGAAATCCTCGGCCGGCAGTGGTTTGCTGAACAGATACCCCTGCATCTCATCGCAATCATGACGCCGCAAAAAAGCCATCTGGGCCTCGGTCTCTACCCCCTCAGCAATAATATTTTTCCCAAGCTTATGGGCCATGGCGATGGTGGCAGTGACAATGGAGGCATTAACGGGATTGATAGTAACATCACTAATAAAAGATTGATCAATCTTGATTAGATCGATGGAAAAACGGGAGAGGTAGGCGAGCGAAGAAAAGCCAGTGCCAAAATCATCCAGCGACAGGCGCACACCCAACCCCTTCAATCGGTCCATAATCCTGACAGCGCCTACCACATCGTGCATCATGGCACTTTCAGTCAGCTCCAACTCCAGAGAGCTGCCTTCAATACCGGTTTCAGCCAAAACTGAAGCGACGGTATCCGGCAAAGTGGCAAGATAGAAATGCCGCGCCGAGAGATTGACAGCGATCTTCAACGGCGGCAGCCCTGCTATTCGCCAATCATGCATCTGCTGACAGGCAGCACGTACCACCCAATCACTGATGGGCAGGATCAGGCCTGTTTCCTCGGCAAAAGGAATAAACTGCCCCGGCATAATCATCCCTTTTTCAGGATGCTGCCAGCGTATCAGCGCCTCAGCCCCAACAATTTCTCCCGAGATCAGACTGACCTGGGGTTGATAGTAAAGTACCAATTCGCCACGTTCCACCACCCGGCGCAAGTGGCTGGCCAGATCAAAACGGGAGGCCATGCCCTCTTGCATCTCCGGCACATAATAATAGACATTGTCACCGCCGTTTTTCTTGGCGGCAACCATGGCCAGATTGGCCGCCCGCAGCAGGGTATCACTATCATAGCCGTCACGGGGATAAACGGCAACTCCGATACTGACTGTAAGGGAGACCTCATCTCCAGATACCACCATGAGAGGCTCGGCAATCGTTGCCTGAATGCGTTTCAGGGTATCTTCCAGGTGCGAATCTGGAACAGTATTTCGCAGCAGCAAAACAAACTCATCACCTGTCAGACGCGCCAGCGCATCATCCCGTCGCACAACGCCCCTGAGACGATCAGCGATACCGACCAGCACCTGGTCAGCAACGGCATACCCGAGTGAATCGTTCAAAGACTTAAAACGATCCAAATCCAGATGAACAACAGTCAACTCATGATTAAGCACCGCCGCGTCCCGGATGGATTCGGCCAGAGAGGCCAGCAGATATGCACGATTTGGCAATCCAGTCAATGGATCAAAGGTAGACAAAGACTCAAGCCGTCTGGCTGTATTGCGACATGCAGAGAGATCCTGCTGAATAACAAAGAAATGGCTAAGCTGACCTGTTTCAGCAAGCAAAGGGGATATGGCAAGGCTCTCCGTATAGGGTTCACCATCCTTCCGCAGGTTCAGCAGTTCCCCTTCCCAGAGCTCTCCCGCCATGAGAGTCTGCCAAATTTCTGGGTACATGGGCAATTGAGACTGGTCGGACTGAAAGACACGCGGCTTGGTCCCAATCAACTCAGATGCCGTATATCCGCTAGACTTCTCCTGAGCCGGATTGACATATTCTATACAACCATTCCGGTCAGTGATCATGATTGGCAGACAATTCTGCTCTGCCGCCAAATAGAAAAGACGAAACATCTCTCTGGGAATCGTTTCTTCTTTCATGAAACAGCCCTCACCTTTTTTCTGATCTCAAACTACCCAAACCAGCCAATAATCATCCATTCACAACTTTAATGCCTTCAAGCCGCCAGGCCTCAGTCCCAACCGGCCTGGCCCACGTCCACTCTTCGGCAAACTTGACCGGATCCGTCATGTTCCCTGTCAGCAGGGCGTCGCTGTGTTCATCCACCGTATAATCAAGGAGATTGGCGGTAAAGAGCACGGTGACAAAATCCTCACCATTCTCCTGGCCCGCTGCCACGATCTCCACCTTGCGGATGGAGATGCTCTCCAATTTATTGATGTGGCCGAGCTGTCGCATCTCTATAAACTGTCGATCATACTCGGCGGCAAGCTCCTCTCCCAGCAGATGGCGGTAGGATCCGATATCACGCCGCATCCAGCCAGCCTGAACCTTGAAAAAGACATCCGAGGCCACCTCGACAAAATGGTTCCCATCAAAGCCGGGATCCGTCTGACGGATCATGGCCAGCCCCTCATCAAGGGTGCCCGGCAAGGCGCCAGGTGGCGGAGGGGGAACACTCCCAGCCATTCCCTCTGGCTGGTTGCCGGAAAAAAACGACCCCGGAGCCTGCCTTGGCGGCTGATACCCCTGATATGGTCCGGAAACAGGGGGTTTAATAAAGCGCTTGTAGAAGAAATAGCCAACCCCGCCCAACAGAAGCAGAGGCAGTAGCCCCATGCCACTGCCGCCACCCATGCCAAACATGCTGCCAAAGAGCATGCCGCCCAAGGCTCCACCCAAGAGGCCTCCAGCCATGCCCCGGCCAAATCCGGATCTATTGGCGGTCTGACTACCGGAAGTGGATTGATTCATGGACGGCGACCTCGGTACACTGCGACTGAAAGAGCGGCCACCAGCTCGGGAACGGGCATCGGCAAAGTCAGCAGTAATTCCAGCCTCAATAAACATCAAGGCGATCAATATAAGAAACAAGGGGGTAAAACGGGTAAAAAGAGACGACATAAGAACACTCCAAGAGATAAAAAGATTTTTCTGAACTTCTTTTTTAGGAGCTGGCACGAAACAACCATTCCATGCGCAGGCTATGGAAGCGCACTATCGCTCGTTCCAGAGAGGGATGAAGAGCGAGTTGTCCATTTCGTTACGGCTCCTTATGCAGGTCACTCCATTTCACTGTTACGGTTATTTTTGAACAACCGCCCATTGTATGGTATGAAGAGACTCTCCTGATCCGCATCAGGAATCTATTACTTTAGCAAGCCGGCCAGGGGTTGTCATCTCTTTTCGGCGCCGTAAAACTTCACAAAATTTCACTCCAGACCCCAGACATGCTCCTCATCTATCCCCCCCTGGCCAAACCCTGTGAAGCCCCGGCCGGCATTGCCCAGCTGGCCGGTTCCCTGCTTGGCCATGGCCTGACCAGCTGCACCCTGCTGGATGCCAACCTTGAAGGGCAGCTCCATCTCCTGAGCCAGCAGCCACTGACAGATGACACCTGGACCAGACGCGCCTACCGGGCCATAGACGACAACCTGAAGAGGATGCGCAGCCCTGAGATCTACACCAATCCGGCGCGATATCAACGGGCCGTGGCCGATATCAACCGCCTGCTGGAACAAGTGGGAGTAAAGCAAGAGCTGGTCCTGAATCTCGCCAATTATCAGGACCCCTCCGTGTCCCCGCTCAAAAGCGCTGACCTGCTGCGCTGTGGTGCAGATCCTGAACATAATATCTTCTACCCCTGGTTTGCCGAACGGCTGAGCCGGATTCTAGAGAACACCAACCCGCAGATGGTTGGCCTTTCCCTCAATTACCTGAGCCAGGCCCCCACCACCTTTGCCATGATCGGTTTTCTCAAAAAGATTGCGCCGGAACTGCCCATCGTCACCGGGGGCGGGCTGATCACCTCCTGGCTGCGCAACCCGGCCTGGAACAATCCCTTTGCTGGGCTCATCGACCATCTGGTGGCAGGTCCCGGTGAAGAGCCCCTGCTGAAACTCCTGGGGATCGAAGACAATGGCCAACACCAGACACCCGACTTCCAGGATCTCCACCAGCAAGAATATCTGGCGCCGGGATTCATCCTCCCCTACGCCGCATCGTCCGGCTGCTACTGGAACAGGTGCTCGTTCTGCCCGGAAAAGGCCGAGGAAAACCCCTATCATTCCCTCTCTGCGGACAGGGTCGTGGAGGATCTTGCCACCCTCTGCCGAAAGACAGAGCCTGCCATCATCCATTTTCTCGACAACGCCATTGCCCCGGCCCTGATGCGCAGACTGACCGAAACACCCCCGGCCGCCTCATGGTATGGATTTGCCAGGGTCAGCCCCCTGCTCACTGACCCGGAATTCTGCCGCAGGCTGCGCCAGTCCGGCTGCCTGATGCTGAAGCTGGGTATCGAGTCCGGCGACCAGGGTGTGCTCGATGCCATGGACAAGGGTATTGATCTGCAGATGGTGGCCCAAACCTTGTCTGCACTTGAGCAGGCAGGCATTGCCACCTATGTCTATCTTCTCTTCGGCACCCCGTCAGAAGGGCTGGCTCAGGCACGCAAGACCCTGGACTTTGTGGTCAAACATCAAAAGGCTATCACCTTCCTCAACCTTGCCGTCTTTAATATGCCGGTATGCAGCCCTGAAGCCCAAGATCTGCATACACAAGATTTCTATGAGGGCGACCTCTCCCTCTACAGCGACTTTGTGCATCCGCAGGGCTGGGGACGCAAGGCAATCCGCACCTTTCTGGACAAGGAGTTCAAGCGCCACCCGGCCATCATCCCCATCCTCCAGCGGGATCCCCCCATCTTCACCTCAAACCATGCACCATTTATGCTCTAACCCCGATACAACGGGATAAGTGCCTTTCTCAGATTATTTTCTTGAGGGAAAAAACAAGAAAATAATCTGTAAGGCACTAAAAAATAATGAAACAGGAAACAGAATAAAATGAATAAACGAAAAGTCATCGTCATCGGCGGCGGCGCGGCAGGGTTGATGGCAGCCGGACAGGCAGCAGCAGCTGGCGCCGATGTTCTCATCCTCGAGAAGATGAAACGTCCCGGCCGCAAGATCTGCATCACCGGCAAGGGGCGCTGCAACATCACCAATATCGCTGGAATCAAGGAGTTCATCGACCACTTTGGCTCCAATGGCCGCTTCCTGCGCCAGGCCTTCTCCCGCTTTTTTGCCCCGGAGCTGATGAGCTTCCTCGAGCAGCAGGGATTGGAGTTAGTGAGTGAGAGAGGCGGACGGGTCTTCCCGGCCAGCGGCAAGGCTCCAGACGTAGTCAAGGTCTTTCAGCATTGGTTGCAGAAAAACGGGGTCCAGATCAAGACTGAGTCCAGGGTTGAACTCCTGCTGACCACCAATGGAGCGGTCAGCGGTGTGTTGTGCAAGGATGAAGCCCTGGGCTGCGATGCGGTGATCCTGGCCACCGGCGGCGCCTCCTACGCGGCCACCGGATCAACAGGGGATGGCTATCGATTGGCGGCAGCGGTCGGTCACACCATCATCCCCATCAGGCCGGCGCTGGTGCCCCTGGAGATTGGTGGCGACCTGACAGCACTGATGGACGGCCTTGATCTGCGCAATATTAATGTGCGGCTGCTTAAAAATGGCAAGCGCTGCCGACAGGCCTTTGGCGAGATGAGTTTCACCAAATTCGGGGTCACCGGACCGGTGATCCTGACTCTGAGCGGCGAAGTGGTGGACGGCCTGCGCAGAGATGACAAGATGGCCCTCTCCATCGACCTGAAACCGGCGCTCGATGAGCAGAAGCTAGAGGCCCGCCTGCTCCGTGATCTGGAGAGCCGCAGCAAGGAGCCAATCCACAGCCTCCTGCGCGGCCTGCTTCCCCGCGTGATGATCCCGGTCTGCCTGAAGCTCACCGAGATCCCTGAAGATCGTCTTGCCAGCCAGGTCACGGCCAAGGAGCGCAAACGTCTGAAGAGCTGGCTCAAGGATTTCCGCCTGGAAATCAGCGGCCATCGCCCCTTCACCGAGGCCATCATTACCGCAGGCGGGGTCGATCTGAAAGAGGTGGATCCGCGAACCATGGAGTCACGCAAGGCCCGTGGACTCTATCTGGCAGGAGAGGTTCTCGATATCCAGGGCGATACCGGCGGCTATAACCTGCAGGCTGCCTTTTCAACGGGCTGGCTGGCCGGACGCGCGGCTGCCCTTGGGCCTGATGCCAAGTAATTTCAGGCCAATTTTCTCGAGGAAGATCCGGCCCTTTCTTGTTCCTCAGGAGACCAAGACAAACAGCCTTGAGAGATGACAGCAATTAAAACATGGCCTTACTTCCGCACCGACACAGGCTGCATCTCATCATCGACGGCAACAAAGGTAAAGAGCCCTTCAATCGCCTTTTTCCGGCTCTCGTTATGCTCATCATACTCGTCATACATCTGCTCAAGATAAACGGTCACCCGGACCTGCAGGCTGGTGTTGCCCACCTTCACCACCCGGCCCACCAACTCGACAAAGGTGCCGGCCGGGATCGGATGCTTGAATTCAATGCGGTCCGAGCAGACCGTCACCATCTTCTGCCGGCTGAAACGAGTGGCGGTGATGAAGGCAGCCTCGTCCATCCATTGCAGGGCCGTGCCGCCAAACAGGGTCGCATAATGATTGGTGGTGTTAGGGAACACCGCCTTGGTAATTCTCGTTTCCGAAGCCTCTATTTTTTCTTCGCTGGACATGACAACCTCATGGGAAGTAATGGAAAGAACACATTCACCTGCAGGCCGCAACAGCCTTGGGCGTTGAAAGCAGTAGTCTCAATGGTATGGTTACCTGCCACCAATATCCCTGAGGCCGAAATCTGACAATAAGGAAACGATATAAAAAAAACCGCAGCAACGCAGATAAAATTTAATAAACCGAATGAAGTCTCTTTTACAAAAATGGCTGGAATATCATTTAGTAAGTGGCAAAAACATTACGACACAGAACAATCGTCCGCCAAAACATTGATCAAGCAGAAGGGCTTGCCGATCAGACCTTGTTTACCCGGCACATGAAGGTGCGTTGGCCCGGGGTGCCGGTGATGGGGTTGCGGGTATCATCATCGGTAAGGGTATTGAGGTTCCAGTCGGCCTTGTAATCGCCCCAGCCCCAGGCGATACGCACCGAGCCGGGGTGGACCACGGATGACACCTTGGCCGGCATGGTGATAGTGCCTTTCGGGGTGGTGATCTGCAGCTGGTCGCCATCCTCAATCTGCTGTTGTGCCGCATCAAGAGGATGGACATCGACCACGCAGCCCTCCTCATTCTTGAGCAAGGCGGGGATGGTACGGTACTGGGAATTGGTGAAGCGGATATCGCGACGGCCGCTGATCCCGATCAGGGGAAATTCTGCCTGCTGTGCGTCAAAGCTGATGGCGGCCTTTTCCGGAAAGCCATCAGCATAGGGCAGCCCGGCATGGCCGTTTTCCTGGAGCCTGAGGGAAAAAAATTCAAACTTACCGGATGGGGTGGCAAAGCCGTCCTGCCGGTACTTTTCATGGCGCAGGACTTCCACCCGTACTCCGTCAGCTTCCTGCCGCAATTGCTCAACGCTGACACCAGCCGGTGCCAGTTGATCATCAATGGCCGCTTCGGCGCTGTGCCATGGAAACTCATGTTCAAGACCGATCCGGCGCCCCAGCTCAAAGACGATCTTCCAGTCGGGCCACGACTGACCCACGGGTTCGATGACCTGATTCTGGAGGATGATCGGGTTGTTGCGGGTGGCGGACCGGTTCAGTTGCGTCTTTTCAAAACAACCGGCGGCCGGCAGGATCACATCGGCCAGATCGGCGGTTCTGGTCATGAATAGATCAATGACCACCAGAAATTCCAGCTCCTCCATGGCACGCTGGGCCCGGCTGGAGTCGGCCATGGTCACCACCGGATTGCCGGCCTGGACCACCAGCATCTTCAGGCCATACGGCTTCTGGTCGAGAATGGCATCCACCACGCAGGACTGGACCTGATTGCCCCACGTCTCGCTGAAGGTATTAAAAAGAGGGTAGGCAGCGGTGATCGGCGTAACGCCTACAGGCAGTCTGTCGCGGGCCTGGAGGGGGCGCAAGGGGATAGCTTGGGGCAGGACATCGCCGCCTGGCCGGTCAATATTGCCGGTGAGTCCGCGCAGGCAGGCTACGGCGCGGGTGGACTGGAAGATATCAAGCTGCATGTCCAGTCCGTTGCCGTCGATCAGACAGGCAGGCTTGGTAGTGGCGTAGAGACGGGCAGCCTCCCGGACCCGTTGCGGATCAAGCCAGATGCCGGGGGCAATGGTATTGATGGCATATCTGCCGGCCACCTCCCGCAGCTGCTCAAAGCCGGTGGTAAATCCCTCGATGAATTCCTGATCATGGAGGTTCTGGCTGATGATCTCATTGATCATGGCCATGGCCAGCAGGCCGTCATGACCGGGTTTGATCTGCAGCCAGATGTCGGCTTTTCTGGCCAGTGGGGTCTGAATCGGGTCCACCACAATGAGCTTGGCGCCATTGCTGACGGCATGGTTGATGGCATCAGCCACACCCAGGGTGGTATCGGCGTCATGCTTGCCCCAGACCAGGATGCACTTGGCCTTGGAGGCCTCGGGAAAGGCCATGGCCCCATAGGTATAGGTGTGGGCCATCTCCCGGGCCACAAAGCAGATGGAACCGTTGCCGATGGTATTGGGGGAGCCATAACAGTTCATCAAGCGGTTGGCGTAATCCCAAGGGGATCCCCAATCCGCGGCCATGCCCCGCAGCCAGCCGACAGCTTCGGGCCGGGCCTGCCCTTGGTAGTGTTTGAAGCGTGATGCCACCAGGTCCAGGGCCTCATCCCAGCTTGCCTGACGAAAGGCACCATCCTTTTGTCTGATCAGCGGGGTGGTGAGGCGTTTATCGGAATAGACGATATCCGCTGCCGCCTGTAACTTCAGACAGGGGCTGCGTTTATCCTGACTGAGGAAAGATTTGCGCTGGGCCGATACCAGTTTACCGGCAACGACTTCTACCTCCACCGGGCAGCAGGAGGAACACATCCGACAGACAGTATCTTTCTTCATGACAACCTCGTTTTATCGTGCGGCCTTGATAAAGCAACTCCTGATCAATTCGTAATGATTGCTGTGCGTGCGGATCTTCCACCAGACATGGTCCCGCTTGGTCACCTGCCAACCAGGGGAGAGTCCTTCTTGGCCATGGCGCAGGATGGCCAAGATATTATCCAATCCCTTACCGGCAAAGGGACCATCCTCCTTGCCCCCGAGCCACTGGTCAATCTCTGCCGCCTCGGTGGACCAGGAAAAGGGATCGGAGAGGAGCAGCTGACTTCCCGAGGTAGCGGCGACCCGGTTGATTTCCTGCAGGTGATTGTTGGGAAAAGGCAATTTGTCGACCAGATTGAGAGAGGCGACAGATCTTGCCGTGTGTGCGGCAAAGGGAAGACGCTGGGCATCGGCGACGATAAACTCCACGCGCTCCGGCTGCCACTGTGCGGGCCGACGGATGACCACCTCCCGGCCGAGCAGGCCTTCATCCTTGAGGGTAAAGCGCAACTCGCCCTCCTGCATGAATCGGCGGGCCGTTTTGACAAAGGCCAGTGATTTGTCAACACCAACGGCCAGATCACATTTGGAGCTCATCTCAAAGGTGAAACGGCCGACGGCTCCGCCCAGATCCAGGGCCATCCCACCATGCGGTTCCATGAGTCCGGCCCACTGTTGATAGGCATAGGTGGCCTGCTCATCAGCGAGCAGGTCACCGTAATGACTCCACAAATAGGAAGAGACCACCTCCTCCTGTTCATACCTGTTGGTCTGGCGCTCATCTTGCCGGCCCGAATCGAGAAAGGCGATGCCCTGCCGGATGGGGAAACGGCTGTCACAGTGCAGACAGGTCAAGGTGCCGGCAATAATATCCTCCCCCTCATCCGACCCGATATCCAATTGCAGTCCATGTTCCCGGGGCAGACAGGTGGGACAGATCAGCCTGCTGACCAGATGCTTTTTCATGAATGCTTCCCGTTTGTTCCCTAAAGACAGGGGGTACGGCCATGCCAAAGTTGCAACAGGACCTATTTACTTTAAAAAATGAAAGATGACTGCTGCGTTCAACAAATCGCCACCAGCTCCAGATCAAAGATCAGATCCTGTCCGGCCAATGGCGGATTGGCATCGAGATAGATATGGGTATCACTGATCTCTCGCACGGTCACCATCATGATCTCACCGTTGGCCCCGCCCACCTCCAGCTTCTGACCGACCTCAGGGCTGAAATCCGGCGGTACCTGCTCAAGGGGCACTTCCATGACCATGTTCGGATCATGGGCGCCATAGGCCTTATCCACCGGGATGGCAACCGTCTTTTTCTCGCCCAGCACCATGCCGATCAGGGCCTCATCAAAACCCTGAATCACATGGCCGCTGCCAAGGACAACCTCAAGGGGTTCACGCCCATCCGAGGAATCAAAGACCGTCCCATCATCAAGTTTGCCAGTGTACTTCACCTTCACCTTATTCCCTTTCTTTGCCTGTGTCATATTCCACTCCATTCATGATATTTCAGACCCGTAGGTCCATTCTGATTTCGATTTAACCGGACCACCATAGCACATATCGCCTGATAATGGTAGCCGGGGCAGTCACTTTAGGGGATGCCTCCCAGCAGACCCGCGCCAGCCTGAATGATCGCAGCACAGATCTCGGCCAGACTCTTGCCACCACACTCTATCCTGATATCCGCATGGCTGAGATACAGCGGCTGGCGATCGGCAAAGAGCTGGGCAAAGCTCTGGCCCTCTTCCCGCGCCAGCCCTCTGGTCGCCACATCGCCCACCCTCGCCTCCAGGACCGCAAGGGGCACGTCGAGGTAGACCACCAGGCCGCTCTGCTGCAGGTGCTTCATGCCCGCCGCGCCATAGACCGCACTGCCGCCGGTGGCAATCACATGGCGCTGCAGGTCAAGACCGAGGAGAATCCTCTCCTCCAGCAGACGAAACCAGGCAGCCCCGTGCTGATCCACAAGTTCCTGCAGGGACTGCTGCTGATCGGCCTCAATGAGCTCATCCACATCCACAAAGCCATAGGACAAGATCCGGGCCAGCAGGGGGCCGACCGTACTCTTCCCGGCGCCGGCCATCCCGATCAAAACAAGATTCGTTTTTTGTGCAGACATGATATGGTACACACTCATTCAGATGACAAGCCGCCTTTCAAAAATAACCATCATATCAGACCACTCTCATCGGCTCCATAAGGAGCCGTAACGAAATTATCAGATATCTAATGGGTATTCCGTAACGGCTTCTAAAAAAATCTACCAGACGCAAAAAGAAATCGCCATGTTCCAGGTAACAAGCACCATAAGCATCCCGGATGATGAAATCGAGTTCCATTTTATCCGGGCCAGCGGGTCCGGGGGCCAGAATGTCAACAAGGTCGCCAGCGCCGTCCATCTGCGTTTTGACATCCCTAACTCCTCCCTGCCCGACAGCTGCAAGGAACGGCTGCTGGCCCTCGGTGATCAGCGGCTGACCCAGAACGGGGTTATCATCATCAAGGCCCAGCAATACCGGACCCAGGAACAAAACAAGGAAGATGCCCTGAATAGGCTCAGCCGGATCATCAAGGATGCCATGGTGGTAGCCAAGCACCGCCGCCCGACGCGGCCCGGGAAAAACGCCAGAAAGAAGCGAACGGACCTGAAGACGCAACGGGGGGCAACCAAGGCCCTGCGCAAGAAGGTGGGCTGACAGCCTGAAAAGGATAGAACAACGATGACGGATTTTTCGCCCTATTACCCGCTCTGGGGCCGGCAACTGCTGGCGGAGTTCACCAACATCAACTGGCAGTACGGACTGACGCTCACAACCCCGGTCTTTGAGATCAGTGAGAATGAAAGACAGTATGGTTCCTGGCACTCCGCGACCAGGGTCATCCGCATCAGCACCCGGCTGATCAGCAGCCACTCCTGGGATATCACCTGCCAGATCCTCAAACACGAGATGGCCCATCAGATCTGCTCGGAGCTTTTTTCCGAGAACGATGCAGGTCACGGCCCCCTCTTCCAGAAGGCGTGTGACCTGCTGGGCCTGCCGGCACCCTTTCGTCTGGCTGCAGGCGATCTGCCGGTGACCGGGGCCACGGATCCTGCCGGGAACCAGCAGACCGAGAAGGGACGGCAGTTCATCCGCAGGATCGGCAAGCTCCTGGCCCTGGCAGGCTCGAATAATGAACATGAGGCAGCCATCGCCATGGAAAAGGCCAGCCAGCTGATGGCGCGCCACAATCTGCAGCAGATCCAGGAAGACGCACAATCCGAATTCACCTCCCTGATTATCAACAACAAGTCCAAACGGCTGGAGAGATGGCAGCACAAGATCTGCGCCATCCTCCTCCGCTTTTTTTATGTAAAGGTGGTCACCGCCAGCCTCTACGATCCGCTGCAGGATTGCCTGCACAAGACGATCGAGATCTTTGGCAGGCAGGAGAATGTGGCCATTGCCGAGTACTGCTACGCCTTTCTGGCGGGCCAGCTTACCTCACTGTGGCAAGAGAACAGGAGCAGGATCAGAGGCAAGGGCATCCGGGCGCGGAACAGTTATTACCTGGGAGTCCTGCAGGGATTTTACGACAAGCTGCTGGCCCAGGAGGCGCTGACAAGGCGGCCGAGGCCTGAGAAGAGGGAAACAGAGAGATCTGGTGCTCCGGGCATGGCCCTTTTGATCCAGGCGGAAGAGAGGGAATTGGACCGTTTTGTGGGGATGCGTTTTCCCCGCTTGCGCAGGCGATCCGGAACTGGGGCCATGATCTACCGGGAGAGCTATGAACTGGGGCGGACGGATGGCGGACAGATTGTCCTGCACAAGGGGGTTACGGAGCAGAGAGGCGAGCAGGGTTTGCTGCTTTCTCGGTGACAGAGAACTAAAGACAGAAATCAATCAGTCAAAATCGGAAGGTCCAAAGGAAACCACCTCGCCCACGCTCTCCTTACCCATCAGGAGCATGAGCAGACGATCCACCCCCAAGGCGATACCTGCGGCCCGATCCAGGCCTGCAAGCTCTTCCAGAAAACGCTCGGGCATCAATGAGCGCCGCCTGCGTTCCTCATCCATGAGCTCCAACTCCCGCTCAAAACGCTGCCGCTGCTCCTGGCTGTCCGTGAGTTCGGAAAAGCCGTTGGCCATCTCGATGCCATTGATATAAAGCTCAAAGCGCTCGGCAAGATGGGGAGAGCCATCCTTGCGCCTGGCGAGCGACCCCAGCTCCACCGGGTAGTCGTAGAGGAAGAGAGGTCTTTCCACCCCCAGATAGGGTTCCACATACTCGACCAGGATCTCATCAAAGGTATCATCGGCCATGGCCTGCTCAATGGAGACCGGACTGCAGCGGGCAAAGGCCTCATGCACCGACAGCCTCTCCCAGGGAGGTTGCAGGGAAATAAACCGCTCACCTGCCCGTAGATTTCCATCGGAGAAGCCACAGAAGTCCATCCCGCCCAAATCGGCCAGCAAAGAGCCAAGCAGCGCCTCGCAATCCGCCATCAGATCCTCATAACCGGCATTCGTCCTATACCACTCCAGCATGGTGAATTCCTCCAGATGAAGCCGGCCACGCTCACCCTTGCGGAAACAGTTACAGAGCTGAAAGATCCGGCTGCATCCCGCGGCCAGCATCCGCTTCATGCACAGCTCCGGAGATGCCTGCAGGAACCAACACTCTGAGGCCAGGGGCTCGATATTAAATTCCGGGAGGAGCAGGGGCTGACGGATGGGGGTATCGACTTCAAGGAACTGCTGACGGACAAAAAAAGAACGGAGGGAATGAAAAAAGGCCGCGCGAAAGCACAGCCCCTGGATATCAAGCATGAAAATTACTACGAACGGTTTTGTTAACGGGAATGGCTAAGCGAAAAGGCCCGAAGACAAGGCGCGAAAATCCTGAGGAAAGAGGGGTACTTTTGGGTACGCCGCAATGACGAAGAATGCATCGCAACGCAGTATTTGGGCCTTTGCGCGACGCCATTTAGTCTTTGACTCGGGTTACATAAGCACCGGTACGCGTATCGATCTGAATCTTGTCGCCTTCGTCAACAAAGGGCGGGACCTGAAGGACATAGCCCGTCTCCACCGTCACCGGTTTGCTGTCTGAACCGGAGGTATCACCTTTGGCCCAGGGATCAGCCTTGGTCACCACCAGATTAACAAACATGGGCAGGCTGACATCGATGGGTCTGTCCTGAAAAAAGAGGACCTCCATATCCATATTATCGGTCATGTAATTGACATTGTCGCCAAGATGCTCCTTATCAATGACAATCTGTTCAAAATTATCGGTATCCATGAAATGATACTCGTTCTCCTGACAATAGAGATACTGCATCTTCCGCTCTTCCAGCTCCGGCTTTTCAAACTTGTCATTGGAGCGATAGGTCTGAACCAACTGGTTGCCGGTAATCATGTTCCGCATCTTGCAGCGATAGAGAGCCTGACCCTTTCCCGGCTTGGAAAACTCAAAGTCAGTAACAATAAATGGCGCTCCATCAACCTGAACCTTCAACCCCTTGCGTAAATCTGCCGCGCTGTACATGCTATTCTCCCTGAATTCCGCCCTCTGGCATGGAATATTGAATTAACCATTAAAACAAATCTCAGACACATATTAAAAAAATAAACAACTATTATACCTGCACAACAGCACTTTACGCAACCGATAAAACTCAAGAGGATTTCTCCAAAAAACAAAGACCACCCTTCGGGAAATATTTTTCCTTGCTGAACTGCTACCGACTCTCCTTTTTCAACAAAAAACACCCTGCTGCCCAGAGGATAAATGGAGACTCTTTATTTTTACAAATGCATTCGGAATCAGATTAAATTGTGATAAGATAAAAAGAAACTTCCACAATGAGGTGACCAATGGCAATCAAAAAGACAATCTGTCAGATCTGTGAAAAAGAAATTGATCCATCCACTCTCAACGCCTGCCATGGATGCGGCAAGGAGTACTGTCCTGACTGTCAAAGTAAATCCACCGACCAGAAATATTGTCAGGAGTGTGTGGGACTCAGCGGGGTGGTGACCCACAAAAAATCTTCCCCATAGGAATAAACAGAGCTGAGAATTTGAAGACAGCCCCCTTAGCGCGCACCATCGTTTTTGTGAGGATATAGACAAAGAGGCCAGGAGAGCTTACTACCCATCTGGCCTCTTTCACGTTTCTGACAACCTTACTTTCCCCCCAAAAAAGGGGCACAGATTTATTTTCGATATTCGCTCCAGCCTGTGACATTCTCTTCACAGGCCTCATCTCGCCAGATTAATTATCAACAATTACAGAGTAAACCAAGCAGGAAAAATAAATCTATCCCCTTTTTTATTTTAGGAGTTATCAATTTTACCGCTTCTTCTTTGAGTTCTTATATGTTACTTCCGTCTCTTCTATTTCATTGAACAGTTCCTTGCGACGGATTAGATATCCACTCTTAAAAAAGTGTTCACTAATCCCCTACCACTTCACAAAGTCACGGTTCGTTGAAAACGATACTAGTGTCAAAGATCCCCATATGACTCGGCCGTCCAAGATCGCCACCTAAATTCCCAATATTTGAAATACCAGCATCTGATATAATCAGTTAGCTTAACCTAGTAGTTAAGGACCTCATTAAATAATCAAAAAAAAATAGCGGGAGTGATGTAGTGGAAAGCGAAGAATTTCTGAACGCGAGAAAATTACTAGACAAAACCCAGAAAGAAGTGGCCGAGCTACTGGGTGTCTCGATAAAAGCGGTCCACAGCTATGAGCAAGGCTGGCGTAAAATTCCATCCCATGTGGAGCGGCAGATTTTTTTTCTGCTCTCCAGAACCAGATCTAGCGATAAAACTCTTAAATCCTGCTGGACCATAAAAAATTGCCCTCCACAACGCCGCAAAAATTGCCCGGCTTGGGAATTTCAGGCCGGCAAACTCTGCTGGTTCATAAACGGCACCATCTGTGAATGCAAGAGCCAAGAAAACTGGCAGGAAAAGATAAAGATCTGCCGGTCCTGCGAAGTATTAGCGGACTTGCTATAATCTTGTTTTTCCTAAAAGATGAAAGGACATGAGGGGGGAAAAAAAACCGAGGTCACCATATTCTTACGGCAACCTCGGTCAATGGGCGACGATACTCCTGTCAGCCGGATAGCGGGACTCTGTCTAGCGAAATCCTGCCGAAACTGACCTTGACATTACAGGTTCCAGTGTCACCAGGAGAACTTCTCCATGGGAACACTTTTGTCCGCTGCGGCCTCCAGGATGGAGCCATCGAATATTTTAACGTTCTTGTAGCCCAGCAGGTCATGGAGGACGAAATAGCCCATTGCGGCCTGCAGGCCGTGATTGCTGTAAGTGATAATCTCGGCGTCTTTGTCAGCCGGAATACCCACACCAGCCGCCATCTGTGTCAGGGCCGCGTGGTCCTTCATAATGGCAGGTGAAAGGTTGATGCCCGCGTTGGACATGTAGTTTGAGGGCCAAATCAGGGCGTTGGACAGATGGCCGTAGCGTTTGATGTGGCTCTTTTTTTCATGGCCGAAAAACTCACTGGTTACCCGGTTATCGAGAAAGATTGTCTTGGTACCGATCTTTTTCTTTACTTCGTCCAGAGTGGCAACCTTGTCAGCCACCAGCTTGGCGGAGAGGTTACCAGGACTGGTAGGGGTGGTTGCTGTGGTGGAAACTGGTTTTCCGGCTTGCTCCCAGGCTGCGAAGCCGCCGTTCAGAATGGCTACGTCGTTATGGCCCAGCACGTGCAGGGTCCACAGGGCGCGGGCGCTCCTGGCTGTGTCCATGGCAGTGATTCCCTCGTCATAGATGATGATTGAGGAATCATCGTTGACGCCGTAGTTACGGAGCATCTGCACCAGATCATCAGTTTTGGGCATCATGAAGCCGACGAACTCGTCATTCATGGTCTGCCAGGGACCGAAGGCTTTGATCGCCCCCGGGATATGGTTTTTTTCATAATTGGTGAAATCGCCGACATCCAAAATCACCACTCCGCTCTTAGAGAGATTTTTGGCCAGCCAGTCAATACTGACCAGCGACTTGCTGGCCGCCAGGGCCGATCCCGCTGAAGCGGCGAGTATCATCACGGCGGCCAGAAAAACAGCCAGTTTAGCCTTACAGGTGTTCATGAGTATTCCTCCAGTATATTGAATAGAGTTCTCTATTTGGTCACAAAGCCCCATGAAAAATTATCCATGGGCAGGTCTTCGATCCCCGCGTACTCGAGTATCGAGCCGTCATAGACGCTGACATTATCGTACCCCAGCATTTCCTGGAGAACAAAGAAACCCAAGCCCGCAAACTGGGAGGAATTACAGTAAACAATAATGTTGCTGCTTTTGTCCGAGGGCAGGCCGACACCCTTGGCCATGATTGCCAGTTCATCTGCACTTAGAACATAGGCCGGGGCGCGGTTGATACCGGCATGGGTCATGAAGTCAGCGGGCCAGGTAAGCGATCCGGGGATATGGCCGAATCGATTGACGTCGTGACGCTTCTGAAAACCAAAATGCTGGTCGCTGTCCCGTACATCGAGGAATATAGCGGTCTTGTTTTTCAGGTTACTGGTAACTTCCTCTAGAGAGGCTACCTTGGCATCGTTCAGACTGACAACGAAATCGCCAGGAACCGGGGTCGGCACTTTGTTATCGATGATCTTGCCTTCGAAGGTCCATTTGGTAAAACCGCCGTTCAGGTACGAAATGTTTTTGTGGCCCATGCTGTCCATGATCCAGAAGGCAGAGATACCCTTGGTGGCATCACTGGTGCTGTTGCCGTGGTCGTAAATGACCACATGCGAGGAAGCGTTGACTCCCAGTTTCTTGAGAATCTCAGTCATCTGTGCTGCGGTAGGCATCAGATTACATTTCCGTTCCTCATTTTTGGGATCCCATTGGTCATAGGGAAGATTGACAGCGCCGGGGATGTGTCCAACGCCGTAGTTGCTTTCGGTTCTGACGTCAAGGATAACAAGCCCCTTGGCATCGAGGTTCTTCGCCAGCCAGTCGGTGGTTACCAACGAGTCGGCGTTGGCTGCGGATGGCGTTGACACGGTAAAACCGGCCACAACCGCCAACAGTATATACATGAAAAAACCTGATAGTCTCCTGTTCATCGAAGCACTCCTTATAGTCCTCATTGTCTCAAATTCCGTTGTCAGGCCCGATTGATTATTTTTTGATCGGGGCGGGGATCTTGGTGAAGATAATCTTCTCGTTGGCCTTAGGATCTTCTGGCACCAGGTCGGATTTCGTCAGGAAGATTTCCTTGTTCCCGTGACAGGCGTTGCAGGAACGGTTTTGCTTGGTCTTACGCTGGATGCTGTGAACAGAGGCAGAGTTCCAAGTGGGCAACGCGTCGTAGTTGGAAATGAGGTCTGCCGGGCCAGGACTTCCTGTCATCACGGCCTGGAAGTGGGTCAACGAGGCCAGGGAGTCCTTCTTTGCCGGAGTGTGACGAACCAGATTGTACTTGTAGGGGTTGTTGGGGGTGATGTCGATGTTCTTGCCGATCTTGAAGGTTACCAGCGGATCGGAAGGGAAGATGACCTTGATCTTGCCGGCTTCCTTGATGTCAAGCGACACGTGACAGTTCGAACAGTTGAAATAGTCATTGGCATGACAAACCGCACAGCCTAGGGTCCCATCGGGATGGGCATTGTGCATAGCGATCTTGGATTTGCCAGCTTTGGCTGCGTCGGGATGACAGCTCTCACAACGAGCGGTTTCGGTGTCATAATAACGCTTAGAATCTGCCGGCTTAGTGTTATGAAGCTGATCACCTGTGTGACAATCAACGCAGACCATCTGGCCTTTCTCGAAGTGGACATCGGCGGTGGCGCCAAGAAGACCCCGATACTCGCCAGCAAAACGGGAACCGTGGCAGGCGTAACAGGTTTTCTCCATGGGGGGCGTCTTCTGGAAACGATGCCGGTCAAGCAGGCCGCCTTTGGCGACTTCCGGCCAAGCGACGTGGCAGCTGCCGCAGGATGCATGGCAGTCGTTGCAGTCGAGTTTCCAGGCTGCGGGCAGCAGCGTATCTTCCATTTTGTGCGGCTGGGTAATCGTGCCGGTAATGTCAAGGATGCCCTTGAGGGTATAATGCATGGAACTCTTGAAGGTGGAGACGGTATCCTCGTGACATTCGGCGCAAACGCCGCCGCCGCCCTCATCGGAAGGATCCTTGGTCATGTCTTTATGGGCCTGGTCTTTATCTGCGACGTTAACCCCCTTGTGACAATTGATACAGCCGATCTTGCCATGCTCGGAATCAACGAAGTCTTTTGCTACGCCGTAAGTGTCTCGACCCCTCACCTGAGGGGCGGTAACGCCTCAACCCGCTATTCCCGCGGAACTGCTGGCCGCTAAAGCGCCGAAGGAGTCCATCTGGTCAAGGTCGGTGTGACACTTGATACATTCACTGCTGGAGCCCGCTTCCTGGGCTTCAATCGTCCCAGCGAAGCCGAAGGTACACGCCAACCCAAGCAAAGCTGCACTGGTCAGAGTGAGTTTCTTTTTGCCACTTGTCATATCTGTCCTCCTTAATGGTATGGAAGGTTTTCTGATTTCCGCTCTCTCTTGCGACGGCTAATCACTATTATGGTACTTCTGTTGGTTAATCCGAACCCTGTTTTTTGTCCATGCTCCTACCACCTAACCTCCATCCCGACCTCGCCGGAATGAAGATTCATATCACTTCCCCCAGACAATGTACAAGACAAGCCTGGCTTAGAACGCATACTGGGCAGAGATAACCCAGCCATCTCCGAAGGATGTCGGCGGGAAGGTTGAAGTAATATTTTCAGCTCCCGTATCAGCATATGAGGCAACCAGGGTGAGGTCATTGATCATCCACGCCACATGGGCCTCCCACATGGAATGGGTGCTGAAACCTGTCGCGACGTCGGTTCCCCCGGCATATTCCCAGCCGACAATGACATTTTCAATCGGAATTGTTTCAATGTTGCCGAAAAAGGCTTCATCACGATCATCGCCGAAACCAAGCACACCGCGGACATATCCCTTGGTGGAAAGTACGCCGGCATTCAAGATCACTGGAACTGGCAGCATGGTCAGCGTTTTTGTCGCCACCGCATAATAATCCTCGCCACTATTGTCATTCAGGAGATTTAAGTCGACCAGGGTATTAAAATTGGTCGATTTATGGATAACGCCCACGGAAATTGCCGGCAGAAAAGCCATATCAAAACTGTTCTCAGCGAGCAGATTCAGTTTGGCCGAGACATTGTCCTTGTCAATTGTTCCGGGGGTAGCAGCATAATTATCAATATCTACTGACTCGTGGCTGTAGCCGATTTCAAGACGATTGAAAAAACTGATGTTGACACCAGCCGCCTCCCAGTTTATGTCGCTGTCCGGCAGACTGATATGCCAAGCACCGATATTTGGTTTGCTGACGATTGTGTTGCCGAACAAACCGGTTTCATCCTTACCGATGGGATTGGCAACATAGGCAAGAGGATTCAGGGCAACTCCGCCAACCCCCTCAACATTTGTCAAGGGTGGCCCGGCAAACACCGACGATCCGGCCCCCAATACGAATACTCCACCAATCAGCAGGCCAGTGACTTCTTTTTTCATTTCTTTCTCCTCCTCTCCAGTTTATTTGATTTGGCAAACCCGCATTCAGGCTCATTACGTTCCCCCCACAGCGGGGTATGCATCAGCGATGCATGATAAATTTTGATTTTTCAGCTCGCCGAAAAAGATCCGTCCTCCCATCAGGATCTAACTATATCCTAACAACGTCACGACTCATTGAAACAATGATTGCCTCTCAACCTTGGGCAGCACCAGCGGCCAGCCCTGTTCACAGCCCTGCTTTCGTCAAAATATCCAAGATTTCTGCGTACTACCTTTCATTCTTTGCCAGTCTTTACAGCAAAATAAGATATACTTCCCCCCTACCTTAAGCACTCAACCGCGGAGAAATTAATCGGTTACCGAACAACCTTCAGGTACCACAAAGTGGCACATTGCTATATATGTCTATCACAAAGGGGATATGCCTTGTCAAGAAATAAATCACATTGACAGAAAATAATCTGCCAATGTATGAACACTCCCGGAAAGGGGGTTGCGGATTTTGGAATGAAAGAAATAAAGCTTCAACAAGAATGGATTATTCAGGTCAGCCAATCCCAACGGTGGGTCTTGTTTTTGATGATGGAAATCTGCACGGATGTGCTAGGAGGACAAGATTTTTTTCAGATGGGTGATGGTAACAGGTGATAACTGAAGAGCTGTTTAATTTTCAGATTACAAGTTTCGAGTGCCCGGGTCCGGCGTGACAGCGGATGCCGACAGCACACCCAGGAATTGCTCCCGGAAACAGACAAAAAATGGCACAGCAAAGGTAACGTGTACAAAAACCGCATGTTATCTTATGCTCGCGTATCTGGCAGCAACTCCCTGCTAGATACACGAGTTTGTAAGAGTCCGAAGTACACGGCGTTTTTCTTTTAAGACAAGGCCGTTAGTGCCAACAGGAAATAATCACAAAGACAACATCTGATGGATTTCTGGGGGAAATCCCTCAGTGTTTGTCATTACCGGCAGGTCAATATCAATAACGTCGATCATCGTGATATCGATCTCTGTCCCGCTTATCATGGCCTTGGCTCCTATCCTGTCTCTTGTCCTGCCTTTTGAACCTGACCTCTCTGGGATAGCGGTCTCTTGGCAATTCGGCCCAAGGCCCACGCCTTGACTTCGAATAGAACCACCTGTCGTTTAGGTAATGATAATGAAAGTCTCCGTAAAAATAGTACGGTTCTACGTCCAATACCACGACCGGCGGAAGAAGGGGTGCGATTATTACTCCACCACCCCGCCCTCCTGGCGCCACGACACAAGCCGTCAGCAATGACCCTACAATAAGCATTGAAATCAATATTCTTTTCATATTGCCTCCTTAATTGAATCGTTAACATTGGCACCTTCACGTAAGCACTGGATTTTAAGATGGAAGATGATCCTTTTCCCCCCGAAAACACGTTAAAATCACCCTGCCTTCCTGTTTCGCGCCCGCCTTTTCTCGTTCATGATCCGTTCTAATTCAGCGCCATCGACAATTTCCTGCCGGATCAGGATATCGGCCAGGGTCTCTATCTGCTGCCAGTTGGTCTCCACCAGCTCGCCGGCCCTTCTTGTGGCCTTGTCGATCCAGGCACGGACCTGACGCTCCACCACCTCCCTGAAAAACTGGGGGTTCACGTTATGGGTCAGGGTGTCGGTATGGACAAAACCCAAGTCGTCGTCCATTCCCAAGTTAGCGATAGCGAGGTAGGCCTGATGCGTCGCCTCCTCAAGGTCGTTGCTCGCCCCGGTATCCATGCCCTTGGCGCCAAACTTCTTCATGCTTGCCATTCTGCCGGCCATGAGCACGCAAATGTTGTTGAACATCTCATCCTTGGAGAGGTTGCTGGGGAAATCATCAAAGCTGTACGAGATGAAACCCAGGGTCCGCAGGCGCGGGGCAATGGTGACCTGCTCAATTTTAATATTCGGGAGGAGCAGATAGGAAAGCACCGCATGTCCGGCCTCGTGGAAGGCGGTCAACCGCAGATCTTCCTCCAGATTACGGATATGCTTCTTCTCAAGCTTTGAGCCGTACTTGATGATGTTGATCTGCTCAATGAGGATCTCTTCGCTGATGCAGTCAAGTCCGTGACGGATAGCATGAAGGGAGGCCTCCTTGCCGATGCGCTGCAGCTCGTAACCGTTCATGCCGGAGATGTAGCGGACTACCTTGTCCACATCGATCTTGCCGTCGTTGGGTTTTTTAAGGATCTGCTCGATGAAGAACCGCCTCGCCTCCCGGTCAAGCTCCGGCGTCTCGACAAAGGTATCGATGCGTTCAGGCTCGATAAGCAGTTCCGGCACCTCCTCCCGGCTCACTGCCGTGACCACGGTGAAGACCGACTCCTCCGGATCGTCGGAAAGCGCGTCGATCTCAAGAGCAAGCTGATCGGCAGGCACGCCGGTCAGCATCCCTTCCATCACCCCCTTGACGTCGATGCCGTCGAGAAAAACGATGCTGGGCGCGTATTCACGTGCCTTGAGATAAACCTGGCGAATATAGTCGGAGTCAAACAGATCGATGCGGGAGACAAAGATATAGGGACGGCCGGCCTCCCGGGCAAAGGCCTTGCCCAGCAGAGTTTTTCCGACCCCGGGCGGCCCGTAGATCAGCATGCCCTTAGGCATGCTGATGGAAAATTTCTGCACCAGCTCGGGTTTTTTCAGGGTATTGATGATCTGCTTGAGGGTGGTCTTGGTCTGGCGATTGCCGGCGATATCGGCAAAACCAATCTCGGAAAATTCGACCGCCGGCCGTTCGCTGCGCAACAAGCCCTTGCCCCTGGGCAACACCCGGGTTTCCGCCCTGGCCAGACTGAAGATGAGGTCCCTCCCCCGCTGATACTCTTTCCAGGTCAGCTCCACGGTCTGGTTCTTTTTGTAGAGCTGAGGCAGGAGCTGATCTCCAGCCTCAGAGAGCCTGTGCAGGGAGTCTTCAGCCTTCTTGGTCAATTTGAAGATGAACCGGGCTGGAGATGATGTCAATTGCCGCAGACTGCGGGTGATCTTAAAGAGTACCTCGTCGGGCAGCTTCCGCTTCACCTTTTTGGCGGAGATCGTAGGTCCCTGAGAGAGAACCAGGAGGGCAACCAAGCCCTTGAGATCCGGGAAATCGAGCGCAATACCCTTGTCCCGGAAATGTTCGGCCAGCTGCAACAGGGAATCCGTGCCGATACGGACCATGGCATTTATGCCCAGCCGATTGAAGAGAATAATATAGTTCTGGGCCAGGATGGTCAGGAGCTTCGGGGCTATCGCCGGCTGGATGATTTCGTCACTCACCTTCTTTTCCTTGGCGATGGCATCCATGACCAGGCCCTGCGCACGGGCCTTGCTCTGCCGGAAGGTGGTCTGAAATTCCTTGCCCTGATACAGGGCACTGCCAAGTGTGGAGGTGAAGATGAAAATAACCTCGCGGCAGTTGATACCGTTTTCCGACTCCTCTTTGGTGATCAGGTCGAGCAGCGCCATCTGCAGCTGACTGCTCGCCATTTCAATGGCCTCAAAGAGGATGATGGCACGGGGAGTTACGCGGAGAAAACGGAGCAACTCACCTTCCTGAATCTCCTGGTCGGCCATCTGTGGGCCAAGGAGCTGATCGCCACTTTCCGGATCGCTGTAACGTTCCAGATCAAAATGCTTGAACCCCTTATACTCCTTGAGCATGGAGCAGAGGACCCGGGCCAGGTAGATCTTACCCACGCCCGGCGGCCCGAGGAAGGTGAAGATCGCCTTGGGCTCCGCCTCCTTGGGTGGGCGGAAGTCCATATGGATAAAGGCGTCCACCACCTCGTCGATGGCATCGTCCTGATCGAGAACAATCTTTTTCAGCTCTCTGCGGATGGTTTCAAACTGCTTGAGTTGATTCTTCTTCGGTCCGGAAGGTGACAAAGGCATTCTCCCTCAAGGGTTAGCCGGCAACTGGTGACAGGAATTTGCTTTTTTCTCACCGATATTGCAGCGGCATAAAAGAACATTCTGAATGGTAAGAGATACTAAGTTTGAATCATGTTTCCGGCATTGTCAGGGAGCAGCTTATCATCTTGTCACTCAATTGAGCGGCGATCCTCACCCCCCACTCTTCACACCCAACCAAAAAAGAACAACAATACAGCAAGTTGGGAGTCGATGCCTTTCTTACAAGATAATTATATTACATAATTTCAATGTATTACAAGAAATAATATTGTACCGGCCAGATCTGTCTGCAAAAATGATACTATATAGCAGTAGGAGGAGGATAAGGAGGATGAGAAATTCTGAGAAAAATAAAAATTATATTCGAGTCGACAAGATCAACGACAGAATTAG
>JAHJKP010000056.1 GCA_018821985.1 Pseudomonadota bacterium
CCAAGAGCAATTAGTAAGAGGTGTCATTGTTGCCAGCAATATTTCAACGGATTTAAAACTTGCATCCTCTTTACTCAATAATGTTGAACTTTTTGAATACAACCTATCATTTTCATTAGAAAAAATAAGCATTTTACACAATGAATAACACAATGGGTTTGGCTTGAAACAATATGGAAAGACAAAATCTATGAAACCAATTTTTACAATCCATGCAGGTGAATATCTGGTTGGCTCTTATATTGAAGAAAACTACAAAGATTTCAATATATGGATTCCTTCTAAAGATACAGGCATAGATTTGCTTGTAACAAATAAGGATAATACACGAACAGTTTCCATTCAGATAAAATTTTCTAAAGATTTTTTAATTACACACGGAAAGAAAGAATACCAAAATGACTTGGTTTCCTGTGGTTGGTGGACGCTAAACCGAGAGAAAATAGAAAAATCTACAGCAGATCTATGGGTAATGGTACTGCATACTTTTAATGATAAAAATATGCAATATGTAATCATTGACCCAACAGAATTAAATTATCGGATGAATGCAATTCACCCCACAGAAAAATCATTACAAACTTATCTATGGGTCACCTCCAAGGGTAAGTGTTGGGAGACGCGTGGACTCAAAAAGTATCAACAAGATTTAGTCGTCGAAGATGCCTTCGAAAATAACGTAAGGAACTTTAGTTCATTTCTAAACAATTGGACAGCATTAGAAGATAAATTAAATACATAACACTTACATTTAGTGGATGGCTTTCCGCTGCGATCTAAGCCAGCCCTGATGCACACGTTATTCCCTAGCTTGTCCCCGATTAGACAAAATAATTCATTCTGTCTAATGTTTCAGGAATTCGAAGTCAACATATCTCCTATCCACCAAGCTTTTTGAGGTAATCTTCCAGCAAGCCAATACACCTGAGCAATTTTTGAACTTCTATCATGTTCTCCAAAGCAGTCCCCCAGTTGTAACCTGTTGCTTCTACTCCCGGGGTCTCGGGAACACTGGCGACATATTTCTGGCGAAGTTCATTCCAGACAATATGCAAAGAGAGCCTGGGATGTATTTTTTTCTCATACGATTTAGATAGCGGAGGCTTCCCTTCAAATATCTCCAAATATATTTCGGGAAAATCGCGTTTTACCGCATCATGCGCGGAAGTTGTTATGCCCTCTGGCTTTTGTCTGAGTGCTGCCGCCGTCTCGTTCGGTTCAAAGTTCCACCCAAAGCACCAACGGGCAAATGAGCATCCCTTTTTTTTAAGCCCCTGCTGAAGGCGAGGATCAATATCGTATAAATGCCGTTTTCCAGTTCGTGACATTAACTGTTAATGGCAATGTAAAAGTGTACCAGTTTCGGCAATTGAAAAGTGTACCACCTGATTGCTTATTGATTCTGTGATGTGGCCTGGTTCATTTGTTGTTCCTGTTCTTTGAAAATTTGTTTTGAAATTGAGTGTCCTCTGAGTCGGTAGCTGTGGCCCTTGATATTGACCACTTTACAGTGATGGAGCAGCCGGTCCAGTATGGCGGTGGCAATGACCGGGTCGCCAAACAATTCCTGCCAGTCACCGAAGCTCTTATTGGAAGTGATAATGATGGAGCTCCGTTCATACCGATAGGAGACAAACTGGAAAAAGAGATGGGCCTCCTGGGGTGTTACCGGCAGATATCCGACCTCATCAACTACCACCAAACTTGAACTGAGGTAAGCCTTTTGCCTGCTCGCTCCCTCTTTCAGTTTTTTAATCAAAGCGTCCATGGTGGTGAAATAGACCCTGAGACCATGATGACATGCTTTAATGGCCAGCGCGATGGCCAGATGGGTTTTGCCGACACCCGGCGGACCAAGAAAGACAGCGTTCTCCTTATTGGAGATAAAAGAGAGATCAAAAAGTTCCATGACTGCCCCTTGATCCAGCTGCGGATGAAAAGAAAAATCATATTCTTCAATGGTTTTGGCCCCAGGAAGACCGGCAGTTCTCATGGCCGTCTGGATGCGGCGTTTATCCTTGGCCGCCACCTCTTCTTCAAGAAGATGATCCAAAAAAGAAAAATAAGAGCTCTTGTTTTCCTTGGCCTGCTGGACAACGGTATCCAATACCTCTGCCGTGCGATTGAGTTTTAAGCGGGAGAGATTGTCCTGGAGCCGTTCGGAGATCAGTTGTTCCACTGGACACCTCCTTGCGCATACTGGTCATATTCAGCAAGAGAGCGCTGATCCACCTGGGGGAAAAGGCTATTCGTGGTTAAACCCCGGGTTGCCTTCCCCTTGCCGTTGCCGTATTTACGCTTCACCTGCTGCTGATCACTCTTGAGTTGCTCGTAAAACAGCCTGTTGCCGACCAGCTCATGTTTGCCCTGAGCCTCCTGATAACTGACCAGCAGGATGTTGTCATCATAGATGCTGATCCGATGGTGCTTGATCTTGAGGAGAACCTTCTTGCCGACCATGTGATAGGGGACCAGGTAGCGATTGCCGTCATAGGAGAGCTGACAGTCCTTGTACACCTTGCGATAGATCTTGATCGAGGTATCGTAGTCAGTGCGCGGTAAAGGACTGAGAAACGGAATTTCTTCTTTCCAGCGCTCGAGAACAGGTTGCCGGTGGGTCCCATGGATACGGGTATTGGCGGTTTCGTTCAACCAGATCATCACCTCATGGTTGAGTTTTTCCATGGTGGTGTAGGCATAGCCGCGCCAGAAGCGCTGGCGGACATAGTCCATGGGTCGCTCTGCTTTTCCTTTCACCCAGGGACTGTAGGGCGGACAGGCCTTGGGCTCAAAACTGTAATGATGGGCAAAGTGCAGGAACTCGTTGTTAAAAATTGCTGTACCTTTGTTTCTGCCGATCACCACCTGTTTCATGTTGTCATACAGAATTTCGCCCGGGACACCCTGCAGGTATTGAAAAGCACGAATATGGCAGTCCATGAATATTTCCAGAGTGCAGTGATCGACAAACTCAACATACATGGCCCGGCCGTAGCCAAGGATCATCAGGAACATGTATTTCGTCTCGGTTGAGCCGTCAGGATTCTCAATCTGGAAATCACCCCAGTCGACCTGGGCCTGTAAGCCAGGCTCTGTCTCAAAGCGGGCATAGGCAAGCCGAATACGGCGCTCTTTGACTGAGCGGACATAATCCCTCAGCGTTTCATAGGAACCGGGATAGCCCATCTTCTTTACCCGGTCAAAGAGCCAGGTCGCTTGATAGTCATCGGCAGCAAGGTAATCGTCTATCGTCTGCCGATACGGATCGAGAATGGATTCCTGGCGTTGAACTTTTTGGTATTGAGGAAATGCGTTGCCCTCAATACGTTTTTTAACCGTTCTGCGGTGAATGCCGAGCTTCTTGGCAATGGCGCGCATACTGAACCCTTGTCGATGCAATGAAATTATGTCCATGAAAACCTCCGTTGTGATCATGATGCCCACCTCCTGTTAAGAAGGTAAACATCGATAGAGGTGGTACACTTTTCATTGCCATTTTTGGTACAGTTTTAGATTACCACTGACAATTAACGGAATAAGCTTGGCATTCCGTAATATTCCGTGAACAAACTCAATCTTTGAGTAGCCAAAAAGGTTGGTAAGTTCAATCACGCTCACCCCGCCGGAAAATGCTTCACCGATCTTTTTATACAAATCGGCCGTCAATTTGTTGAGATTCTCATCGGAACGATCAGTAAACATAGATATCAAGTCCTTATGGAGTAATCCTTGGTGATAAAAGAGAGAGGGCTTTGCCAATGGCAACATCCAACATCAACACTTGCTGGCCATCGAGGTATATCTCGTGTTGCATCCGACCATTTTTCTCCAGGCGCACCCGGAGAGAACTCTTTTTGTTTTTCTGCCGATCTGAAAAATTAAGGAGCCAGGCATAATCCAGGGAGTGGTATTTGAATATATTTGTATTGAGACCAATTCTGCTGGCCTCTGCTCCTGATCGCTTCCAGTAACCTTGCATAAAATAGGTCAGAGAGGATTTGATTAAGGAGAGGTCTTGCAAATTTCCCGATATGACAAACTCCCAGAATTTGACTCGGATTTCCATCTTTCGCTCGAATCTGGAATGCTTGTAACGATTGCTATCCGTATATTCGTGGCGCTCCAGTTCGGCCTCAATCTCGACATTGATGCCGTCCAACTCAAACTTCAGCATTTTCTTTTTCCACCTCGTGCCAGAGTTTCATTAAATAGGATGGTGACACCTTGAGTTTTCGGGACTTGAGCAGATATTCAGCAATGGGACGAAAGCCTGTTCCTGCTGCCTTCAATTCGCTTATCTCCCCCCAGTGGGCAAGCACCTTCCGTTTCAATACAGGTGTGCGGCCACGACCAAGCAGCTCGGCGGTCTTGGCTTGACGCAGATGAGTAAAATCGTCATAGTTCTCCTGCTGGGCAATACGGTATCCCTTTCCTTTGATGGTATCCCAGCCTGCTTTACGGGCAGCCAGGATAAACGCGCAATATTTGTTGACGCGGCCAGATAAATCGGGCCGGTCTTTGTGGAGCTGGAACGATTTTTTGACTCCTGCCTGAAAGATATCAACCCGTTGTTTTTCGGGAAGTGAGGCTATCCATGAAAACAGCCGTTTTCTGTCCTGGGCGGTCAGCCCGGTGATGAGATTGAGCGCATCATCAATGTCCATTTCTTACCCACTGGTATAGGTCAGGGTCTCTCGCATCCGGAAATGCGAGGTTTCCAGGGATGTTTGCTGCAAGGCCTGCTCATGGGAAAATCCATAACTGACACATTCCAGATACCGCTCCTGGGCAAAGTTATGTTTGAGGCCGTGGCTGCCCCGGCCCTTGGCATATTGGCCGGTTTCTTTGGCGGCTTGGTTGAGGGCCTCCACATAGGTGCCATATTCGCTTTCCAGTTGATGATGATTAAGGATGTATTTCACCAGCCGGGAATATGTTTCCAGCGAGATATAATGATCAGTCTCCTTGCCACCCTTTTCGGTGGCGGCCACAACTCCCACGAGCTGTCCTGTGACTGGATCGTTTGTTGAGCCGTGTAGGCCCTTGGCAGTCAGGGGATTTTTGAGACGGCGATTGCTGGGTGCGCCAACACCTTCCGCCCGCAGGCCTCCTTCATATTGCAGAGATGCCTGGAGTTGGAATGTTGGGTCGGTAATGCTTTCGATCAGGCGAACCGGATCGGGGTAGGCCCGGTTGCCAAAGACCTTGCTTGATTTGGGGAGTTGGCTTTTACTCCGGGGATAAAATTCCATACGCATTTTCTCAATATCCAGCAGGGCCACTTGCAGGCAATGGCGTTCAATGTAGAAGTTGATGGCATATCCCAGCTTGCCCAGTGCGGAAAGGACGGTCTCCATGGTTTGTCGTGATTTTTTGGAAGCGGCATAATATTCAAGCTTCTGGGTCAAATAGGCCGCCATGTTTTCTGTTACCGCGTTGCTATCCAGCAAGCTCACGCGTCCCCTGTCGTGCATGAATTGGGCGAACTTGTGGGCCTCGAATCTATAGACCTTCCAGCTTCCAAAAGAATGAATGCCGTCAGAACCTGTTTTTGTCTGACGAAATGAGCGTATTCCTTGTAATACAGCCTCTACCTGTGAATGCAGGGATCGTGGCCAGCGATGAACCATACCTAATCCTCAGCGTTTGAATTTTTGATGCTCGATAGCCGTTTCCGGCCAGAAATTCTGTTGAGATGACATGCATTTTTTGACGCCAGCATAAGGCGTCGAAGGTTGCAGATCCTTCATAAAGAGTCCCATCAATGGTGTTGCTTTGCGCCTGAGTTCCGGGGCTCCATATGGCCCTCAATGCACAAAGTATCTTTGTTTACGGCGCAGTCAGCATCTCGCCACGATGCCTGGACTCAGGGGCTTTATTTCCTGGTCAGTTTCGATTCAACATCAGAAATAACTGTCACCATTACGATCATTCCAGGAAGATACCCATCCTGAAGATGAAAGGGCCTACAAATGAGTTCGGTCTGCCAGTCCCTTGGGGGTGGAGTCTGGTGTTGGCCATCCGGCACATTAAACACGCACATACTCCGGTAGAATTACTACTAAAAAAACTTGGTTGTGAACTGTTTTGTTATGTTCACGAATAAACGGTAACAATGTGTGAATACAGAATTATTTCGTGTCTCCATTTCTTCAAAGTTTTTGAATTGTGTTTGTTTGTAAACGGCTATTTTGAGCCGAAAACTTGTCATATCTCCGGCCTTACATGTACTTCTTTTCCTGATATCACATTTTGAATTCGCTCAAGGAAATTCGCTTTAATATGGGCGCAAAAAAATCGATCCGGTCCAGCCAGCTCAATTACGGTATCATCGCGAACACATCTGAGCGGTTCTATCCACAGGTTAAAATCGGGTGAGTGAATTTGTGATTCAAGTAGCCTCTTGGCTGTTTCCCAAGATTCAGAAACAACTGTATGGCGAGGAGCCGGTTGAAAAACAGGCTGGCTTTTGACCGATAAAGATCTGGCGGAGTCCATTTGGACAATATCGCGATCAGAAAAACCACTTTGCATGATTCTCGATTTTACAGACTCGATATAACTACGCGGGTTATCCTTACATTGAGCCATTGGATTGACCACCAGTGCCAAATACTCATTAATTTGATTTTGACTGATATCAGATTCGATCTGTGGTGGGATGGCGTGGTGGTATGGTTTGGTTATATGATTATTGGTTATATGATTGGTCGGATGTACATCCGAGGTCAAGTCGGATGCGCATCCGGGTAACCTCGGATGTACATCCGACCCCTCGGATACACATCCGACCCTTTCCTCTTTTGGTGGTAATGTCGCTTCGCGATTCCAGGCGGCACCCTTTGCGGTAATTCCCACCAAACTTACGGGGCCCTGTTGAATTATTCTTATGAGACCCAAGGTTGTGAGCGTCCTGATCCATCTGTATACAGTATCAGGTTTGCTGTTGAGCAAGGGTAGTTCAGCAAGAATCTTTTTTTTAGTGATGTAATAGTAGGGGATTCCAGAGATTATGTGACAATCGGCCCAGCTGGGTAACTCATAAAGAAATGAAAAAAGAATGGATTGTTGAGGGGTTAATGACCATTCTATTGCTTTTGTTTGATTAATGTAAATTGAATACTGCACTTTTTCTCCTTATTCTATAGAAAAAGTGAATAATATTTGTGACTTCGGTGTCAAGTTGGGTAACCAGGTTGCAGGATTTATGTTTTTTGTGGGTTGTGGCTGGTGACCTGTTGGTCTGCTGTGCAGACGAAACAATCAGATATATATTTGTCTATCATATCAGTGCGATAGCGGCAATTTCTCCCGATGCGGATGAATGCTGGTCCTGTTCCCATCCAGCGTTGGCGCTGCATCCAGCTTATGGATTTTTGCAGTATGAGCGCCGCTTCCTTTTCCGTTAATAGTCTGGTTGGCATAATATTCCTCTTTCATTGTATTCAGTTCTACTGAATGGTATACTTTTATATCTGATAGCAGGGTACATCGTTTCGTTTGATTTATCAACGTGAAACAAGAGATCGGTGTTATATTTTTTTTAACAGAGGGCGGAGAATTGTCGAGTAATTCATTAAATTTTGTGTCCGCATATGCAGGGGAAATAATTGACGCCATTAAGCATGCTTACAAATTTGAAACGGACAAAGAGCTTAGCACTCACTTTGGGGTTAGCTCCCAAAGTGTTGCAAATGCAAGAAAAAAAGTTCCGATTGACTGGATTTTTCGTTGTCAGCAAGAAACGGATACAGAAATAAATGTCTTCCTCTCTAATTCTGGATTGCAGTCTGATTACCTTATTGCAGCTATTCCTTTTGTGAATGAAATAATCGAAGTGCGAGGGTCAGATAGATTGCGCGAAAGGGGGGTAAATCATATCCTCGTCAGGAAGAACGGGAGCATTGAATATCGTCCCGGAATGTTAAACGAAGACCGTCCACCACGTGCTTCAGAAGTGGCTGCTATTAGAAAGGCCTATTGGCAAGCTGGTTGCAGAATAAGTGCTCTTGATGGAACTAAAAAGTATTTGTTTGCTGGTCAGAAGGTTGATTTGTTCGAGCGACTTGAAAATATAAAAGATCAGGACGGAGATATTTGGGAGGAGATTGGTAATTATATCAAGAACACAGGAATTACCCTGCAACCTGTGGAGGAAAAACTTCCTGCAAAGGCTAACGATGTTGCCAATGATAGCAAAAGACAACTTCCCTCAAATGTGTGCGAATATGACTATGCAGCATATCTTCCTGAGACCGTGGCAGTAGCGAACATATTGAACGATATACTGAAAAGGAAATCGCAAGAGGATCGATCGATCATTCTATTTGAGTTTTTTGGGTATTTAAAAGCGCACTATCGTTTAATGGATGACGGAAAATCGGATGACAACAAGAGTTGACAACAAGTATTTGTTGGCAATTAATGGTGATGGTCTCGCAAAAAGTTCAATTTCGACAATTTTACCCAGCGTAACCTGCTGAAATTACAATGACCGATTTTATGAGTTTTGACTTCTTACGACACCGTCATGATCTTTTGTTGTAAAAAATAAAAAGTGAGATTTTGCCGCCACTAATTGATCTCTCCATTCTTGCCTATTTCTGCTAATTCCAAAATCCTATTTGTAATGGACTGCTGAGCTATTCGTAAGCGTTCCACATCCCATCCAATATAACCGGCTGTAACATCATCCTTTGGCAGGCTGTGGTTAACCAAGCGTTTCAATGTGTATGGTGATATGTCCAGCGATTCGGCTATGGTTATGTATGTCCGACGGAAATCATGAGGCGTATATCTGACTCCTGAAATTTTTGAGACTTTTTCTACCTGCTCCCGAACATCTTTCAAGTGTGATTCCCCTGAACCATCGGCGAAAATATATCCGGTTTTGTTATCGGAATTTTCCCAGTGCTTCTGGAGCAAATTGAGTGTGTAATCTGAAAAGGGAACCATCAAATCTTTTCGATTTTTCGGATCCCGCACAATTAGGCTTCCTTCTTTAAAATTCACCTGTTCCCAAAGGAGAGTTGCTGCCTCAGTTTTTCTTAAGCCAGTGAACAAGAGGAACTGAAGATAAACTTTTACTGTTGCAGCCATGCCGTCTTTACGCATGTCTTGCAAATTGCGGACGGCATCAAGCCAAGCTTTTAACTCTGAAAATTTAATGAAAGTTTCTTTCCGCTTTATTCGATTCCAAGCTTTTCTCTGCGAGAGCTTTTTGACCGGATTGTCAGGAAACAATGATTTTCCATCGGCATCCTCATACTCGTAATATGCGAAGTTGAACAGCGCGCGAAGGTAGCGCATTGTGAGGTTGGCTCGGGCTGGGCTTCTCTTTGATAGCTCTTCATGTTTTTTTAAAACGGCATCTTTTGATATGTTGGCAATTGGCAGTGTGCGCCAATCATTCAACCCTTCATTCAAGAGCCTCTGGTAATCCGCAACCGTTGATGGTTTGAGTAGCTTTCTGGCCTTAAGATAGTTTTTTGTCAGATTTTCAAGGGTTAGTGCATTGATTTTCTTTTGTGCCCTGTCAGCAAGGGGGTCACCGCCTGTAGCTATCTCACCCAATAAGGCCTGTGCTTGCTTTCTGGCTATTACTGGAGTAATTTCGCCAAATCTGCCAATATTGATGCGTTTGAATTTACCGTTGATGCGTTTTTCAAGAACGAAAGTTTTGACCCCATTGGATGTTACTCGTATGGCAAAACCTCGAATCGTGTCGTCTCGATAAAGCTTGTAGCCAGACTCTGGGGCAGGTAGCTTTTCGACTTCTGTTTTGTTAATATTCATTCCGTGTATGCACTATGTATGCAGTTGAATTAAAAATCGTTAAAACTACAAGGGACTTAATAACGAATATATCTTACCAGAAGTACAAGAAAATAAAAGTAGATAAAATTTAAAAGTAAGCAATAAAAAAGACATGAATAGAACTCAAAATCCCGCGGGAGCAATCCCATGTCGGTTCGATTCCGACCTCCGGCACCATGAACATACAGCCGAATTCTTGTAACTAAAGGATTCGGCTTTTTTTTTTTTGAGCAGAGAC
>JAHJKP010000001.1 GCA_018821985.1 Pseudomonadota bacterium
CAATCGTCACGGCACACCGGAGATAGTCAACACCGATCAGGGGAGCCAGTTTACCGCTGAAGAATTCGTGAAAGCGGTCAAGGATAGGGGCTCCAAGATCAGTATGGACGGACGAGGAGCTTGGCGGGATAATGTTTTTGTCGAACGGTTATGGAAATCGGTGAAATACGAGCGAGTCTATTTGCATGCCTATGACTCGGTCAACGAAGCTCGCAAGTCGATCATGCAATATCTGGACTGGTACAACCGATCCAGGCCACATTCAAAATTAGGTAAAAAAACACCTGGCGAGGCGTATGTCATGATGCTGCCGACGGTTGAACAGGCAGCGTAAAAAAAGCAGAAATTTCACTTAAAAAAACGTGTAATACTGTTCAAACGATCGGAGCCACTTCTGAAGTCAAAAATAAACAAGTCACAAATCGCCTCTATGACGTGCGTTCACTTATGACACTTCTTTCCAGAAGGAAGTCGGAGGAGTTTTATGGATCAGCCTGTAATTAAGGGAAGGTTGGCGATACCTTAGCTGTTTCCGGCCTGAATTTTGTTGATTTTCCAGGGGAGGGAAGTGGGTTTCACAGGAACACCGATATCTTTAGCGGTGAGACAGTACGAACTCGCAGCACAACCAAAGAATGGGATGAAAGGGAACTGGAATAAACAAGCCATGGTTTGTCAAAATTCAACACATTCATAGCAAAGTCGCCTGAGAATCTTGATATTTTCTCCCGCAGATAAACATAAACTCCGGGAGAGAGGCGCGACTCTTACTCTCACCTCTTTTGATAAAGTATGCTGGAACCAAGCATCACAGTTCCACATAGTGCAAATATAAGCACACACATACCAGGCACCCCTAGATGGAGGGCCATAGAACTGCATAAAAAAACAGGCAAGAGAGAAAAACGAACCAACAAGCGCAGGACAGGTTGATCAGCAATAAACGCAGCAATCGGCGGCGAGTAGTTATAATAAAAGCGCACGAACATTCGGCCTGCCTCATGGGTCAACAGGTATCTATCCCTGAAAAGACGCAGGCTTTGAACATGGGGATCAAGAATAGAACCATACGCCGCGGTTGCGATAAAGCAGGCATCTTTGGTTTCAAAATCAAGTTGTTTACCGTAATAAACAATACTCTCAGAAGTAACCCCATACGCCCTGACATAATAGCGCGTCCCAGGAGTCAACCCACTGAGAATACTGCCATAACGACCGACACCGGTTCCATCGCTGGTGAATCCTTCTCTGGTAACATCAGTAGTAGTGGTAGTGGTAGTGGTTTTCAATACCGGATAAGGAACAACGGAATACACGACTCCCCTGCTGGTAAAGGTCAACCCGGAACTCTCTTTAATTTCGCCTCCGGTAAAACAACCAACTCTGGATATTTCCGTAATAGCTGTTGTGGCAATAAAGTCCGACTCTTCGCCTGCGCCCACTGCTTTACCTTCAGCTAATTCCTTCCCCGCATAGCGGGCAAGAACAAAACTACTGGTATTACTCTCTTCACTGGAGCCAACAGCAATGAGTTTTGCATCAGCCTGCAGGGCCAATGCATACACCACACCCTCCAACTGATCCGGTGCGGATGTTACAGCAGACAACCCTGACTGAGAGTCTGGTACCAAAGGATATTGAAGGAGAACCTGTTCATGCCTGCCCTCCACAGTTGCATAACCGGCAATAAAAACAGTGGAAGCAGTAGCCAAGACACTATAAGCAACATCATCTTCACCACCGAGGTCATAACTCAGCACCCCCCCGCCACCTACGCCAAAGTCACGGTCCACTTTGCCTTCGCTGGTAAATCGAAACAAAGCAACATCCTGTTGCTGTTCGGCACCCACAGAACCTGCCACCAGAATAGCGCCATCTTCTTGCACCCACAGGCTTTTACCAATGGCATCCCTGTTATCATCCAGAGTTTCAGCTACGCCATCAGTACCAAAACTGACATCAGGCAAGCCATCTGCAGAAAACCGTAATAATAACACACTTCTCAGATCTTTTCCTTCACGGCAGCCTGCCATAACAATGCGGCCATCTTTTTGAATTGCCATGGCCGTAATTTCAGCATTACCCTCCACATCAGCAAGGACTACACCCGCTTTGCCAAAGGAACGATCGAAAGATCCATCCGCAAGAAAACGAACCAGAACTCCCACGTTTCTGGAACCTTCTTCAATCGCCCCCGACACCAGAACAGCACCGTCTTCCTGGAGGGCAACCGCAGTGGCAATATCATTGCCACTGCCAACAGACAAAGTGACCATTCCATTCACCCCGAAATCAGGATCAAGATTACCATTTACAGTAAAGCGCAACAAAGCGATATCGCGATCCTGACCATTAAAGGTGTAACCGCAGGTAACGATCTTGCCATCATCCTGCAGCGCAATCCCTAAAGCCTCGTCATCTCCACTCCCAACAACGGTCACAACCTGACCGCTCAAGTTAAAGGAAGTATCAAGACCGCCCTCTGAATTATAACGCACGAGAGCAAAATCAAGATTGGAATTATTAGACGAAGAACCGGCAACAAGAATCTTACCATCAGGCTGAATGACAACTGCATGAGCCTTGTCTTCATAGTATCCGACCTTAGTTTTGACAAGACCACCCAGGCCAAACGAAGAGTCAAGCATCACTGCAGAAACAGCATGCCAGTGTAACAAAAAAGAAAAAAATACAAAAATACTTAAAAAGAGCTTTGCAAATCGTTTAGCCATTACATCTCTCCTGATATCAAATACGTTGCTCTATGGGGAATTCAGCCATCATCTAAAATATCATACTCTTTTGATCCTGACGAAGCAAATAAATGCACGAACGATACAACCTCCGCATTCATGCCACACATGTAGATTAAGATAAAAACATTGACAACTCTCCTCGGAGATGATTATTTTTAGATAAGAATTTTAAAAATAATCAGTTTTCTTCCGGCAGAATTTACTTTTACAAAAATTTTTTTCACAAACATAAATCCAACACTGAAGAGGTTATTCCAATGAATAAAATGCTTCTCAGCATCTTTCTCCTGTGTTCCATATTTACCTCATCCTGTGCCACCAAAGGTCAAACAGGAGCAGGCGCAGGAGCCGTGGGTGGCGCGCTTGTCGGACAGGCCATTGGCCACAATACAGAAGCCACCCTTATTGGCGCGGCTGTAGGCACTATGCTCGGTTATATGGTAGGAAACGAGATGGACAAATATGACCGGGAACAGCTCAATCACGCTTATGAACGAGGGGTTTCCGGGCAGCCCACAGCTTGGCGCAATCCTGACAACGGCAACACCTATGAAGTAAGACCTCAACCCGCCTATTCTGACCCTACATCAAACAGACCATGCAGACAGGCAGAAATTATCGCCATCATTGATGGCAAGACCGAAAGAACCTATACTACGGCCTGCCGGGATGACAATGGTCACTGGCAGCTGCAGAACAAGTAATCAGACCATAAAAAGTTAAAAAGCAGATCAAGGAGCAGACACCAACAGTGTCTGCTTTTTTTTATTCTGAGGTACCCAATGTCTCCAGGAAAAATCACAATTACTACCTCCAGCTCCATGCAGCTCATTGACATCACCGACCAGATAGATCTAGAAATAAGCAGAGCAAATATCCAAGAAGGGATCTGTTATCTTTTTAATCCGCACACCACTGCTGGCCTGACCATCAACGAAGGTGCGGATCCAACTGTCAAAGATGACATCATCTCCGGTTTCCAGAAAATGATCCCCATGCACTATGCTTACAAACATCTTGAGGGAAACTCACCTGCCCACATCATGGCATCTCTTATGGGCAGCACGCTAACTATCTTTATCGAAAATGGACAACTGGTGCTCGGCACCTGGCAGAAGATTTTTTTCTGTGAATTTGATGGCCCTCGCAGCAGAAGCATTCAATGGCGAGTTATTTCAACCAGCGCCTGATTTCTTTAATCTCTTCGTTTCTCATTCCATGACCCTTGATTCTCAACAGATTTGTTTTGGCCTGAACCCACAACTCGACCAGCAATCACTCTCCTGCTTTCTGCAACTTGCAGGCAGGCAGGAATTTGCTGATTTCCTGAGCCAGCGTCTCTCCGAACAGGAAATTCATGCATTTGTAGATTTTTTTACTGGTATTCTGAAGCGTAACCTCAGCGAAGAGGAATACCATCGCCTCTTTCTCCAAGACGAACACCACCATCATCACCCAGTAGAAAAAGGATAAATCATGGCCGATCAAACCCTGGACGACCTGCGCAGCTATCTCAATCTGCTCAAGCAGGAAGGAGAACTGCTCATTATCGATCAGGAGGTTAATCCTTATCTGGAAATCGCCGAGATCCATCGCCGTGTTATTCAGAAACAGGGACCAGCCCTACTCTTCACTAAGGTGAAGGGCAGTGTTTTTCCGGTAGTGACCAATCTCTTCGGCACGAACAAACGTCTTGAGCTGGCCTTTGGCCGCAGGCCACAGCAATTTGTTCGCGATCTGGTACACCTGACCGAAACCATCATGCCCCTGAAGCTGAAGAAGCTATGGGACAATCGTCACCTCTTCACCGAAGGGTTAAAAATCGGTCTGAAAGAGAGCCGCAAGGGCGCGATCCTGGAGAACTGTCAGGTCCCCGCCCGCTTAAGCAGTCTGCCCATGCTCACATCCTGGCACAGCGACGGTGGCCCTTTTGTCACGCTGCCTCTTGTCTATACTGAACACCCGGACGGACGCGGTCATAATCTCGGCATGTACCGCATCCAACGCCATGACGACACCACCACCGGCATCCACTGGCAGATCCATAAGGGGGGGGGCTACCACTACCATGAGGCAGAGAAGCTGAATCAAGCCCTGCCCCTTACCCTCTATATCGGCGGTCCGCCTGCCCTCATGCTCTCAGCCATTGCCCCCCTGCCGGAAGATATCCCCGAATTGATGCTCACCTCCCTGCTCATGGGTAAAAAACTGGCGATGGTGGCTGACCCCAGAGGTGGACATCGACTGGTGGCGAACGCCGAATTTGCCATAAAAGGAGAAGTGCCGCCCCATATCAGACGTCCGGAAGGCCCCTTTGGCGACCATTATGGCTACAACTCTCTGCAGCATGATTATCCCGTTTTCCAGGTCAGTCACCTCTACCATCGCCATAAGGCCATTTATCCAGCAACCATCGTCGGACGGCCAAGACAGGAGGATTATTTCATTGGAGACTTTCTGCAGGAACTGCTCTCCCCACTTTTTCCCCTTGTCATGAAGGGAGTAAGAGAGCTGAAGACCTTTGGTGAGACCGGATTTCATTGTCTGGCTGCAGCCAAGGTTCAGGACCGCTATCCACGTGAGGCCTTTGCCTGCGGCCTGAGGGTCTTGGGAGAGGGCCAGCTTTCCCTGACCAAATTTCTCATCATCACCGATGGAGATATCGACATCACCGACTTCCGCAAACTGTGGGTTCATGTCCTGGAACGCATCGAATGGGAGCGTGACCTTTTTGTTTTTGCCAATGTCTCCCAGGACACCCTTGATTACACCGGCCCATCGGTCAACAAAGGCTCAAAGGCCATGATGATGGGACTGGGGAAAGACAAAAAACGGGTACTGCCAGGGTCATTTTCAGGTACTCTCCCCCCTTCCTGCGTACGTCCAGTCGTCTTCATGCCTGGAACTCTGGTTCTCCAGGGGAGTCCTTACCAGGAAGCGACGGAACTGGCGGCTGAGCTTTGCCAATGGGAAGGAGTGGCAGAATGGCCAGTCATTATTTTGGTTGATAATAGCACGGATGCCACCTGCTCCATGCAGGAATTTCTCTGGACCCTGTTCACCCGTTTTGAACCGGCTGCCGATATCCATGGCGCAGCCACAGCTGTCCAGCGCTTCCATGTTGGCCTCACTCCGCCCATCGTCTTTGACTGCCGGATGAAACCCTGGTACACGGACGTCCTCGAAGTAGATGAGGCCACAAAAACACTGGTAGATAAACGCATTCACACTCTGCTTCCTCCAAATCTTCGATGAGCGAAACAGTCCGTCTGCAGAAGTACCTTGCCGGATGCGGAATTGCCTCCAGACGAAAGGCAGAAGAGATAATAGCTCAAGGCAGAGTAACTGTAGATGGCGAGATTGTCGCCGCCATGGGATCACAGATTGATCCGTCCAGCCAGGAGATCCGTCTGGACGGGAAACTTGTCACCCCCCATAATGATTTTCTCTATATCCTGCTCAACAAGCCGCAGGGCTATGTGACCACCATGTCAGATCCCCAGGGGCGCCCCATTGTCACCTCCCTGCTTCATGGAATCAACGTTCGCCTGTTTCCGGTCGGACGACTGGACCTGGACACTGAAGGGGCCCTTATTCTCACCAACGACGGGGAACTGGCCCAGAAGATTCAACACCCCAGTTACGAGGTAACAAAGACCTATGAAGCACGGGTCCTTGGGCGCCCTGCTGAGAAAATGCTCCAGAAACTGGAGCACGGAATTCTGCTGGAAGGAAAACAAACGGCCCCTGCCAAGATTATGATTATCGCCAGAGAAACTGGGACAAGCAGCATCAGGATAACCATCCATGAAGGGAGAAAACGCCAGGTAAGAAAGATGTTCCAGGCCATTGGCCATCCTGTCGTCCACTTGAAACGTATTGCCTATGGCAATCTCTTTTTGCAGGGACTGTCGACGGGAAAATATCGTATTCTCAGCCCGGAAGATCTTAAAAAAATATTTATAAAGAAAATCCCTTTACAAAAGAAGAAATAGTTGATTAAACTTAAGCTGTTAGGAATTCAACAATCTTAGAAGACCAGAATAAAAGTTTCTCACTCGTTCTTTCAAACTGAAAAATGCTTGAAACTGCCTAAGCACTGTGCTTCAGGCAGTTTTGGACTTTAACAATATTTTTTATCACAAAACGACAGCAGCTGAATTTACAGGAGTAAGGCATGAACAAATCAGAACTTATTGAAACCCTGGCACAAGAAGTTGACCTTCCTCATCGCGAGGCTGCAGCCGTCACCAATACCATAATAGAAACAATGATCGAAGCCCTCGCCAAGGGTGACAACATTGAGATCCGTGGTTTCGGCAGTTTTGTGATCAAGCAGTATCGCTCGTATGAAGGACGTAATCCTAAAAGTGGCAAAAAGATTGAAGTTGCTCCCAAAAAACTTCCCTTTTTCAAAGTAGGAAAAGAGTTGCGGGAGCAGGTCAACCTGCACAGCAAGAAATAATCAGGGGCCAAGCAGGGCCCCAAGCCACTTCAATAGATAATTTCTCCCACCAGATCATAGACCTGAGCTTCGTTAATTCGTACTTGGACAATATCTCCAGGGTTGGCAGTGCCATCGGATATATAAACACAGCCGTCAATATCAGGAGCCTGAAAGCGGGTCCTGCCTTCCAACAGCAGATCTGTTTCCCGGCTTACCCCTTCCACCAGCACCGGCTCCACTCGCCCCACATATTTCTGCAAATTTGTCGCTGACACCTCTGCCTGCACCCCAAGAATAAAATCAAGGCGATCACTTTTCTCGCCCTCAGAACACTGATGAGAGAAATTTTCTGATGGACAGCCAGTCTCATTGGCATAGGCAAAGACTCCGACATGATCCAGATGAGCCTCCCTTAAAAATTGTTCCAGCTGCCTCACATCATCATCAGTTTCACCAGGAAAACCAACCATCAGGGTGGTACGTAAGGCCACATTAGGGAGAAACGCCCGGACGCGACCAATAAGTTGATACAGGTCGTCACTTGCATAATGACGATTCATACGCTTTAGAACCGTATCACTGACATGTTGGAAAGGAATATCCATATATGGCACAATACGCGGCTCCTCGGCCATCAACGAAAGCAGCGCGTCATTGATACCTGACGGATAAAGATACATAAGCCGGATCCATGGAATTGAGCTCTCAGCCAGAAGGGACTTCAGCAATGCTGGCAGGTGAACGGAATCTGCCAGGTCGTCTCCGTAGGCAGTCAGATCCTGGGCTATAAGGGAGAGTTCCCGCACCCCTTTTTGTTCAAGATGTCCGGCCTCAGTGACCAGATCAGCTATGGGCCTGCTGCGCAGATCTCCCCTGATTGACGGAATCATGCAATAGGAACAACGGTTATTGCACCCTTCTGTAATCTTCAACCAGGAACGGTAAAAAGGGGTGGAAATGCGCCGAGGCATGGTACTATCCATCAGAAATCGCTCAGCGATAACAACCTTGTTCTTCAGCTCTCCTGCTATCAACGCTGCAACCAGCGACACTATTTGATGACAGCCTTCGGTACCAATAAAGAGATCAACCTCCGGCAACTCATGGAGAAGCTCTTCTCGGTATCGCTGCACCATGCACCCTGTCACCACCAGTAATTTATCTGGATCGTCCTGTTTTAGCAGAGTCAGCTCCAGAATCTCCTCAATGGCCTCTTCCACTGCCGACTGGATAAATCCACAGGTATTGATGAGCAGCATCGACGCCTGTTCCGGATCTTCTTCAAAGGCCCAGCCGGCCTGTTCCAGAAGCCCGAACATCAACTCTGAATCCACAAGGTTTTTCGGGCAGCCAAGGCTGATCAGGTGAAAACTTGCCATATCCATTTTTCCTATTCGAGACATAAAAATATTTCTCTGCGGTTTTCACAAGGGCTTCTTGGTCCGCCGCAGATCAAACTCCATTAGGGATACAGGTCATACTTTGCATGGCAGCCATTAACATCCCCGACATATCCTGACTTCGCCGTCGAAATGCCGGCGTTGAGAACCCAGGTTTCCACTCTTTCTGCCACAACTCATCAGAGACCAGCATCAGGGCCGCAAATTCAATCCCCCGGAAAAGGGCCACCGTGCAGAGCGCCGAATATTCCATATCAATGGCTACTATATCCTGTTCCTTATGCAGACGCGCAAGCAGATCCCGCGTTTCACGGTAAGGCGCATCCGTCGACCAGACCCTCCCTTCCTGCCATGCAATTTCACTTCGATCAAGGGTGTCACGTAACCAGGCCATCAGAGATGCAGAGGGTTTTGGTCCCAGATCACAACTATAATAGCGGGACGTCCCCTCTCCGCACAATGCCTGCCCCGGCAACAAGACGCTACCGACCTCCAGCCCATGTTGCAATGCACCACACCAACCAACCAGGATAAGCCGCTTGGCTCCCAGGACAATGAGTTTTTCCATGCACAGTACAGCCATAGGCGCACCAACTGCCGGCCCGGCCACAAAGAAGGTCTCGTCACCATTCACACAAAGCATGCTGTTAAAGAAAAATCGCTTCTTGCCGCCCTCGGTGACCATCTTATTCACCGCATTCGTGGCCTCAGCGGGATTTACAAAAAAAAGTCCTGTCTCAGGAATCACCTTTTCCTTCCTGCCCCGTACCGGATGCATTACTACATCTTCTCTCTCAAGGTCACACATAGGAAAACCATCTGCTGTTACTACTCTTTGTAGAAAATCACATTACCCACTTTCCAAACGCAAAAAGGCCACAGATTTCTCTGTGGCCTTTTTGCGCGATCAGTGACGATCACACTCTGCTGTCTACTACTTGATCAATGGGTTTGCATACAGAAGGATCAGAGAGATAACAAGACCGTAAATAGCAACAGACTCAGCAAGAGCCATACCGAGGATCATGAAGGTCATCAATTTTGGCTGTACTTCAGGATTACGGGCAAGACCCTGGGTCGCACCGTTACCAACATTACCAATACCGATACCTGCTCCAAGACCGGCAAGACCGATTGAGAGCGCAGCGCCAATACAAACCAAACCAAGCATCAAATTACTTTCCATTGTGTTCTCCTTGTAAAATTAAAGTTTTTTTGGCCTTCTTCCTATATAAAATAAATAACTCAGGTACAACCCGAATCATTCAAAACTTATGTTGCAACATCAATGCGCATGCTCATTGGACTGAGTGAAATAAACAACGGTCAACAATACAAAAACCATGGCCTGCACCAGTGAAACCAAAACGCCCAGAACCATGATCGGCAGGGGGGCAAAATATGCACCAGCCAGCATAAAGAGAATTCCCAACAGTGTCTCTTTTGCCATGATATTTCCGAAAAGACGGATAGAGAGTGACAACAGACGGGCAAAGTTACTGATAAGCTCAATGGGGAGCATCAACGGGATCAGCACCGGCATAGGTCCAAGAAAATGCTTTACATAAGCAAAACCATTGGCACGAATACCAATGATATGATGCGTGATCCAGACAATAATGGTCAAGGCAAGAGTAGTATTGATACTGGAAGTAGGAGACATGAAACCTGGAATCAAACCGATCAGATTGGCCACGGCAATATACAGAGCGAAAGTGGCAATCATGGGAAAAAGTTTATCCGTCAAATCCCTTCCCATATTTTCAACGAAGAAGTTATCCATACCACCAATAAGAATCTCCCAGAAATTCTGTCCTTTTCCCGGCACCATCTCCAGATTTCCCAAGGTCAGCTTACCAACCACTACCAGAAAAAGCATGGTAAACCAAGTATAGGTCATATAGGGCGCACACAGTTGCTCAACCAAACCATGACCGACCGGGCCATGGGGAATGGGCAGTCCCAGTTTCTCCAGGATAATTGATATAAATAGTATTGGATGTTCCATAATCCCTCTTACCTCCTGCTGCTGATAATATAGCGTCCCGCCGCACCGACTGTCGTCAGGGTGATGGTAAACACTACCGTTGACAGCCCCACCAGCAATCCAAAGATGTTCACCTTGCCGCTCTTTATGAGCATCAGCAAGACAAGCCCGATGATTGCCAGCCGGAGCCAAAATTTAATAATATAACGTGTTTTACCGACCTTGAGCGCTTTTTTCTCCCCCTGGCCTGCCTCGGAAGAATCTAGAGATTTCATGAAGCGGGCCACATCCTGGTGTGTCAACACAAAACTGACAATGGAAATAACCCCACCGACAGCCACCGCCCAGGCAATTTCCCAAGAGAAAAACACCCAGGAACCACCGCACAGAAGCAGTAGGCAGACCCAACTCAACACCTGCATCTTGCGCAGGGATACCAATTCATCCGACACTCTGTTGCAACCGCCCAGACCTTAGTCTTTATCTTGCTGTTTGATAATATCGAACAGACTTTTAAAACCGGCGGCTATACCAAACGCAAGCCCGATAAAAGTAAACCATGGAGTGGTTCGATCATCAAACACCTTCTGATCGAGATAAATCCCCCCCCCCATACCAATAAAGATTGCCGCAACAAAGGTAAATCCGATATGACCATAGTTGCCCAGCAGGTGGATCATCTCTTTACTCATTTTCGACATCTTCGTCTCCACCTTCGTTCCGAGAACGACTCTTTAACAAACAATCGAATCTGTTAGCATGCCCACTTGTCAAAGTCAACGATTTTTTAATTTTATGCTAATTTTTTGAATGACCATTCAGTCATTTCAAGGGCTCTTTCCAGTTGTTTTTCAGTCTGGGCTGCGGAAATAAAAGCCACCTCGAACTGAGATGGCGCCAGATAAATACCCTTCGACAGCATTTGGCGATAATGCTGGCCATAGCGACCGGCATCAGCAGTCATGGCCGATTGAAAATCAACCACTTTCTCAGTGGTAAAAAATCCGGTCATCAACGATCCCACCCGATTCAACCGGACCGGAATCTTTGTTCGCTCGCTGATCTCTCGAAGACGGTCGGCAAAACCAGCAGCCTTGTCATTTAAGTGAGTATAGAATCCCTCCTGCTTAAGTAATTTCAAGGTGGCAATACCAGCGGCCATGGCCAGAGGATTCCCGGACAGAGTCCCAGCCTGATAGACAGGGCCGTCCGGAGCTATCCTGTCCATGATATCTGCCCGGCCACCATAGGCCCCAACAGGAAGTCCTCCACCAATAATCTTGCCCAGGCAGGTCAGATCAGGCATGATCCCGAAATATTCCTGCGCCCCGCCATAGGCGAGACGGAACCCGGTGATCACTTCATCAAAGATAAGAACGATGCCGAGCTCCGCAGTGAGCGCCCGCAACTTCTGTAAAAAACCAGGGGCAGGAGCAACACATCCCATATTGCCGGCCACCGGCTCAACAATCACACAGGCAATATCGAGGGTGGCATCACGCAATGTCTTTTCCAGGATATCCTCATTATTATATGGGATGGAAACGGTATTTTTAACAATCTCTTCCGGCACCCCAGGGCTTCCTGGAATACCAAGGGTGATCACTCCAGATCCTGCCTTCACCAGAAATGAATCGGCATGGCCATGATAACAACCATCAAATTTAACAATCACCTTTTTACCGGTATAACCTCGGGCAAGACGGACCGCGCTCATGGTTGCCTCGGTGCCGGAGCTGACAAAGCGAACCTTTTCCACCGATGGCAGGGCGTCCACCACCATAGTGGCAAGCTCTATCTCTTTTGGGGTAGGCGCCCCGAAGCTGGTTCCATGCTGCATCGCCTCAGAAATGGCTGCCAGAATCTGTGGATGGGCATGCCCCAGAATCATCGGCCCCCAGGAACAGACAAAATCTATATATTCGTTGCCATCCACATCATAGACAGATGAGCCCTGTGCCCGTTCAATAAAAAGCGGGTCACACCCCACCGATCGACAGGCCCGCACCGGACTGTTCACGCCGCCTGGAATAACCTTTCGTGCCTGTTGAAACATCTGTGCTGATGTGCTTGTTTTCATTGTTCGACTCCTTCAACAATTCCTTATATTTTTTCGATTCACGACTCACAATTATTAATTTCCATTAATAAACAGCATAACCATAGCATGCCAGTAGAAAAAGTGCCAAACAAGTTCCACACCTTGACCTTTTTGCAATCATGCACAATTTATTACAATTTTACTAATATTCATCCTCATGCCTTGCTGACGCTTTTACTGTAATTTTTACTTGTCATGCAAAATCCCAGAAGGTACACTATGGACACAGTTCAATAATTACCTTTAAAATTAAAATAATACTAAATATTCATACTACAGAACAATCAACAACGGAGACAAATAATGGCAAGCGACAAAGTTCAAGCAATAAATGATGCTGCATTTAAGACAACTGTATCTTCAAATGTGCCCTGCCTTGTGGATTTCTGGGCACCTTGGTGTGGACCTTGTAAGGCTATCGGTCCAGTCATTGAAGACCTGGCCGAGGAATATGCCGGCAAAGTAACCATCCTGAAGATGAATGTTGATGACAACCCGGTCACGCCAGGGAAATTTGGTATCCGGGCCATTCCTACCCTGATCCTCTTTAAAAACGGTGAAGTGGTGGACCAGATTACCGGTGCCGTAGGAAAGAAACAACTTGTTGACCTCATTAACAAGGCCCTGTAAGCAACGTCCGACCTCATTCCTTTGTGTGGCAAGGGTTTCTCTTGCCATTCAAGACTAACTGCCATCTCCTGAATATGATGATCAAAAAAAGTAATGAAAAAGACGCATTATGAACTGATCATTCTGGGTTCCGGTCCTGCCGGACTTGCTGCTGGTCTCTATGCGGCAAGAGCCAGGATTGATCACCTCTTGATTGAAAAAGGGGCCACTGGCGGCCAGATCCTGCTCACCGACTGGGTTGACAACTATCCGGGCTTTCCTGACGGCCTTTCCGGCTTTGAACTTGCCGAAAAGATGGAGGCCCACGCCCGGCGCTTCGGGCTCAACACCCTGACTGCCAATGTGGTCAGCATGGATCTTCTGCAGCCCCCAAAACGGCTAACCCTGGAAGACGGAGAACAACTCACGTGCAACGCCCTGATCATCTGCAGCGGAGCCCGTCCCCAACTGCTTAACATCCCAGGGGAAGCCGAATTCGCCGGCAAGGGTGTCTCCTACTGTGCCACCTGTGATGGTCCTTTTTATCGCAACATGCATGTGGCCGTAGTAGGCGGCGGCAATACCGCAGTGCAGGAGGCCTCCCATCTCACTAAATTTGCCAGCCGGGTGACCCTAATCCATCGCCGTGACGCCCTGCGAGCCACAAAGATTATTCAGGAAAAGGCCTTTGCCAACGATAAGATTGATTTCATCTGGGACAGTCAGGTTACTGCCATTGAGGGAGAAAAAGGTGTTGAACGGATTCTCCTCAGAGATCGAGGTGGCAAAGAAACGACCCTGGCCGTTGACGGTATTTTTATCCTCATTGGCGTGATCCCCAATAATGAGATGCTCCCCCTGCAAGCCCTGAAGGCAGAGCATGGCGGATTTATCCCCACCGACAACGAAACCCGGACAGCAATCCCAGGAGTCTTTGCTGCTGGTGATATCCGCAGCAAAGAAGTGCGACAGATCGTCAACGCTGCAGGCGAAGGGGCAACCGCCGAGCTCGCCGCTGAACATTATCTGAACAATTTGACACTATAAGCTATCATGCAATCACCTGCTTCTTTTTCACGTTCCTTGATCATCACCCTCCTTTCCGCAACCCTTCTAACCCTCTCGCTGAGTGGGTGCGCCACCATGAAATCCTGGTTTGGCATTGGAGGCGAAGAGATACAGATCCCAGCAGACAGTCTTGCCATTAAGGGCATGGATGCCTACGACGTCGGCGATTACTATGAAGCAGCAAAACATTTTAACGAAATTCTGGACAACTATCCTTTCAGTCCCCAGGCAATGCTTGCTGAGCTGAAAGGCGCCGACTGTAACTATTTCATGGAAAACTATGCAGAAGCACTGGTTCTTTACAAGAGATTTGAGGAACAACATCCAACCAACGAGGCTATTCCCTATGTCTTGTATCAAATAGCCATGTGCAGTTACCAGCAGATTGACACTATTGATCGAGACACCTCCGGAGCGACAAAAGCAATCCGGGATTTTACCAGATTAATCAAGGCCTTTCCCGAATCACCCTATACCGATGAGGCCAAGGCCAGGAGCAGGGCAGCCAAAGAGTTTCTGGTCAACCATGAATACCTTGTCGTCGAATTCTACCTGCGAACCGACAAATACCTTGATGCAAAAACCAGACTGAAGTATCTGGTCAGCACCTATCCTGACGCATCCATCACTCCCAAGGCCAAAGAGTTGCTCGCCAAAATCGAAACCGGTGAAAAGCTGGGATTCAACCTCTCTTCATGGTTCTCCGGCCTGGTTGAACTGCCGGACTGGCATCTTTTCTCCTCTGAAAAGCCCACGGAACAGCCCCTGCCTTCCAAATAAGCCTCTTCTTCAAAGCAGCCGAACAGAGGTGTTCTGTTCGGCTGATTGCTATCTATAAGCCATTTATACTCAGGAGTTTATATTTTCCGTCAATGCGTCTTGCCCCAGAGAGAGCTCCATAGCCCTTACCGGACAGATAGGCACGCATAAACTGCAGCCGGTACATTTGTCCGGATCAAAAAGTACTGCCATATCAGGTCGATGCAGAGACAGGGCACCCACCGGACAGACGCCCGTACAGACCCCGCACTGAAAACATTTTTCATCATCCCGGCGGACGCTGGCCGCAAGACGCTCGACCTTGACCCCACGCTCTTCAAGATACTCAAGCCCTTTGACCACATTGGCCTTGCTTCCTTTCAACTCAAGGATCATAAGCCCATCCCTCTGCGGCAGGATATCCGCCTTCAGGATATTAAACTCAACATCATACTGTTTAACCAACTGATAAATAATCGGTTCGTTGCTGGTATCCTTAAAAAAGCGTAAGATATATATACGGTTATACACGATAAAACCTCTCTTTTGTCTATTACAGGCGCTATGCGACCGCCTGCGGGTCCACCACTCTGACTATCCACTCCTCAAGCAAGCCTAAGAGTGCGTCAAGGGGTTGATTCGTATCTATGATTAACAACTGCTCCGGGCCAAGCTCACTAGGCATCTCAAACCTTTTCTTCTGTTGGAGATAAATCTCCCAGCGCCCATCGGACACCGCCTGCGGATCGTTCTGCCGTTGCTCCATCCGCTCTCGCATCACCTCTTCGGGACAGATGCAGTGTACAAAAAAAACTTTAGCTTTTGGTGCCAACTTCTCCTGCACCAGCTCCCGCTCACAACGGGCCTGATACGATCCATCAAGAACCACACAAACCCCAGGTCCTGCATCCAGATCCTGCTCTGCCAGAATCAACAATTGATCATAGGTCTTGCGGGAGAATTCGTGGCTGTAAATCCCCTGATCCGCCGGGCCTGACTGCCTGCTCTCAGGGGCTAGACCTGCGATCTCTTTACGCACCCTGTCCGAATTATAATAGCCACAAGCATGCTGTCTGGCCCAAGCAGCAGCCAGATAACTTTTTCCAGTGGCAATCATCCCAAAAAAAACCAATACCTTTCCTGCAGCTGCCACTTCAGCCACCCACCTTGACCGCATATTTCTGGGCCAGGACAAAATAGCGGGCAGCCTGCTCTCTGCACCGCGCTCCAACGGATATATCAACCGCCGGATCACTGGCCGTAAAAAGATTTATCTTGCCGCGAACCATGGCCCGGTAACATTTATAAAAATCAAGCATCTCGACAAGGCCGGGATCTGCCGATTCTTCCACAAAACGCTCAACAAAATAGGTCGAAAGTTCCTCCAGTCCATGGAAATCGAGATCCATGGCCAGAAATGCCACATCAGCCGCCACATCCGAATAGCGGAAACGCTCATTAAATTCGATACAATCAAAGATGTGCACAGGGGTTGTCAAACAGATATTGGCAGAATAAAGATCTCCGTGGCAATCACGAATCTTCCCTGCCGCCCGGCGTCGCTCAAATCGTAGTTCATCTTTCAGGAACGCACGGGCATAGTGACCAATCTGATCAAACTGGTCACGACTGAATGCCCCTTGATCGATAAAGACCTCCGTCTGATCAAAATTCTCCAGAACATTGACGGCAACAGAGGTGGCACGACCAAACTCACTTATGGCCTCCGTCCCCTCAGCCCGCTGATAAAAAGGAACCAGGACCTCAATGATCCGGTCAATCTGCCCATGATCCAACTGACCGGCACCAATCACATGGGGCATCATCAGCTCTTCCGGCATACGGACCATCTTCACCCCATATTCGACCACCTCACCCTTCCCGTTCAGACTATACTGATTACCCTCACGAGTAACCGTAACCACATCCAAGTAGAGATCAGGGCAGAGACGACGATTGAGAATCAACTCCTGCTCACAATAATATTTTCTTTTTTCCAGAGTTGAAAAATCGAGAAAACCAAAGTTCACCTGTTTTTTCCATTTATAGACAAAATCCCCAGCCAGCAAGACAAAAGAGATATGGGTCTGCAGCAGCTGAATGCCCTCCACTGGATGGGGATAACTACTGCTCTGCTGCAGATATTGGATATATTGGGGGAGGATATCTTCACTCATGTGTAACTCCTTGCCTACCAGCTTGCTTCAGAAAATAATTTTTCTCTCATCGACTGACGCCTCAGCAATCAAGCACGACAAAACCTTTACCTTATTTTAGTATCATGATAAACATCCTTTTACAAAAATGGAGTCATTCATGCAAGACGACGACTCTCTTTTTAGGTGCCGTTATGAAATAAACAGCGTTTTTTTGCTTATTTTATTACGGCACCTTATGCCGCTTCAAAGAAACAGCCAATCTTTTCAGGCGGTTTCTTTGAGTGGCGTCTGGCAAATTACCAAGAAACCATAACAAAATAGCCCGTGTTAAGCCCCATAAGCCATGAATCAAGATCAACTGACCCGACTTCTCCAAGAAGTTCAGACCGGACAATGCAGCGTCGACAATGCCATCACCAGACTTAAGCATCTGCCATCAGAGGCTATTCAGGATGCTTGCCTGGACCACCATCGCTGCCTACGCACCGGTATCCCGGAGGTTATTTACGGGGCATCCAAGACCCCTGAACAGATCAGTGCCATTGCCGCCACCCTCCTGAAGCAATCATCTCTGCTGATGGCAACTCGAGTGGATGCTGACAAGGCAGCTGCTGTGCAGCGCTTGCTACCCCAGGTTCACTATCATCCCCAGGCCAGGATGCTGACCGCAAATGAGCTCAAACCAGCCCCGGAGAGTTCCTGCGACACCATTCTTATCATCTGCGCCGGCACCTCTGACATCCCGGTCGCAGAAGAGGCCAAGGTCACGGCAGAGACCCTGGGCCATGCAGTGCAGACCCTCTATGATGTCGGGATCGCCGGTCTGCATCGTCTCCTGAGCCATCAGCACCTACTGCACACAGCCGCCGTCATTATTGTGGTGGCGGGAATGGAAGGAGCGCTTCCCAGTGTCATCAGTGGCCTTACGGCCTGTCCGGTCATTGCGGTTCCAACGTCCGTGGGATACGGAACAAGTTTTGGCGGGCTTGCCGCCCTGCTTGGTATGCTCAACAGTTGTGCACCGGGACTTGGTGTGGTCAACATCGACAATGGCTTTGGCGCTGCCTGCCTTGCCGCCGCAATTAACAGAAAGACATAAAACACAAGCAAAACTTGCAAGATTCAGGCAGTGCTGTATAATCGCCGCACTAACTGTTCAGGTTACAAACCTGCAACCTTCGAGTTCACTTCATCATCTATCATTTTCATAGACGAAATCCCCGGGACATCAATGAACACATCACTCAAGCTCAAAATCGCCACTCTTCTGTCTCTCATCGTCCTTTCCATCGTCACCATTGTGCCCTCATTTTATTCGGCAACGCCGGACTGGTGGAAAAAATATATGGCACCGGAAGGTTTACGCCTTGGTCTTGATCTGCAGGGAGGAATGCATCTGGTACTGAAGGTTGACCTGAAAAAGGCGGAAGCAGATTCCTTGGAACTGGCCGCGACCGATCTGAAAGACAGCCTCAAAGAAAAATCGATCACCGCGGTGCGCAGCGACAGTAAACCCGGGACCATTATCTTTACCCTCCCTAATACCGGGGCGGTGGAGACAGTCAATAACCTGATCAAAGATGACTTTCCCAATATTGATGTGCAGGTGGAGGCCAAAGAGGGTTCATTCCCCCGAATCACCCTTAATCTGAAAGATTCAGAGATCACCTTTATCCGCACCCATGCCGTTGATCAATCTCTGGAGATTATCAGAAACAGGATTGACCAGTTTGGTGTTGCCGAACCGGTGATTATCCGTCAAGGCACTGACGAGATTGTCGTCCAGCTTCCCGGGGTGAAGGACCCAAAACGGGCCATGAAGCTTCTGGGGGAAACCGCCCAACTTGAATTCAAACTGGTGGCGGACACAGCAGGCATCAACCTGCAGGAGTTGATTGATCAGGCCAAAAGCAATGGCCAATGGGCCGATGGTCAAGATCGGAAAAAACTCAACCGGGCCCTGCAGAATCGACTGCCAGCGGACACGGAGATTTATTTCGAAAAAGATAAAGACAAGCAGACCGGCCGGGAGATCATCCGGCCCCTACTCGTGGAAAACCAGACCCTGATGACCGGCGACATGGTCAAAAACGCCCAGGTGCGTATCGGCGGCCAGTTCAACGAGCCCTATGTCAGCATTGACCTCACCGGCCGGGGGGGAAAGATATTTGCCCATATCACCGAAAATAACGTTAACCGGCGACTGGCCATTGTACTCGATGAAGTTATCCGCTCGGCCCCATCCATCAGGGAAAAAATCATGGGGGGATCAGCCCAGATATCCGGCAGTTTCAGCCATGAGGAAGCGGCCGACCTGGCCATTGTCCTGAGAGTTGGCGCCCTACCGGCGCCGGTTGACATTATCCAAAACTTGACCGTAGGTGCCAGCCTTGGCGCCGACTCCATCAACAAGGGTCTGACTGCAGGTATATTCGGCTCGCTCTTGGTTATCACCTTCATGATGATTTTTTATCGCCTCTCAGGCGTCATTGCCAATGCGGCCCTGGCACTCAATATCCTCTTTCTCTTTGCCGGACTTGCCATCCTTAATGCCACCCTGACCCTGCCGGGTATTGCCGGCATTGTCCTCTCTATCGGCATGGCCGTGGACTCAAACATCCTGATCTTCGAACGGATGCGCGAGAGTTATGATCTGGGAAAATCGGTCAGATCCAGCGTCGACAGCGGTTTCAGCCAGGCACTCTCCACCGTTGTTGACTCACAGGTGACAACATTGATCACCTCTATGGCCCTGTTTCTCTTTGGGACCGGCCCGATCAAGGGATTTGCCATCACTCTTTCCCTGGGCATCATCTTCAACCTGTTTACCGCCCTCTACTGCTCCCGTTTCATGTTTGACGTCCTCCGCTCCTTCAATCTTCTGAAAAAACTAAGCTTCCTTCGCTTTACCAGAAAGCCCAACCTCGATTATATGAAGTTACGCCACATCACCTATGCTATTTCAGCAGTCCTCGTCGGTATTGGCCTCATCGCCTCCATCCAGATTGCCAGGGGCAAGGCCAATATGGGAGTTGATTTTTCCGGCGGCACCCTGTTGCAATATAAGGCAACTCAGGCCTTTACCATGAGCGAGGTTCGTCAGGCCTTTAACAAACACAAAATGGAGGGACTTGATCTGCAGGAGGTGGAAAATGAACACAGCCTGATTGTCAAGATCAAGAAATCAGAAGAGATCATTGGCAATCTCAGTGAACAGATCAGCTCCATTCTGGCCACAGAGTTTAGCGACAAACACTTTACCCTGGAGAGTCAGTCCGAGATCGGCTCTTCCGTGAGTTCTGTCCTGCGGGACAAGGCCAGTATGGCCATCCTGATCTCCCTGATCGGTGTAATTATCTATCTGGCCCTGCGTTTTGATATCCGTTTTGGAGTGGCGGCCGCCATTGCCACCCTTCATGATGTCTTTATCATTATCGGACTCTGCTGGGTGATGGATATTGAGATAACCCTGCTCATTGTTACGGCCCTGCTTACCCTTGGCGGCTACTCCCTCAACGACTCGGTTGTGGTCTTTGACCGTATCCGGGAAAATATGGCCAAGGACAGAACACACACCCTCATCAGCCAGATCAACGACAGTGTCAATCAAGTTGTAGGAAGAACGATTGTCACCGGACTCACCACCTGTATGACCTTATTTGCCCTGCTGCTCCTCGGCGGATCTGTGATCCATGACTTTGCCTTTGTTCTCTTGGCCGGTATCATCGTGGGGACCTTTTCCTCCGTATTCGTGGCCAGTCCCGTGCTGTTACTCTGGCCTGAAAAACGGGAACAACCCCAATGAACCAGCCCCTGCTCCCCAGAAATGTCACAAGGATAGAAAAAGGGGAAACATTCCATTTCTCCTGCCATCCATCTGTCGGCTGTTTTACCGACTGCTGCCGCCAGCTGGAACTGGCTCTGACTCCTTACGATGTCCTGCGCCTGAAAAAAGGTTGCGGCCTGCACTCTGAGGAATTTCTCGACCGCTATGTGATCATGGAGCAGGAAGATCACGAAACCTTCCCCCGCTTTTATCTCACCATGGTGGACGATGGCCGGGCGAGCTGTGTCTTTGTCTCAGATATCGGCTGCACCCAGTACCAGGATCGCCCTGGAGCCTGCCGGGCCTATCCCATGGGCAGGGCATCCATTCGTCAAACTGACAACAGCATGGATGTGTTCTTCGTTCTTCTGCGAGAAAGCCATTGCCATGGATTCAAGGAGCAACAAGAGCACAACGCACTCACCTACAGCACAGAGCAGGAACTTCCGACCTACAACCGCTTTAATGATGCAGTGGCAACCCTCCTGCAACATGAGCAGATACGACAGGGAAAACAGCTTTCTGAACAACAGAGAGAACAATTTATCCTGGCCCTCTATAATCTTGACCAATTCCGGCTCCTGCTTCTGGCGGGAGAGCTTCCACAAACAAACCCATTAGATGATACCAGCAGAGAACGTCTGGCCGATGACGAGGCCCTGCTTCTCTACGCTATTGACTGGCTACAGAAGATATTGTTTAAGAACTGAGATCACGGCACAATAAGCAACCTGCCAGAATAGGGCCTCAAGATTTCCTCAGTCTGACTGATTTTTATTATACCTCGATAAACTATGCTCAAACTCATTATCTTCGACTGTGACGGGGTCATGTTTGACTCCAAATTTGCCAACCAGCAATATTACAATCAACTGCTTGCCCGTTTCAATCGACCGGCAATGAGCACGGAGGAGCTTGAGCATGTCCATATCCACAATGTGACGGACTCCATCCGGCACATCTTCCGCCATTATCGCGACCAGGATCTGGCAGAAGTGAATGCCTATCGAATGAGCCTTGACTATACACCCTTTCTCAACCACATGCGGATGGAACCGGATCTTATTGAATTTCTTGAAAGGACCAAAACTCGTTACAAGCTGGCTATCTCCACCAACCGCACCAACACTATGGTGCCAATCCTGCAGCTCTTTCAACTGGAGAGCTACTTTGAAAAGGTAATGACCGCAGATAATGCGCGTCGCCCCAAACCAGCGCCGGATGCCTTACTGGAAATCCTTGATTATTTTGACTACCAGACGGATGAAGCCATTTACATTGGTGACTCCATCATTGATCGAGAGCATAGCGCCAACTGCGGTATGCGTTTGATTGGATTCAGAAATCCAGCCCTAGCTGCCGAATATCACGTGACCAGTTTCATGGAGATTCTGCGACTCCCCCCTTTTCTTGAATCGCTCTGATTCCAGCCGAGCCCTATCTGAATATTTAAGAATTATTTACAAGTCTCACCTACCTTCCCTCCTGCGCATCATCCACCCGCTTAACCCCCTCCATAAGAAGTCTCATAAAATCACCAACTTCTGCAGCTTTCATCTCCTGCGGAGAGAGTCCAAGGGTAAACCTATAGGTTCCTTCATGTTCAGCCAGCATGGCGAAGATCGCCTCTTCATTCTCTCGTCCCTGATAATGGGCATTAATGATACAACCTTCCCTAAAGGAAACCTTTCCAGGCCCGCGAGGAAGGTTCAGGGCAAGAACACCTGTTTTACTGTTCATATGAAAAATCTGAAACAATTCTGCTGGGGCCATATCGTGCAATTTACCCTGCATACAGGAAGCAAAATCTTCAGCCCTGGCCCGGTTCACCCGAGTCAGGCGCTGCGCCAATAAACGGGCCATAAAAATCTGAACAGCAGGCAGCTTATCAAGAAGAAGATTGAAATCATCACTGGAAACAGCAAGCACCTCTGTATCACATAATGCCCTGACCGAGGCCCCAGCCACATCCCCTCCCAGATAACTCATCTCCCCACAGATCTCACCAGCCCCCAAAGTCGTGATCACAACGGGTCCATCAATCACAAGCGCTTGTCCTGAAAGGATAAGGTAAAGAGAGGATGTCGGTTCCCCTTTATGGATCAGAAGAGTCCCTTCATGAACAAGCTCCAGTTGACACCGTCCAATAAAATTCTTTAATTCATCATCAGGGATTATCTGAATCAAGGGAAACGACTGAATCCTCGCCAGAAGTTCCTGTTCCCTTGCCCCCAGGACAGGAACTGTTCCTGTTGCCATATTTTCTGGAATTGATACCGGGATAAATTTAATCAGGCCAGTACAGCCACTACAACTGAATATCTGTTTTTCAGCCACCAGATGATCACTCTTTGCCGCAAGAAGCTTGAACAACAACTGGGTCATTTCCCGGACCAAAATCAAACAGGTTGCTTTATTCCCCGGACAGGAAAGTGCCTTGTCCGACAGAACCAGCTGCTCACCAACCTTATATAATGGACAATGGTTGTCTTCAATAATTTCAAAAAAGACCTGAAAAGATTTCATACCCAACTTCAGTTAAGGATTGAGATTTATTTTTATGCAAAGCCGATTCTCTTTTACAACTCTTCTATCAATATCCCCTCGTTACACTTCCTGCAAAGATTTTTTTCCAGAAAATATCTACCCATTTCTGTATTCACTAAAAAATTCATTTAAAAGAGAGCCACAAACAAGAACTTATATTTCTCTTACAAGAAATAAATAAATTCCTCTTCTTCGAAAAACCTGATACATTTATACTAATATTTTCGTCAACTGTCTGAACTTATCGAACTAATTATGAAATCATACGCATCTGGAACCATTACAAAAGACCAATTCTATTCCTGACTATTTTATTCCGATTTTTTATGCCGTTTTACCACCCAGATGAACATAACTTTGAGACAAAGGTTTAGAGTTTGGCATCACATCTAACTGGATACGATAAAAGACTCATTTCTCAAGTGTCATCCTCAAATAAAAGTAAAAGACACTATCATTCAACTTAAGCCGCCAAGTGAACCTTCATGACCATCCTTTCTGAACAGCTGGAAGTCATTTTTCAGGAAATCAAAGTCAGATTTTCCCAGCATCAACAGATTCAAGTAACACCTATTGCTGGTACTCCACCTGAACAGTATCGTATCACCTATCATTTACAAGGCCTCTGTAAAGAAGATGAAGGAGAGGTCCGAGAATGTACTGACCATGTAGTCATTCTCACCCTTCCTTTTGGATTCCCCCACTTTCCACCAAACTGTAAGCCAGAAAGCCCTGTTTTCCACCCTGACTTTGATCAGGCGGCCATCTGCATAGGAGACTTCTGGGAAAACAACCAATCTCTTTCCGAGCTGATCATCCATATTGGCCGCATGCTTTGCGGCGAGATCTACTCAACCAATAATGCCTTCAATGAAAAAGCCGCAATCTGGTACCAGGAGAATAAAAACAGACTGCCCTTGGACACCATCCATCAACTCTCAACGTCCACACCACTGTTAGCTCCAGAGGAGCAGAAAGCAGCAGCCCCTGAAACGCCGCTGACAATGGATCTTGTTGATGATATCCTTTTTCCAAGCAATGAGATAGAAGAGATTGACGAAGTTGTAATACTCGAACAAGGAGAAAACTCCTTTCCTCAAATCGCGGCAGAAAGACCTCTGCATCCTCACCTGTCCCTGGAGCCCTCTTCCGAGACCCCACAAGACCCCGAGCCCGAGCCTGATGTGGATAGGCAGATGCAGCGCAACCTCAATGAAGCGCATCAAAAACACCAAGAAGGAGAGGCCCTTGAGCACCAGGGAAATCCGGCGAAGGCCCTTAAGCGATATAAAGAAGTAAAGAATTTAGTCCCGGATTTTCCTGAGATAGATAAAGATATCGATCGGGCACAATATTCTCTGGAGATGCTTGGCGACTGGGCAGTAGAAGACGTTAGCGAAAAAGATACCGGTAATAACAAGAAAAAAACTGCCTCAAAACACAATGAAAAACCGGTTGCTCCCACCAAAAAAAAGAGCGCCTCAGTCCAGCAACCAGAGATAAAACAGGGCAGCTCCCGTTGGCCAATCATTGTCGGCTGTGGCTGTATAGGCTTTCTGCTCATCTTGAGCTTCAGTTACCTATTTTTGAGTACTCAATTAGAACATGCACAAAGCATGTCCAGAGAGTGCCAACAGCTTCAGGAGGCAAAACAAATCCCTGAGGCCGAACAAAAATGTACCGATGCCCTAGAGTTGACCTCAAAAATTCTTTTCATCAAGCAAGAGGAGAAAAAACTTGTCATTGAAGAGATCAAGCAAGTCCAGGACTCAATAAACAGAGGCAAAGAACGTGCGCTCAGCAGAGAAGACAGCAGCTTGCCAGAATGGCAGCAATCCATGAAGTTTGCTGATCAGCATCTGGCTGATAGAAAATGGCAAGAGGCCTTAGCAGGGTATACTCGCACATTGCAACTTGCTTCCGCAATACCAACGATCGATCAAAGTATCCTTGATCAGATCCGTAGAAACATAATAAGCGCCGAATTCAACATTGCTTTACAGGCAGGTGAGCAGGCATTGGCTCGGACAGAATGGGATTCTGCACAAAAATACTTTGATAAGGCCCTGGATCTTGCCAGGAAAAATCCACAGATTCCATCTACAAACATCTCAAGGATTCAATCACTCACCGGCCAGGTCGAATTTAACAAATTAATGGCCTCAGGTGATGAATATTTTTCTCAAGAAAACTGGACGAATGCCCTAACTGCTTTTGAACAAGCCCAAAAGATAGAACAGAAGTTCTCTTTTTCTGATGCCGAGACCCTCACCTCTCTCCAGGAGATTATCGTCCGAACCAAGGTATTCAACTCGCTGGAGCAGGGGAAAAAAGCCTTTGCCGATGCCCAATGGGATCAAGCGATCAGTTTATACGAACAGGCTATTCAACTCCTTGAAGAAAACAGTGAACTTCTGCGTCGCGACAATCCCCAACAAAGCCAGCAAAAGATTTCACGACTCATGCTTCATGCCGCCGTTATCAGAGACCAGCAGAGCGTTGCCAACCACTTGAAAAACAAAGAGTTTACCCAGGCAATCAGCAAGTTGCAGGCGATCATCAAAACAACAAGCATGAGCTCTTTCGCCAGCGAAGAGGAGTTCCAGACAATTATCAAAGAGACTGAACTTTCTATCATTCAGGCGCAGGAAGATTTGCTGAAGAGCCAACATATCTCATATCTGACGAACAATTATCAAAAGCTCTTCACCCAGAACAACCCCGCCCTGAACGCTGAGAATTTATCAAGTCCTCGCGTCACGTTTCTTAAAAAAATAGGCCACAAAATGCTCTACAGAATCCAGTGCTCTGAGCAGGGAAATAGTCGGCCGGTGCTCCTGCAGACAAGTTATATCTACGACCCAGCCACCAAACAATGGCGTTTTTTCAGCAATGAAAACTCCGCCAATGAGCAGAACACAATAAACGCAGGGCAGAAAATACTCTCCTCAGCATACCAGGCCCAGGAAGATCGTTTGATATCAGAACAGATATTGTATCTGACCGACAATTTCCAGACCCTTTTCATCCAGGACAATCCATCCCTGCTCCCTGAAAGTTTATCCAGACCTCAGGCAATCTTTCTTAAGAAAATAGGTGGGAAGATGTTATTTATGCTCCAGTGTTTTGATCAAGGATCCGGAGACTCAACGCTCCTGAAAGTCAGCTATCTCTATGATCCGGCAAAGAATCAGTTGGAACCATATAATAAATAAGAGAACAAGATATTCATCCCTGCCGCCCCCCTGGGTTTTCCTGATCAATGATGGTGGTGATGATGGTGTTCATGCTCCGGCATCTTCCCGCCAGCCGCCAGCAAGGCTTTATCCAAAAGCTCACTTACCTGATTCATAGCCGCGATGGCGCTCTCGAGATAAGCAGCCACAGTCTCTTCTCCAGCGTCATGGGCAAAAGAAGACCATTTCCCGCATTCTTCAGCATGGCCCCGGTTATGTTCAATCCAATGCGGCAACAAGACCCTTAATTTTTCCATCTGCTCCATTCTACTCCCCCCTGTTGTTGATTCTCTCATCTCTCTGCTTACAAACAAAAAACAAAACACAATACAGCAAGCTGTTTTTAGTTTTATTTCCGTATAGTTTTTAATGGTTCTACATTCAACAAATCTGCTTACAGAATAATAAGCTCCGGAGATCTTGTCATGCTTATGACATTACATGATCTTCGGCTCAGACCGAACTCTTTTTAAGAATGACCTTCCCACCCAGGAAGTCAATGGCCTGAATAATGACTCCTTCAACCACACGAGGTTCCTCAAAAAATGCACTCACCTCAATGGTCGCCCCTGACACCTGCAGATGGGTGACATTCTCCATGATCATTGTTTCAACACCTTCATCTTCAACAACCACACTCATCTGACACATTTTCGCCCCTCCATCACTTTCAAATTTCCAACCTATCAAACCAGGAAACGAAATTCGCCCTTGCCTAACAGATCATGAAGATGAAGAATCCCTGCCAGGCCTCCACCCTCTTTCACAATCGGCAACACTGTAATCTCATACCTCTGCATGATACTCAAGGCATCGGCCGCCAGCATTGAGCCATCGATGGCCACCGGATCTGGTGTCATAATGTCTACAGCAAGTAAAGAGGCAAGCACCTTATTTTCAACGATACTGCGGCGGACATCGCCATCAGTGACAATACCCAGAATCTTCTCGCCAGCCCCCATGACCAAGACAGCTCCGATATTCTTTTCATTCAGCACCTCTATAGCCTTAGCAGCCGGTACTTCACCATTCACCCAGGGAACGGCATCACCCGTAAGCATCACCTCACGCACACTCACCTTCAAACGTTCTCCCAGGCTGCCGCCTGGATGATTCTTGCGAAAATCTGAAGCCAGAAAATGCTTCTTTTGCAAGAGCACGACAGCGAGGGCATCTCCCATGGCAAGGGTTGCCGTGGTCGAGGCCGTGGGGGCAAGTCCCAAGGGACAGGCCTCCATCGGCACCCCGATATCGAGGATCAGATCCGCTGCCTCGGCCAGAATTGAATGGAGACCGCCGGTCATGGCAATAATCGCCACCCCTCTCTTTTGCAGACTACCCATGAGCCCATTCAACTCTGTGGTTCCACCAGAATACGATATGGCAATCACCACGTCGGTTGGCATAACCATACCCAAGTCACCGTGCATGGCTTCTACCGGATGAAGAAAAAATGACGGTGTTCCTGTACTGTTCAGGGTCGCAGCAATTTTCTGCCCAATGATTCCAGACTTCCCAATTCCGGTAATAACCACACGACTGGGACAATGAAAAAGCATGTCCACTGCCTTTTCGAACTCCTCACCGATCCGCTCCCGGACAGCGGCAAGGCCCTGCTCTTCGATTAAAAAAACCTTCTGTGCTTCCTGTATCGACATTACCTCGTTTTTCTCCACTCCAAACATTTTGTGATAAAAACTCATATCAACTGTACAACCACCCGACCAAGTAAACTCCCCGCAAGCATACGCTGGATCGCCCCATCAAGTTGTTCCAAGGTAATCACTGACGCCAGATGATCAAGCTGGCTGAATCTATACTCGGTTGCCAACAACTGCCAGATTCGCTCTCGGACGGCCAGAGAACACCTGGCGGAATCAATGCCGATCAACCGAACTCCACGGATAATAAAGGGATAGACCGTAAGAGTCAGATCACCAGAGGCCGCATTGCCGCAACTGGTAACAACCCCGTCATAACGAGTCTCTTTGATAGCAGTCTCCAGATATTCGCCACCGACGGTATCCACCACCCCTGCCCATCTTTCCGGCAGGAGCATTTTTTTACGAGACCGAAGAAATTTTCCTCTGGCCAAGACCTCACGAGCCCCCAATTCCAAAAGAAACGCCGGCTCATTTTTTCCGGTGAGGGCCGTCACTGCAAAACCCAGCTTGGCGAGCATGGCCACGCTGGTCGACCCGACACCACCAGTAGCCCCGGTCACAAGAATATCGCCTTCCCCCGGGACACACCCCTGCCGCACAAGCATTTCTACACAACGACCAGCCGTAAAACCGGCCGTCCCCAGCATCATACTCTGCTTCAGCGTCAGAGCTTCAGGAAGCCTCACTGCCCATGCTGCCGGAACCCGTACATATTCTGCAAAGCCGCCCGGATGATTCATACCCAGATCATATCCTGAGACGACAACCTGATCTCCCGGATGGAAAGTGGCAACAGTTGACTCCTCTACCACACCGGCCGCATCAATCCCGGGGGTATGAGGATACCGTCTTGTGACGCCACGATTACCCTTGGCAGAGAGGGCATCTTTATAGTTCAGCGACGAATAATGAACCCTGATCAGGAGTTCACCTGCCGGCAGATCCCAAGTGTCCTTCTCTTCAATCGACCGGACAAACTCCCCTTTGCGCGGCTCTCGTACCACAAAACTTCTATACATAGCCAAAACAATCTCTCCCTGGCAAAGTTATCATTAACAACATATTCTCTAGGTTTAATCTCTCTCAAATGAGCCGGTACTTCGTACTTGACAAGTAATAAGAAGTCACTAATCTTTAGAACATTAAAGTAATTTTCTTACCATTTCGTCCCTTTTTTGTTGACAAAAACTCTCATTTCTCATCAATGTATAATATTTATTTATCCTAATTGATTCCATATAAATTAACAAAGCCTTAGCACTTATATACATCATTTTTTATGTTATAAATAAGTCAGCTTTCTCTCTTACTGGAGACATCTCTCATGACAAATTATCTTTTCACCTCAGAATCCGTTTCAGAAGGACACCCTGACAAAGTTGCCGATCAGATCTCCGATGCCATTCTCGATGCCATCCTCGCCCAGGACCCGCTTGCCCGGGTTGGCTGTGAGACCCTGGTCACGACTGGCATGGCTGTCATTGCCGGCGAGATTACCACTAGCGCCTGGGTTGATATGCCCGATGTGGTTCGTCAAACTATTCGCTCCATTGGCTACAACTCATCGGATATGGGTTTTGATTGGCAATCTTGCGCTGTCCTTACTTCCATTGACAAGCAATCGCCGGATATTGCTCAAGGCGTAAACGAAGGTACTGGTCTCGATCTGGACCAAGGGGCCGGAGATCAGGGGCTGATGTTTGGTTATGCATGTAACGAGACCAGAGTCCTGATGCCAATGCCTATCACCTATGCTCACCGTCTGGTCAAACGTCAATCTGAAGTACGTAAATCCGGTCGTCTTCCTTGGCTGCGTCCTGACGCCAAAAGCCAGGTAACCATTGAATATGAAAATAATGTGCCCAAACGGGTAGAAGCGGTCGTTCTCTCCACCCAGCATGATGAGAGCGTTAATTATGAAGACCTGAAAGAAGGGGTCATGGAAGAGATCATCAAGCCGATTCTGCCCTCAGAAATGATCGATAGCAATACAAAATACTATATCAACCCCACGGGTCGTTTCGTGATCGGCGGACCAGTTGGTGATTGTGGTGTAACCGGTCGCAAGATTATTGTTGATACTTACGGTGGCAAGGGATCGCATGGAGGCGGTGCCTTCTCCGGAAAAGATCCTTCCAAGGTTGATCGTTCTTCTTCTTACATGGGACGCTATATTGCCAAAAACATTGTAGCCGCCGGTCTGGCCTCGGAAATAGAGGTCCAGGTTGCCTACGCTATCGGGATATCCCAACCGGTTTCAATCAATGTAAATAGTTTTGGTAGCGGTGCCATCTCTGATGATAAGATCAAGGCCCTCATCCTGCGACACTTCGACCTGCGCCCCAAGGCCATTATTCAACACCTGAACCTTTTACGCCCCATCTATCAAGCCACTGCCGCTTACGGTCATTTTGGTCGAGAACGCGAGGATTTTACTTGGGAAAAAACCGATAAAGCCGAAATATTGCGTGAAGACGCCAAGCTGTAAAAGCCGTCCTTACAGAACAGAAATCTTCCCTACTGCTTTTCACATATTCCCCACCTGTTTTGTATACCAAAACAGGTGGGCCTTTTTATTTTCACTTATCCATTTTACACAGAGGTATTTAAATGACTGCATTAAAAAATGATTATAAGGTAGCCGACATGTCCCTTGCCGCATGGGGCAGAAAAGAAATCGAAATTGCCGAGACTGAAATGCCGGGACTTATGGCCCTCCGCAATGAATATCATGAGGCCCAGCCCCTTAAGGGCGCCCGTATCGCCGGGTGCCTGCATATGACGATTCAGACTGCTGTTCTCATGGAGACCCTGGTGGATCTTGGCGCCGAAATCCGCTGGTCATCCTGCAATATCTTTTCCACTCAGGATCATGCGGCAGCAGCCATGGCTGCTGCCGGCATTCCCACTTTTGCCTGGAAAGGGGAGAATGAAGAAGAATTCTGGTGGTGTATAGATCAGACTATCTTCGGGCCTGATAACTGGCGGCCCAACATGATCCTTGACGATGGGGGTGATCTCACTCTTATCATGCATGATAAGTACAAAGACGATATGAAAAATATCCGTGGTATCAGTGAAGAAACCACCACCGGGGTCCATCGACTGAACGAGATGGCTAAGAGTGGTAAACTGATGTGTCCTGCTTTTAATGTGAATGACTCAGTTACCAAATCAAAATTTGACAACCTTTACGGCTGTCGCGAGTCATTAATCGACGGCATTAAACGGGCAACAGACGTGATGATTGCCGGCAAAAATGCTGTAGTGGTAGGTTTCGGCGACGTAGGTAAAGGCTGTGCACAAGCCTTGCGCGGTATGGGTGCCACCGTTTACATCACTGAGATCGACCCCATCTGTGCCCTGCAGGCAGCAATGGAGGGATATAGAGTGGTTACCATGGAAGAGGCAGCCCCTATTGGCAATATCTTTGTCACCTGTACCGGAAACCTGCGCGTCATCACCCGCCCCCACATGGAGTTGATGCCAGACCAGGCTATTGTCTGCAATATCGGCCACTTTGACTCAGAGATTGACATAGCCGCTATCAAAAACCTCCCTTGGGACAATATTAAGCCCCAGGTCGATCATGTGATCTTCCCGGACGGTAAGAAGATTATCATTCTGGCCGAAGGACGATTGGTTAATCTGGGATGCGCCACTGGTCATCCTAGTTTTGTCATGAGTAATTCATTCACAAATCAGGTACTGGCCCAGATCGAACTTTGGAAAAACCCCGGTCAGTACGAAAACAAGGTCTATTTCTTGCCAAAAAACCTCGATGAGATGGTTGCCCGACTGCATCTGAAAAAAATCGGAGCCAATCTCACTGTTCTGACTCAGGAACAGGCCGAATATATCGGCGTACCACTCGACGGGCCATATAAACCAGACTATTATCGCTATTAGGCTATAAAACGGAGAAGGCAGGACGAAACAAGATTCTTTCATGAGCACCTGCCTTCTCCTACTTTCCACTAAAACGCTGTATAAAATTAAACAACCAACAAGATGTACAGATCGGCTTAAAGGGCTGTAACGAAATTGGTATAAAATGTCAGGTTATTTAACGGCCCCTAAACTGTGGAGCCAGTGACACATCACCCGAAAGCACCTCGTAGATTTTCCCTGAACAATCCCGTACCGACATAATTCCTCTATTATCCACGCCAAGCGACTCTCCAAAAATGACCTCACCCGTGGGGGTTAACCACTGCATCCACTTCCCTTGTAACATATCCCGTTCTCGCCACTTATTCAGGATATCGGCAAAACCTTCATGCGCAAGTTGGAACACCAGTTGCAGAAGTCTGGACCGGAATGCCTCAAATAAAGTCAAGATCTCATATTCTTTCCCACTCTCCAGGAAGAGGGAGGTTGCGCTTTTCCGTAAGTCAGAAGAAAATGAATCTTTATCAGCATTCACATTCACCCCTATGCCCACAAGGGCAAAATGCCCATCCGCTTCTCCCTGAAGAGATGAGGTCTCCACCAGGATACCACCGCACTTCCGGCCGGAGATATAGATATCGTTGGGCCATTTCAATGCTACGTCCAGCTGACAGATCTCCTCAAGAACCTGACTGAGCGCAAGTCCTGCCGTTAACGTTATTTTGGGGTACTCCTTGACATCCAGCTTGGGTCGTAACAAAATCGTAGAGTAGAGACCTTTTCCGGGTGGAGACTGCCAAGTCTTCCCCAACCTACCCCGTCCTTTTAACTGACTACCAGCCAACACCGCATAGCCATGTGGTTTTCCAGCAGTCCCAAGTTCTCGAGCCACCCGGTTTGTCGAATCAACTGTCTCCAAAAACAGTGTGTCTTTCATTATATTCTTTAAAAAAGGCAAAAAAAAAGTGCCGAGTTTAAAACTCGGCACCTCATCAACTCTCAACATTCGAGAATTTAAAAACTAATTCACTCCACCCGCGCCTTCTTCATCCTTGATACGATCTTTCATGGCATACATGGTGGTAGAACCGGAAGACCAGAACATCATCTTACCTTCCTTGACCAGATCATTGGCAGCATTCTTGACTACACGTGGTTTTGAGTCAGGGTCACATGCATAAAAATCCTTGATATAGAGCTGTGGTTTGGGGGCTGTCTGTGCCTTCTTCAGGATAGCAGCCTTGAGCTCTTCAATACTTAATGCCATTGCACATACTCCTAAAAAAATTATGAACAGGCAAGTATCCAGCAGGTATGGTCGATTTTAACCATTTAAAATCGACCATACCATCAAGTCAATTACTTGACATGAGAGGTGTACTTGAACTGAGTAGTCGTACGCCAGGTGTCATAAGCCAAACGATAATCATCAACACTCTTAATGGTAAATGGGATATCGCATCTCTCAAAGAACTTCTCCCAGCCAATCCGCTCTGCCCACTCGCCAACACGCTCATACTTGCGAGCGTCTTTGGCATAGGCCTCAAGGATACCCTTGACAGCGGCAACGGTCTCAGGCCAACGTGGCGGAGTGTTGGGCAGGAAGGGAATTACCAACTTGGAGAATTTAGGAGTCGATCTTGAGTTGGAAACCTTGCCACCAACCAGAATGGCAATTCCGTCACCCTCAGGATCAGCAAGAGGCATGGCAGGACACATGGTGTAACAGTTACCGCAGAACATACAACGATCTGCATTAACCGCTACTGTCTTAATTTCCTCACCATTTACCATAGCCTTGGCTGGTTTAACAGCGCCAAGTGGACAAGCAGAAATGGCAAGGGGCAACTCACAAACACCGGTAATACGTTTGTGATCAATCATTGGTGGCTTACGATGTACACCAAGGATTGCGATATCAGAGGCATGTACAGCACCACACATATTCAGACAGCAGGCAAGGGCAATACGCACCTGAGCTGGCAGAGTCATGGAGGTAAAGTAATCAAAGAGCTCATCCATGACTGCCTTAACAACGCCGGAGGCGTCGGTGGCAGGGGTATGGCAATGAACCCACCCTTGAGTATGAACGATATTGGTAACACCGGCACCGGTACCACCTACTGGGAACCTGTTGCCACGGCCTGCCAGATCATCGAGAAGTGGCTGAACCTTGGCTTTGTTATCCACCATGAACTCAACGTTGTTACGGGTGGTGAAACGGAAGAAACCATCACAATGCTTGTCGGCAACATCACACATCTCACGAATAAGCTCGATGGAAATCAAGCGGGCAGCCCCAACACGGACTGTCCAGCATTCGTCACCGGTCTCTGATTTATGTACCAGAACACCGGGTTGTGTGATCTCATGCCACAGCCATTTGCCTTTGTTGGCTTTAACAACTGGTGGATGAAATTCAGAATAATATCTGGGACCAATGTCGGAAATTCTATCGGACATCGGGTTGGCTGGATCATAGGCCATTTTATCAATCTCCTTATATATACGAGATAATTACTCGATTTAACTTCTAATTAGGCAGCGTGGCGAGCACGGAACTCATCAACATCACGACTAAATCCACCCTCAACCTCTTCTTCCTGCCAGAAAACATAAGGATTAGAACGAGGCTCTTTCACGTGCTGTGGAATAGGCTCCAGATCCATTACCTTGATAAAGGTCGGCAGGCCAATACGCTGCATGGTCTCACCCACGCGCTCACGGTTCTTGCCAACTTCCATCCACCAATCCCAGATCTTCTCAATGAATTCGATCAACTCTTCAAACTCATTGTCAGCAGAGACTTTCATGAAAGGTACAATCAGTGTTGCGAACTGGGCACCATCAAGAATCGGGGCCTTGGCACCACAACAGATGGTCGCGCCTTGATCTGCACCGGGACGAAGAGCACGAGGCATAACATTGAGGCAATGCATACAACGCGTACACTCTGAATCATCAATCTTCAGTTCACCACCTTCCATCCACATACACTCTGTTGGACAAAGGTCAATAACCTCTTTTTTAATGTCAAACTTACCCCAATCACGACCGGCATGGGCGCCGCCGTTTCCTGGGATATTGCCGGCGATATATTCTTTAACGGCAGCCTGGTCAATACGGATATTATCCCTCCAGGTGCCGATAACCGCCACATCTGAACGGGCAATAGCAGCAACACAGTCATTGGGACAACCGGAAAACTTAAATTTGAACTTATAAGGGAAGGCAGGACGATGGATCTCATCCTGATAGTGCATGGTCAGATGATGACATGCTTCTTCTGTATCATAACAGGCCCACTCGCAGCGTGACTGCCCAAGGCAGTTGGCAGGAGTCCGCAGGTTGGAACCGGAACCGCCCAGATCCTGCTGCAGGTTATGGGTCAGGTCATAAAAGAAAGGTTCAAGAGCCTCAGTACGACAACCAAGCATAATAATGTCGCCGGTCGAACCGTGCATATTGGTCATACCAGAACCATATTTCTCCCACAGATCGCAGATATCACGCAGATGCTTGGTGGAATAGTACTTGGAGGCTGGCTGGGCGAGACGAACGGTGTGAAAATGCTCAACACCTGGAAAACGTTTTGGCATGTCTGAATAGCGACCGACAATACCACCACCATATCCGAAAACACCAACAATACCACCATGTTTCCAATGGGTAATTCTCTCTTTGTAGGACAACTCTACCTGACCAAGGATATCCCAACAATCTGGGTTTTTCTCTGCCTGGCGCTTGATGTCGGTAACGAAGCTTGGCCATGGGCCTTTTTCAAGCTCATCCAACAGGGGCGTCTCATGCTTTGCCATGAATTTTCCTCCTTTAAATTACTAGTTTAACTTCAACCTTTACCAAAATATACACACCAACACTCTTTCACTTGTCACGCTTAAAAAGTGAAGCAAAACAACGCTGGCCATTACTCCTTGAATGCTTCACCTTTTAAATACCGCCCTTCGGTCGGTATCGTGTACCAGTTCTCAAAAACTATACACCATTGAATAATCATTCAGCGACGGACAATATCTCTGAACAAATTTTTTGTCAACAAAAAACGAATGAAAATCCACTCGGAAATGAATCCTTATTCAGTTCCCCTTTTATCATTCTCTGCCCATCTTTACCATCTTCACCAAGGCCATTTCCGGGGATAAATCAGCACCACCCTCTTCCTGGCCATCTCCCATCAGGGCAAGAACTCGACCGGCAAGTACCTTCCCAAGCTGCACGCCCTCCTGATCGAAGGAGTTAATATTCCAGCAGAATCCCTGAAAAACGATCTTGGCCTCATACAATGCCAGAAGCCCCCCCATAATTTTCGGGGTCAATCTGTCGGCCAACAGAATCAGGTTTGGACGATTCCCCGGGAACCTCCGGTTGGGATTTTCGTCCTTCTGTCCCATGGCCATAGCCAAGGACTGGGCCAGAAGATTTGCCACCAGTTTCTGTTGGGAGGTGCTCCCTTCAATTTCCAGATCTTCCTCATACTGACTGTGTCGGAATCCGATAAACTCAACCGGCACAATCTCCGTGCCCTGATGCAGTAGCTGAAAGAAGGCATGCTGCCCATTTGTCCCTGGCTCACCCCAGAGAATCGGACCGGTCTTCAGGGCCACCGATTCTCCATAGCGCGACACAGACTTGCCGTTAGATTCCATATCACACTGCTGAAGATGGGCAGAAAATCTGTGCAGAGCCTGACTGTAGGGAAGCACGGCCACAGTCGCGTTCCCAAGAAAGGTATGATTCCAGACTCCCAGCAACGCCAGCAGGAGAGGCAGATTCTGCTGAAGTTCCGACTCCTCCGCCGCCTGATCCATTAAAGAAGCACCTTCAAGAAATTCCAGTACCGCCTCAATCCCCAGGGCAAAGCCAAGCATGACCGCCCCGACCATTGAGGTTGAACTATATCTGCCGCCAATATAATCAAACATGTAAAAAGAGCGGAGATACCCGGCCGGACTGTCCATAGGACTCCCCTCACCTGTCACCGCAATACAGTGTTGGGCCGGATCAAGACCCTGTGCTTCAAAGGCCCCTCTAATGAGGCTCTCATTGGTCAAGGTCTCGAGGGTGGTTCCGCTCTTGGACACCACATTGACCAGGGTGGTGTCCAGATTGACCCGACGCAGGACAGCAGCCGCGTCATCGGGATCAACATTGGAGACAAAAAAGACCTGCCGCCCTGGTCTGACATAGGCGCGCAGGGCCTCATAGACTGAACGGGGACCAAGATCCGACCCTCCTATCCCCACATGGATCATAGTATCAAAGGGACGCCCATGTGCATTGGTCAGGGTATCGTTTTCCAGATCCTCAAGAAAGTCCCTCAGCTTTGCTATCTCTCTTTCGGCTTGTCCTGTGGCAACCGGCTCTGCCGGATTTTCAGCAAAGAGATCACGACAAGCTGTATGCAGGACCTGACGCTCTTCGGAGGCGAATCCATGGATGCGGTTCATTATTGCACCCCTTCGCATCTGTTGGAACTGTTTCACCAGTTCGCACTGATCGGCCAGCTCCTGCAGCCTTGCCAGGACCTCATCATTCACTCGCTGGGCTGCATAGAGCAGATCAAACCCTGCCGCAGAACAGCAATATTGCTCTATCCGGGTAGGAGCCAACGCCCCTGGGGACGTGAGATCAAAGGGTTTCTGCGCCAGCCCCACAAGATGCGGGTATACGGGGACATCTGTCAATGCCTGCCATCTATCCATCATTCACCTCGCTGCTAAGGAGTAAGTCAGTCAGTAGTGAGTAGTGGCTCCTAGTGAGACATGATTGAACACCTCATATAGAAACAGTTTTTTTACACCTGCAACTTCCTACTCACTCCTAACCACCATGATTACTTTCTTCTTTTGCTGCCTGCCTCTGCCAGCTCCCGCATCTCCGTGATCACAGCTCGATAATCCGCTTGACCATAGATTGCTGAGCCGGCAACGAATATATTGGCGCCGGCCTCTGCCACCTTACCGATGGTTGCCGGGCTGACTCCACCATCAATCTCTATACCGACATCAAGGCCCAACTCGTCGATACGTTTTTTGAGAAGAGTGATCTTCCGCAAGGTGGACGGGATAAAAGACTGACCGCCAAAACCTGGATTGACACTCATAAGCATAACCAGATCCACCTCTTCGAGAATAAAATCAAGGGTCTCTAAAGGGGTAGCCGGATTTAAAACGACACCTGCTTTCTTTCCCAGTTCCCGGATACGGGAAACGGTCCGATGCAGATGTGTACAGGCCTCCACATGCACTGTGATCCAGTCAGCTCCGGCCTCAGCAAAAGACTCAAGATAGCGGTCCGCATTCTCGATCATCAGGTGCACATCAAGGACCTTGTCCGTTACCTGGCGCACAGCCTTGACCACCAATGGACCTATGGTGATGTTGGGCACAAAATGGCCATCCATGACGTCCACATGGATAAGCTCAGCCCCCGCCTGATCAACAGCCCGGATCTCATCTCCCAGACGTGAAAAATCAGCTGACAATATGGATGGCGCAAATTGAATTTCCTGCATATCTTCCTCTTCTGTTTGTTGTGCTTGTTGTCATTGTGAATATGAATAGAAGTATCCCAAAACAAGATAAGGGAAAAGAAAAAATAACATCAAGGGATGCAATTCTTCACCTTCTCTCTGCGCTTTCCCCGCCAACCCTGCGTACCTCATCACCAGGAAGCATCTCCACCAACCCTTCCAGTTCCAGAAGGAGCAGGAATTCAGCCACCCGCCCTGGACTCAGGCCAGAGTCAGCGATAAGCGCATCGCGCTTCATCGAATAGGGCTCTATCTTTCCCAGCAGGGCAAGAAGCTCAGGCTCAAGCGCCAAGTTTTTTTCATCCTCCGCCCCAGTCCCTCTTTTTTCCCCACTCTGTAACCCCGTGCAGAGATGGAGTTCCTCAAGAATATCTGCGGCTGAAAGGACCAGTTTCGCCCCCTGCTGCAACAGCCAATGTGCCCCTGCGCTTTTAAAGGAATCCACCTGACCAGGAACCGCAAAGACATCGCGACCTTCATCGAGGGCGAACTCTGCAGTGATGAGCGAACCAGACTTTTTGGCCGCCTCAACCACCACCACCCCGTAACTCATCCCGGCAATAATACGGTTCCGCGCCGGAAATCGAAAAGCCTCAGGGCGGGTTCCCAATGGATATTCAGTAACAAGGACGCCAGCGCCCTGAATCTGTTCATACAAGCCGCTATTCTGCTGCGGATAGACCACATCCAGCCCGCATCCCAGCACCGCGACCGTGGCCCCGGACGCAGCCAAGGCCCCGGCATGGGCGCAGGCATCAATTCCCAAGGCCAAACCGGATACAACCGTCACTCCCCGGGCAGACAGATCTCTGGCCAGGGAAAAGGCAATCCGGTGGCCATAGGTGGTTGCCGCCCGAGAACCGACAATCGCCACACAGCAACTTTCAAGCAGCTCACTCCTGCCCCGTATATATAAAACTGGTGGCGAACCATTGATCTGGCGGAGCAAGGAAGGATAGCTCTGATCCTCCAAGCTGATGGCCTGTGCCCCTAAGCCGCTAAGCCGTTCAATCTCCTGTTCACCCCGGCAACGTACCTCATCCACATTTGACAGTCCTAATAGAGCTTCCGCCCGAAGCCCGGGAACCTTTGATCGCTCTTTGGCGGAGGCGAGCAATACACGATCCGGGCCATCAAAGAAGTCCACAAGACGCCTCATTCCTGCCGCCCCCAACCCTGGAACCAGACTCAGACTCACCCAATCAAGGAGATCAGCCATACCTCACCGTTTGGCAGGAAATAAACTAAAAAGAGGAATCATCACCACGCACAAATTGCCAGAAGGAAAAGAACAGAAAAGGACAAGAGCTACAATAGCCCTTCAGGAGAAGTGTGTCGGCAATCTATGCCGCTTGAAAGGCATCGTACAAAAAAACCGTAATATCAGGACCCCGTGACCGGCGACCGCTCTTCGACCCAAAAGCTGCAGCCTCTGGATTTCAGCCACTGGAACGAGCAGATCGGGGAAATCCCTGCAGAGAAAGCCGTAACGAAAAGGTTAGAAGTGTAGTTATTTTTTTATGGCGGCTCCTAATCGGTCATAAACACACGCAACTCATCTATCCGCGAAGGATGTTTCAGTTTTTGTATTGCCTGGGCCTCAATCTGACGAATCCTCTCCCTGGTCACCGCAAAACATTTCCCCACCTCTTCAAGGGTATGATCACAGCTCACATCAATACCGTAGCGCATCTGCAGCACCTTGGCCTCACGGGCAGAAAGAGAAGACATCACCCGGCAGAGACATTCTTTCAGACTGTCAACCATGGAGGACTCATCAGGTCCCATAGCGCCACAATCTTCAATAAAATCAGAAAGAAACGATTCTTCATCAGCTCCCACAGGCGTATCCAGCGAGATAGCATCCTTGGCTGTTTTCAGTGCCGCCTTGATTTTTACCACATCAAGGCCCAGCTGTTCCGCCATTTCCTCAGGGGTTGGTTCCCTGTTCTCTGTACGTACAAAATCCCTGGTCACCCGCAGCAATCGGTTGATGGTCTCTATCATGTGCACCGGCAGACGGATAGTCCGCCCCTGGTCTGCAATCCCACGGGTAATGGACTGGCGAATCCACCAGGTGGCGTAGGTGCTGAACTTATAGCCGCGGTGGTAATCAAATTTCTCAACGGCCTTCATCAGACCGATATTGCCTTCCTGGATAAGATCAGGAAACTGCAGTCCGCGATTGATAAATTTCTTGGCAACCGAGACGACAAGACGCAAATTTGCCCGGACCAGCGATTCTTTCGCGTATTTGACCGTATCACGCGCCGCATCCAGTTCATGCAGAGTCTCATTTAAGGCATGATACCCAAAACCAAGTTCTTCACACATCTTCCGAGCAATCCTCTTCTCAATCTCCAAAGGACTGATCTCCAGATCATCCTGACCGGCCGCTGCAAGCTTGTACTCCTGCATCACCTGGACCCGGACCAGACGAAAACGTTTTGCCAGCTCTTCCAGACTGGCAGCGATGCCATTGATACAGCGTGGGCAAATAAGCCTGTCTTGAAAGATATCCGCTACCTCTGGCCCTATATCCAGGATCTGCTGATAAATCTCTCTATCTTCATCCGAGCCGTCAACACAGGCAAGAAAGCGCTGTCGCAAACCCTCTCGTTGCTGTTCAAGTTTTGTGGACAGCGCGACCCTGTTGATAAACTCGTCGTGCGCCTGGGCAATAAGGTCACTCTGATCATCAGGAATACCCTTCAACGCCTGAAAGATTTTTACCCGACCGGACTGAAGCTCCTGCGCCACTGTCTCCAGGGCCTCTATTGCCAAAGGAGTTGCCAGCACGGCCCGCTGGATGCGATACAAGCCCTCTTCCATCATCCGGGCCAGTTCCAGCTCTTCCTCATGACTAAGCAGGGTCATGGTTCCCATCTCACGCAAATAGATATTCATGGGATCTACGGTATGACACCCTTGCCTCGCGCCTGCGCCGAGATGGCACGAAGCGTTTTCATCCAGATCGACGATGAACTCATCATCGCCCTCATCCTTCTCCGGAGTTACCTGCAAGGCATCCACCACTTCATCATCCGGCCATGCAGCAGCCACTTCATCCCCTTCAAGGGCAAGCGCACCAGTAATTTCTGTAATATCAAAAGCATCATCTTCAAGATGGTCCTCACCAATTATCGGTTCTATTTCATTCTGATCAAAATCCTTATCCCCAGCCATAGCTCCCCCCCGAGATACCACGTCTTCGCATCAAGAAAAAACATCCTTCTCTCTCATCTTTTAACAAAATCACCTACTTTCCAGCTTATGCACTATATCAAGAAAAAAATTTAAATCAATAAGTGATTGAAAATAGAGAAAGTTAAACCTGGACCCACCAGACGACGTCTCGCAGGGGCACAGAAACTGGCTCCAGCCCTTTTACCCATTCCTTATTTTCTACCCCAGGGCCTGCAACTCTTTATCAATCTTCTGCTTCTCCTGAAGCAAACGGGAAAGCGTTACAAACTCATGTTCGTCCCGTTGCACCTTTCCTATCTCGGCAATCAACTGCCTGGACATTTCCTGCAATTCCTCCCTCTTCAGCCAGAGCAGCAATTCGCCCAGTTCCTCTTCTGTCCCTGAACAATAACTGCTTCCCGAATCAGCTGATGATGCAGTTAACAATATTTCCGCAACCAGAGCCCGCTCTTCTCCCTCGGGCAAGGCGGCCAGCAACTCCTCCGGCTCCAGTTCCCTGCCTTTGGCATGCAAGGCCTTGAGCTGCAGGAACAAGACCTCCCCCACCCCGAAGGCCAGCCGTGGCCTCAAACCGACCTCTTCCATTCGCAAAAAATGGGCCGGATGCAAGACCATGTGGGCCACAAGGCGTTTCTGAGCCGCATTGAGCCTGACATTCCCTCGACCTGCCTGCACCGGACGATTCTGTTCTCTTTGCCGAGCCTCTACCGGGGACGGCACCGATGAATGGGCCGAGAGAAGATCGGTCAACTGCTGGGTCGCAATCCCCAGCTTTTCACTGAAATGAGCAATCACCACCGAGCGCTGCAAAGGGGATGCCGCCGCCTGTACCAGCGGACGCAGCTCTTCCACAATCCTGCTTTTCCCGTCAAGGGTCAACCCATGCTCCTCGATCATCTTTGCCAGGGCAAACTCAGCCAGCGGTGTGGCGGAATCCAGCAAGCGCTCCAACTGCTCCAGACCCTTTTCACGGACAAAGGTGTCGGGATCATGACCCGGAGGCAACAACGCCACCCTGGCGCTCATCTGCTCGGCCAGGAAAAGAGGAACGGCCCGGACCGCCGCCTTGACCCCGGCCGCATCGCCGTCAAAGAGCAGGATCGCGTTATCCGCATAATGGCGCAACAGCTTCAACTGTGGCCGGGTCAAGGCAGTACCTAACGGTGCGACCACATTGGGACAGCCATGAACCACCAGCGAGACCATGTCAAAGTTCCCCTCCACCAGCACCACCCGCTGCCGGGAGCGGATCTCGGCAGCCTGCTGGAAAAGGCCCAGCAACAGGCGGCTCTTGTCAAAGATCGGGCTCTCAGGGGAGTTCATATACTTGGGTTGCCCGTCACCGACAATACGTCCGCCAAAACCGCTTATCCTCCCTTTAGGGTCAAAGATGGGAAAGAGGATCCGGTCACGGAAGCGATCATAGGTGGAGCCCTTGTCATTTTTCACCAGGAGCCCCACCGCCTCGGCAGCCGCGCTCTCCTCACCCTGCAGGCTGTTGCCCAGAAAATCCCAGCCGGCGCTTTCCACGGAAGGTGCGTATCCCAGTTGAAACTTCTCCTGGATATCCGGCGGGATGCCGCGCCGTTCGAGATAGGCGCGAGCCGCAGCCGCGCCTCTGGCATGGAGCAGATATTCCCTGAACAACCGCGCCGCCTTTTCATTGATACCATACATGGCCTTGCGCTGACGCTCTTTTTCCTGCTCTGCCTGCGAATACTGCTTTTCCGGCAGCTCAATCTGATAACGCCTGGCCATCTCTTTCAGAGCTGTAGGAAAATCAAGATTGTAATATTTCATCATGAAGGAGAAGACATCACCGGACTCGCCACAGCCAAAGCAGTGATAAAACTGCTGCCCCGGATGCACAGAAAAGGAGGGTGTCTTCTCGCCATGGAAGGGACAACATCCCAAGAAGCGCGCCCCCGATCTTTTCAGGTCAACGCACTCTCCTATGATCTGGACAATATCAGCCTGTTCCTTGACAAGGGCTGTTACTGAATCACGTGTTTCCGAATATCCCATACTGACAGTATCTATTCATAATAGTTTTAAGAGCAACAACATAAAATACATAACCAACCTAATTCGTTAAAGCTATCACCAGCATCATCCGGATTTGATTCTCGCCTGCTGCGCCTTCTCCGGTTGACCCAGTTGCATATAGGCCTTTTCCATCAGCAGCCAGTTCTGCTGGATCAAATCATAATCTTTCCCGGCCAGACTGTTCGACTTGATACAGAACTGGACCACCTGACCATAATCCTTCTGCCCATACTTCACCTGAGCCATCTCATGCCACAGCCTGGCGTTACGAGGCTCAAGCCGGAGGGCCCGTTCAAGTACCATTTCGGCCTGACTGAACTGGCCGGCCCGCACATTCTGCCGGGCACTGGCAAGCAAGGTTCCGGCCGCCTTCCCTTCTTCCGCCACCGGTACAGATTCCCGGTTAGGAACAGGGACCAGCGTAGGGGCTGGAGTCGGGGCAGGAAGCGGAGCAGTAATTGGACTGGGACGGGAGACCGGAGCAGGTCTGGCTGGCCGCTCAACAGGATGTTTCGCCCCGCAGCCATGCAAGAGCAGAGTCACTGCCATGAGCAAGCCGACATTGCTGACCAAATGCCATAAACGGTTTTGACCTCTTTGCTTCATCTCACTTTCCCTTCTTTCGTAATTTTTCAGCTTAAAAATTCATGGCACGACATTCTCTGCATCTCTGGCCGAGATCAGCACTTCAGCCCGAGAAATGAATATAGAGAGGGGCTCCCTTTCGTTCAGTGCTCCTAGCATTCAAAGATTCCTCAGACTCCCCTTTAATGAAACCAGTCGCGTATCGTGTTCAAGACCCCAGGGACATTCCATTCCTGTCCGCCATCACCCGAGGAAGAGGCGCGGACGGCCCCTCTGGGCACCGTTCCTGCCACAAAGGGCAATACCACATCGCCCCGGGAAGCACCAGACTCGTGGCCGTAGATTCGTCCATCCACCCTGGCCCACTCAAGCCCCTCGGGCTCCATCAACTCCAGAGGCTGGGGATAGAGAGACTGCATGATCTTTCCCCACACCACCATGGCGCCGCTGGAACCGGTGAGCACGGTCGGTTTGTTATCGTCGCGGCCAATCCAGACGACAGCCAGCCGATCTCCGGTAAATCCGGCAAACCAGCTATCCCTCAGTTCATCGGTGGTTCCTGTTTTGCCGGCGGCCTGCACCGTCTCAGGGATATAGTTTAAAAGCGACCTCGCGGTTCCATTGCTTATCACCCGCTTCAGAGCAGTATTGAGCAGAAATACATCCTGAGGGGAAAAACGCTGCTCCACGGTCAGCCCGAAACGCTGGACCACCTTATTGTCCACCGTCAGCACACTGCCAATGGACCGCTGCGGCTGATAGAAACCACCCGTGGCAAAGAGCTGATACATCTGGGCCACCTCAAGAGGCGACAGGGCAGCCGTTCCCAGCAGGAAGGAAGGATAGGGTTTAAAATCCCGGTTGATCCCCGCCCGCTTGAAATTCTGCACCACCTTTTCCACCCCTACATCCATGCCGATCTTGATTGTAGCCAGATTATAGGAATTAGCCAGCGCCTCATGAAAGGGCACTATTCCGTGATCTTTTTTATCATAATTGGCCGGCCGCCAGTCCTTGGCCCCGGCAATGGCCAGGGTAAAGGAGGTATCCTGCACCGGACTTGCCAGGGTGTAGCCGTTGGCAAGAGCGGTCAAATAGACCAGCGGCTTGATGAGCGAACCAATGGGACGCTGGGCATCAAGAGCCCGGTTAAAACCGGGCTGCAAGGCATCGCGGCCTCCAGCCACGGCCAGGATCTCCCCGCCCTCCCGGCTGCTGACAATCACCGCACCCTCAAACCCGCTGACGCCATGACGTTTTTCAAGGTCCGACACCGTTTCCCGCAGATTCCTTTCCACCTGCATCTGCACCTGGGGATCGAGGGTGGTAAGGATCTTCAGGCCATTGGAGGTGAGATCCTCCTCACGATAGTCCTCTCCCAGCTGGCGACGCACCAGATCGAGAAAAGCTGGATAACGGTTAAAACCGCTCTGCACCGACCCACTCTTCTCCAGTCCGGCAGCCTTGGAGGTGAGATATGCACCGTCTGAGATCACTCCTTCGTCACGCATCACCTCAAGTATCACCTGCCGGCGCTGCAGACAGCGATCCGCATAGCGGCGCGGATCATAGTAGGAGGGGCCCTTGATCATCCCCACCATCATGGCAATCTGGGCGGCGGAAAGATCCTTCAGGTCGCGCCGGAAATAAAACTGACTGGCCAGTCCGAAACCATGCACCGCCCGGCCCCGGTCCTGCCCGAGAAAGATCTCATTAGCATAGGCGGTCAGGATCTCGTCTTTACTGTAATGCCTCTCCAGGAGCAGGGCCATGATCACCTCATTGAACTTGCGCTGCAGGGTGCGCTCATTATTGAGGAAAAAATTCTTCACCAGCTGCTGGGTCAGGGTGCTGCCGCCCTGCACCGTCTTACCGGCACGGATATTGGCAAACATGGCCCGCAGGATTCCCCACGGATCAACACCCGAATGGGTGTAAAAATGTTGATCCTCCACCGCCAGAAGGGTCTTAACCAGCAGATCGGGAAGCTCCTTGCGGCTGTAGACAAGCCGGTCTTCGTTTTCCAGGGGATGAAAACTGCCGATCCGGGCCGGATCAATGCGCGCCAGGGCAATCTCTGCCCCGCTTTCTGTCGCAGAGATCTTTTTGATCACGGGACCACCAAACTCCACCGTGATCCGAGCCGATTTTTCCACACCGTCGGCAAAGGCAAAATCCCTGGTCACCAGATGCATGACATTACCGGACAGGTCGTAGCCGCCCGGATCTTTCGCAGCCTTGTCCCGACGATAGCCGCCAAGCTGCAGCTCCTGCGCCAGCATGGAGGCCGTCAAAGGCAGCTCCGGATACAACTCCAGAGGACGCGCATACACCACGGCGGGCAGGGCCCAGCGCTTGCCGTCAAACTTCTGGCGGATCACCTTGTCCAGATAGACGACATAGAGTCCAAGAGCAACGCCAAGAACAAGGATTACCTGCACCGCAATTGTGTATCTGGTCCATCCCCGCCGTCTGCCGCTCATGCGCCCTGTCTTTTTCGGTATTATCTTTCTTTTTTGAGCCAAGATTCAATGCACCTGTCAAATTATTATGGTTTCAGCGGCTAAGCGAGCCCGCGAGACGCCGAAATGTTTTTTTTAATGCCTCGCCAAACTCGGCACTCTCACCGAGTAGCTGGGCAAATTGTCTTTCCGTTTAGCCCGGCAACATATCCAGCGGACTCTGCAGCCGCCTGATATCTCTGGACATAACATGGGTATATATCTTGGTGGTCTTCACATCCGCATGGCCAAGCAGTTCCTGGAGCACCCGGATGTTGACCCCGTTTTCCAGCATATGTGTGGCAAAACTGTGGCGCAGGGTATGACACGTGGCCTTTTTGTCAATATCGGCCTGAGCCACAGCCCGCTTTACCGCCTTCTGCAGACCAGATTCAAGCACATGATGTCGCCGTTCCCGACCCGAACGTGGATCGACAGAACGCTCCTTGGCCGGAAACAGCCACTGCCAGCCGATCTCGCGGGCGGCAGCAGTGGGATATATTCTGGCCAGCGCCTCCGGAATATACACCTCACCAAATCCTTCCTCAAGGTCCTTCTGATGCAAGACCTTGACCATCTCAACCTGCATCCGCAATTCATCCTCAAGACTCTCTGACAGAATGGTAGTCCGGTCTTTCCCGCCTTTACCGCCACGAACAAAGATAAGCATCTGGCCAAAATCCACATCCTGAATACGCAAACGGAGACACTCCAGCAGGCGCAGGCCGCCTCCATACAACAGTTTCGCCATAAGAGCATTTCTGCCCATCATAACCACAAGCAGGCGCTGAACCTCTGCCTGAGTGAGGACTGTAGGCGGCCTTTGCTGGCGTTTACTGCGCACCGGGGCAATCTCCCCATCCAAGGGCTTGCCGAGCACCTCATGATAGAGAAAAACCAAAGCATTCAAGGCCTGCCGCTGGGTGGAGGCGGACACCTTGCCCTCAGTTGCCAGATGAGAAAGATACCGCTCTACATCCTTGGCACCAAGAAGATTCGGATGCGTCTTGCCGGCGAAATGATGGATATAGCGGAGTATCCACTGACAATACGTCTGCTCGGTGCGATACGCGTAATGATGATACCGAAGTACCTCGCGTACCTGATCCATAAGCCTGATATCGGGATTCGGGTGAAATTGTGGCCTGTTTTTCCTTTGACTTTCCATAATACGCCACATAATATCGTAATATCTAGAAATCAACCAGAGAAAATGCAATAAGCGGACAAGAAACTCGTCAAGTTTCTATGTTTCATAGATCAATATAAAAATAAGTGGCAATTCCGTCCATCCATAAGGGGTGATATGATGGGGAAATTTCCACTTATTACACTGTTCTGTTTCAAAATAATATGACAAATTCAATCCACAAAAAGTCACTATCTCATTCAGCCTTTCTTGTCGGCGTTTTTATTTTATTGTTCCCGCAAGAGAGTCAAGCGGATGCCATTAATCCCCTCTTCAATCTATTGAGGTAGGCTGAAAAAAGTGGACACCAAATCGCAATCTTTTTAAATAGAAAGCGGAGGTGTCACAATGAAGAGAATTCCCCAAGGCAGATACTCAAAAGAGTTCAGGGAAGAGGCGGTAAAGCTGCTAGTCGTTCAAGGTCTTAGTGTCCCAGAGGTGTCAATGCGTCTCGATGTTCCAAAATCCACTATCAGTAATTGGGTGAGAGCCAGTAAGGCCGGGAAGTTGGGCGGTATCGGAAAAAACCGTCGAGAGTTGAGCGATACTGAGCTAGAATTGGCCAGA
>JAHJKP010000020.1 GCA_018821985.1 Pseudomonadota bacterium
ACTTTTTTCGGTGGTCATAGCGAAGAGGATCCACCCGTTCCCATTCCGAACACGGTCGTTAAGCTCTTCTGCGCCAATGGTACTGCATGGGTGACTATGTGGGAGAGTAGGACGCCGCCGAATTTTTTATATATAAAGCCCCAATCAGGTCTACTGATTGGGGCTTTTCTGCGTCTGAGACTAACCTCTTTCTCGCTGCTTCTTTCTCTAGATACAATTGAAATCTGCTCAGAGCATCTCAGCGAGGAATCCTTTGCGCCATCCGTTTACCAATCTCTTGGGATAGATCTGGTCACTGTGATTCCGAACTCGAATTAGGGCTCGCAGCTCGGAAGTATTACTGATCAGACCCGGATCAAGGCCATGAACATCGCTTTTCAAGGTGATGTACTCCTGAAGTTTTTTTAACTCTTCCTGTTCTCTTTTATTTAATTTATTCTTTTGGAGTGAGGGGGGACAGTTTTTTTCTGGGCAAAGCAGCCCTTTTTTGATGAGGGCAATGAGTTGCTGACCATACTGCTCAATGGTATAATTTGTCATTATTTCACCGCGCCCCATCTCTTCAATGGTCTCGATCTGTTTAGCGGCCAGCAGGAGGATGACCTGATCGGATATGATATGTCCACGTGGTCGGTTACGTTTACGTGCTTCCTGCTCACGCCAGCTCGCCAACAGTTGTAGTGAGGCCAAAGACTGGCGACTCAGGTTGCCGGCGCCTTTGATCTTTTGGTACCGGTTTTCATCGGCTGGTGGCTTGAAGTAGTTGGGATCGTCATATCGGTCCAGTTCTTGCTGGAGCCAGTCTTTGACTGTTTGGGTAAGAATGCGGGAGAGGAGCAAGACTCGTATGGCCCGTAAGTAGCGAACATCATCAAGGGCATATTCAATCTGCTTTTGATGAAGTGGCCTGCGCAGCCAGTTGGTCCGAGTCTCTGTCTTTGGCAGGTCGATATCAAGCAGTTCCTTGAGCAGATTACCAAGTGAGATCGTTGACGAGATCCCGGCAAATCCTGAGGCCAGCCTGGAGTCAAAGATCCTTTTGGGCAAAACCCCGGTGGCCTGGTACAAAATTGAGAGATCCTGGGGGGCATCATGAAATATTTTGACAACAGCGGGATCTCCGAGTAATTCTCCCAAAGAAGAAAGATCGGTCAGGGCGCATGGGTCAATGAGAAAGCATTCCTCATTGGAAAGGGCCAGCTGAATGAGACCCAGTTTCGGGTAATAGGTGCGCTCCCAGACAAATTCAGTGTCCAAGGCAACGGCATCAACGGTTCTTGCCCTGCGGATCAGGGCCTGCAGATCTTCTTGGTTAGTGATCATTACGAAGTTATGGCGGAATAAGTTTAAATGTGAAGGAATTTCTTTATCTACTCTTTATCTATGCACAAAGACATATAGATGCTGAAAAAACAAGATAAATTCCATTTGACAGGATGTTCTCTTCTTGTCTACTGTTTACGAATTGGTTTGCGTTGCTGCTTGTCAGCGTGATGTGACAGGAATCCGTTATGTTCTATTATATCTTAAAACGTTTAGGGCTTATGATGCCGACTTTGTTCGGGGTAATGCTTATTACCTTCACGGTTACTCAGTTTGTTCCTGGTGGTCCAGTGGAAAGGCTTGTTGCCCAGATCGAAGGTCATGGCAGGGGGGGAGGGGAGGTTGGTGCAGTCACCTCATCCATGTATCGGGGTGATTCCGGGCTTGATCATGAGAAGGTGGCCAAGTTGAAGGAACTGTATGGTTTTGACAAGCCACCCCTGGAACGATTTTTTGGCATGATGAAGGATTATCTGGCCTTTGATTTCGGCTCATCATATTACTATCATACAAGTGTGGCCCAATTGGTAATCTCCAGAATGCCGGTTTCCATGTCTCTTGGTTTTTGGAGTTTTTTTATTGTCTATGGAGTGTGTATTCCTCTGGGAATTGCCAAAGCAGTACGTGATGGTTCGAGATTTGATATCCTCAGTTCAACTGCCATTTTGATTGGCTATGCTATCCCTGGTTTTGTGTTGGCCATTGCCCTTATTGTTTTGTTTGGCGGCGGGAGTTTCTGGAGTGTCTTTCCTTTACGCGGATTAGTTTCTGATAACTGGTCACAATTGGGACTAGTCGGCAAGATCACGGATTATCTCTGGCATATGGTCCTTCCCATTACTGCCAGTGCTGTTGGTAGCCTTGCGGTGATGACCATGCTGACTAAAAATTCTTTTCTTGAGGAAATCCGGAAACAGTATGTGCTCACTGCCCGTGCTAAAGGCTTAAGTGAACAGCAGGTCTTGTATAAGCATGTCTTCAGAAATGCCATTATTCCGATTATCACCGGGTTTCCCGGTTACTTTATCGCCGCCTTTTTTACCGGAAGTCTGCTGATTGAGACGATTTTCTCCCTCGATGGTATGGGGCTTCTTGCCTATCAATCTGTTTTAAACCGAGATTATCCGGTGGTGCTTGGAACTCTCTATTTTTTCACCATTGTTGGTCTCATTTCCCGCCTGCTGTCAGACCTCAGTTATCTATTTGTGGATCCCAGGATAAGTTTTGAAAGTGTTGAGTAACGTGAAAGAGAAGGATGTGTCTCTGAGTCTTGAGCCTACCCAGCGAGAAGCGCGCTTGGGGTACAGGCGCTGGCGGAGGTTTAAGAGGAACCGCCGTGGTTATGTAAGCCTTGTGCTCTTTGGCCTGTTCTTTATGCTCAGCCTTGGTGCTGAGTTACTCAGTAATGATGTACCTATCGTGGTTATTTATAATGGAAATTACTATTTTCCACTGCTGCATGAGTATTCAGAAAAGGTTTTTGATGGGGACTTTGAGACTGAAGCGGACTATAAAGACCCTTATATCCTGGAGCGGATTACCAGCGGTGGGAATCATGCCTTTTTCCCGTTCAACAGGCATAGTTTCAATACTATCAATCTGGCAATAGACGGTCCGGTGCCCTCACCGCCGACCCGGGAGAATATCCTTGGCACCGATGACCGGGGAAGGGATGTCTTTGCCCGACTGCTCTATGGCTTCAGGCTAAGCGTGTTGTTTGGTTTTACCCTGACTCTGGTCGGTACCTTAGTGGGTATTATCACCGGGGCTATCCAGGGATTTTTTGGTGGCAGGACCGATCTTCTGTTCCAGCGTTTTATCGAGGTGTGGAGTGCCATGCCTGAACTCTATCTGCTGATTATCTTTGCTTCAATTTTTAAACCGAGCGTTCTGCTGTTGCTGATCCTGCTTTCACTCTTCAGTTGGATGGGACTTTCAGACTATGTCCGTGCTGAATTTCTTAAAGGGCGGAATATGGAGTATGTCAAGGCGGCCAGGGCTCTCGGGGTTTCCAATGTCACTATCATGTACCGCCACCTCCTGCCGAATGGTATGACGCCGGTCATCACCTTTCTTCCCTTTCGAATGTCGGCCTCGATTCTGGCCCTGACCAGTCTCGATTTCCTTGGCCTTGGCGTGCCTCCTTCCACTCCCAGCCTTGGAGAACTGCTGGCTCAAGGGAAGGCAAATATTGATGCCTGGTGGCTTTCTCTGACTACCTTTACTCTACTGGTTGGCACTTTGGTGCTGCTGATTTTTATTGGTGAGGCCCTGCGTGAGACCTTTGATCCCAGGAAGATGTAATACCTGACATTTGCAATTAATTAGCATTTGGCTCATGATACGGGGCACGTAGAGTGCGTTGGCCTCACAATTGTCATGTTTAACATAGGCCCAGCAAGGTCTGTGCTGAAAATGGTTTGTCGCTTATCGCTGTACCCGTCTCAACAAGCTCGGTGCTTAACAGTTTTAGGTAATATTATATAAAGTTAGCGTCGTATTGAAGAAGCACCAAAAGGCTGGAATTAGCCGATTCTACTTGCTTCCTTGACAATGGCCAGCATGTCACGAACCGCCTTGTCAAGTCCGCTGAAGGCTGCCCTGGCGATAATGGCGTGACCGATGGACAGTTCTTCAATGGTGTCGAGGGCGGCGATCCTGGCGGTGGTCTGGTAGTTCAAACCATGTCCGGCGTAGACCCGCAGGCCAATCTGGTAGGCATCTTCGGCTATCGCAGCGATGGTCTGGAATTCTTGTTCGCGTGATTTTTCACTGGTGGCGTCACAGTAGCGACCAGTATGGATCTCCACAAAGGTTGCCCCGATCTCATGGGCGGCTTTGATCTGTCTTGCGTCAGGGTCGACAAAAAGAGAGACCGGGATTCCCGCCTTGCGCATCTTGTCGATGGTCTTGGCCAGCATCTTTTTCTGGGAAGCCACATCAAGGCCGCCTTCGGTGGTCAGTTCCTGCCTTTTTTCCGGGACCAGGGTCACCATGTCCGGTTTGAGATCAAGAGCAATGCCTATGATCTCCTTGTTGGCACCCATCTCTAGGTTGAGCTTGGTTTTGACCGTTTCGCGGAGTAATCTCACGTCCCGGTCCTGGATATGCCGTCTGTCTTCCCGGAGATGGACGACAATTCCTGTGGCACCGGCCATTTCACAGATAGCGGCAGCAGCAACGGGGTCAGGCTCAACGCCTCCCCGGGCCTGACGGATGGTGGCAATGTGGTCGACATTAATGGCAAGATGGGTCATGGCGGTGCTCCTGGAATGTTGTAATCTGATGAGTAGTTCCTGTTCTTTGTTCTGCATGAGGATGGCATCCGCATCTGACAACTCATGGTCGTAACCAAGAAGATGGAGCAGTCCGTGGGTGATGAGCCAGATGAGCCGATCATGCAGAGATTGTTTGAATTCTTTGGATTCACGCAGGGCGGTGTCGACCGAGATGACAATATCACCCAATTCCTTGACCGGCAGCATGGACAAAGAGCTGTCTGCCCCGTCGGCAAAGGGAAAGGACAGGACATTGGTCGGTCCGCTCTTGTGCCGGTAGTGATCGTTCAGCCAGCTGATTTCCTGATCGTCCACCAGAAGGATGCTGAGACCATAGTCGGCAACCCGGCATTCCCGCAGTAGGGAACTGGTGTGTCGTTGCAGGAGGCGGCTGTTTATACGGCAGTCCGGGCAATTGTAATGAAAAGTGAGGTCAACAGACATAGGTCTTGAGGTGTGGATTATTAATACAATGCAGGCAGAGGATTTAATGATGTTGCCGGTTAATGATGGCAGAATGTGGATCGTCTGTCACCACTTTGGTCTCCAGTTTTTTTTCATAGGCGGTGATGATCTTTTGAACCAAAGGGTGACGCACTACATCGGCCTGCGTAAAGGGGCAAAAGGCGATACCTTCAATGGCGTCGAGAATCTTTCTCGCTTCAAGGAGTCCTGACTGTTTGGGAACCGGCAGGTCCACCTGGGTGATGTCTCCGGTAATAACGGCCTGGGAATCAAAGCCGATACGGGTCAGAAACATCTTCATCTGTTCACGGGTGGTATTTTGAGCCTCGTCAAGGATGATAAAGGCATTACTCAGGGTGCGGCCACGCATGAAGGCCAAAGGGGCAATCTCGATGATGCCCTGTTCGATCAGGGTGGCGCTTTTTTCCTGGCCCAGCATGTCACTTAAGGCATCATACAAGGGTCTGAGGTAGGGGTTGACCTTCTGGGCCAGATCGCCAGGAAGGAATCCAAGTTTTTCCCCGGCCTCAACTGCGGGCCTGGTCAGGATGATGGATCGAACTTGACCATTGGTTAAAGCAGAAACTGCCATGGCCACTGCCAGATATGTCTTGCCAGTGCCGGCCGGGCCTATACCAAAAACAATGTCGTTGGTGCGGATGGCATCGATATAATTCTTCTGGTTGTTGGTTTTAGGGGAAATGATCCGGTTCTGAGTGGTGATATAGACCTTGTCCAGAAAGATCTTGTCAAGCCTGGCATGGGGATTTGACTCAAGGACCCGCAGGCCAAAGGCAAAGTCAGATGAAAAGACCTTCAACCCCTTGCGAATCAAGCCGTAAAACTGTTCCAGCAGTTCTGCGGCCAGTTCCACTTCATGTCCGAGGCCGGAGATATGCACTCCGTTACCTCGGACATGGATTGTGACCCCACAGCATCTTTCCACGGTCTGCAGATTTTTATTCAGCTCCCCAAAGAGAAGGGCTGTAAGGGCATTATCTAAAAAATCAAGATCTCTGCTCGACGGTTGAATAGTCAAATTATTTTTTTGCTGTTTTGCCAAGGGCTGCATCTATTTTCTGTTGAAAACCTTCGAGGGTGCGGTCCCGTAAGGGATGACCATTGACAAAGATTGATGGCGTTCCGGTTACCCCTGCTTGCTGGGCATCCATGATGTCCTGATCAACTTTTTGTCTGATTTTGGGGGAAACCATGTCGCTTTTAAACTGATCCATCTTGAGCCCAAGCTTTATGGCAATATCTTCAATAGCCTGATCATTAAGGACGATATTGAGAGCCGGCAAGCCAAAGAGGGCATCATGAAATTCCCAGTATTTTCCTTGTTCTCCGGCGGCAAGCGCGGCCCGGGCAGCGGGGTCGGCAAATTGATGCATCCCCAGCGGCAGATTCTTCAGAACAATCTTTACAGTGTCAGGATTGTGTTCGAGCACCTGCTCGAGAAGCGGCGAAACCTTGCCGCAGTGAGGTCACTCAAAATCTGTAAAGACCGCGATGGTTACCGGGGCCTTGGCCAGGCCTAGAAAAGGTGACCCAACAGTATTGATGTCAGCAATAAAATCAATGGAGACGTCGGAGAAAGCCTTGGTATCCTGGTTGATGAGGAAGAGTTTTTCCCCGCGTGGCGCGATATCAATGGCTGAAACGCCTTTATCCACCGGAATGGAGCCGGTCAGCTCTCCCTGATTGTCGTAGACAAGTACAGTCTGCTGCTCGGTGAGGATGAAAACCCGTTTTCCATCGAGCGAATAAACGATGTCCATAGGTTTCGCTGGAAGATCCCAAGTTTTTTCGACATTCCAGTCTATCTTGGAAGGAGGGGACGTCTCGGTCGTGGCCATGGCCTGGCCGCCAACAATGGAAGCCAGAAACAGGGCACAGCACGTTGCTGTCTGTCTATAATTCATTAATTTTCTCCGAGGTGAAAGATTGTTATTTAGGAGATAGAAACGTTTTTTTTGGAACAAAAAATAACCAGATAATAATAGTCGCTGTTGGTGGATTTGGCAAGAAGTGAATATGCAAGGTTGACTGGTTGGTTGGTCAGGTCTGGGGGAGAATGATTGGATTTTTTGGAGAATGAACATTCATTTGCTCTCTTCCGGGTTGAATCTTCCTTGACTGGTAGAAAGATGTGAATTATTAGATAGAAACTATAAATGAATTTATGTGGAAACAGTTTGGAACTGTCAATATTTATAATTTTGTCAGTAAAAGCTGTATGGCTATGAACTAAATGTTGAATGCAGTTGTCTTGTTTCATGATGCTTAAGGTATTGCGAGGGTGGCGGAATTGGTAGACGCACTGGTCTTAGGAACCAGCGCCTTGTGCATGGGGGTTCGAGTCCCCCCTCTCGCACCAGTTGTGATTCAATGTTCGAGTGTTCAGGGAACTTCGAAATAATCTCTTTTGAAAGGATATTAACGATGGATGTTGTTGTTGAAAAGCTGACCGATCTTACAAGGAAAATTACCATTACTCTGCCGGAAAATGATGTCCAGAAAGAGCTGAAAGATGCCTATGATAAGGTGCAGAGAGATGTGAAACTGAAGGGATTCAGGCGTGGCAAGGTGCCTCGCTCCGTTATTCTGAAGAACTTTCAGCAGAAGGTTGAGGCTGAGGTTGCGGAAAAACTAGTTCAGGATACCTATTTTGCAGCCATAGAGCAGGAAAAGATTGATCCGGTTGTTCATCCTGAGATTAGCGAGCCACGCTTTAAGGACGATGGCACCTTTAGTTATGTGGCCATGATTGATATCAAGCCCGATTTTGAATTACAGGGCTATAAGGGGCTTGAAGTGGAGAAACCTGTGGTTGAGGTGAGCGAGGAAGAGATAGCTGCAGAGCTTGAGTCCCTGCGAGTTGAGATGGCCCCCCTGCGTTCTGTGGATGACCGGTCGGTGGTAAAAGGTGATGTCGCTGTTGTCGATTTTCAAGGGTTTTATAATGATAAGCCCATGAAAGAAGTAAAAAATGAGAATTTTTCTGTAGATGTCGGTTCCGGGCGGATCAGTCCTGAGTTTGAGGAAAAGCTTGTGGGCATGAAGAAAGGGGAAGAAGCCAACCACGAGGTGGAGTTTCCTGCCAAATATCCAAACCCTGTGCTTGCCGGCAAAAAAGTGACGTTTAAGGTCAAGGTGAAAGATGTAAAAGAACGTCTTCTTCCTGAGCTTGATGATGAATTTGCCAAGGATGTGGGCAGTGAGTATGCAAGTCTTGCAGAATTAAAAACTGCCATTCGTGACCGTATCGCAAAAGAGAAGGAAGAAAAGGCGGATGGTGATCTGACCGATCGGATCATGCATAAACTTCTTGAAAATCACACATTCCCGGTTCCTGTTCGTCTGGTTCGGTACGAGGTGGAAGAGATGATTAAATCCACTGAAAAGTCTCTGGAACAGAATGGTCTCGATCTGGAATCTGCTGGTATTAACCGTGCAGAGCTGGCTGAGCGTAACCGGGCGACGGCGGAAAAAAGGGTTCGTGGTGATTTTATTCTCAAGAAGATCGCCGATGTTGAAGCGATTAAGGTTAATGATGAGGATATGGATCGTGGCTTCAAGCGTATCGGCGACCAATACAATATGCCTGTGGCGCAGGTAAAGGAATATTTTGGCGGTAGCCGTGATGATATCCTTCCTTTTGTTAATGAGCTGCTCAATGAAAAGATTCTTGCATTTCTACGGGCTGAGGCCAAACTGGTGGATGCCGCTGATGTTGTGACGGTTTCTTCGGAGAATGAAGAGGCTTGAAAAAAGGAACAAGAGGGTATTGCAATCAGTTTGTGAAAGATAAAAGATGAATGTCAGATGAGTATTTTCGACTGCAGATGGCCGTAGGGATGGCCGCTGCAGTCGAACTGTTTTAAGCCGTAGTTCAAAAATAATCGTAACATTGAAAAGCCGTGACTGGCATAAGGAATTGTTTCGAATCAGTCAGAAGTAGCTTGGTTCTTTCGTAATGGTTTCTAAGGAGAGTGCAACATGAATCTGGTTCCTATGGTTGTTGAGCAAAGTCCGCGAGGTGAGCGGGCTTTTGATATCTATTCCCGTCTTCTCAGAGAGCGTATTATCTTTCTGGGAACATCTGTGGGCGATGAAGTTGCCAGTTCCATTGTCGCCCAGCTTCTTTTTCTGGAGGCCGATGATCCGGATAAGGATATAACCTTTTATATCAACTCTCCTGGTGGTTCGGTTACGGCCGGTCTGGCTATTTATGATACAATGCAGTATGTGAAATGCGATATCGCCACCTTGTGCATGGGGCAGGCAGCCTCAATGGGAGCCTTACTGCTGGCTGCCGGCACCAAGGGGAAACGGTACGGATTGCCCAATTCGCGGATCATGATCCATCAGCCCATGGGCGGGTATCAGGGACAAGCCTCGGAAATTGACATCCATGCCCGGGAGATCTTGCGGATGCGGGATGACCTCAATCGGATTCTGGCTCATCATACCGGCCATCCCATTAAAAAGATCAAACAGGACACTGACCGAGATAATTTTATGAGTCCGGTAGAGGCCAAGCGCTATGGCATTATCGATGAGGTGCTCTTAAAACGAAAAGATACTGACGAGGAAAAGGAAGATGGCCAATAAGAAAAACAAGGAAATTTTCTCCAGTTGTTCATTTTGTGGAAAGAGCCAGGACGAAGTTGCCAAGTTGATTGCCGGTCCTGATGTCTATATCTGTGATGAGTGTATTGCCCTGTGCAACGAGATTGTCCATGATGATGAGAAAGGTGAAGCCGCTCAAGATGGTGGGCTGAGGCCGGCATCGCTGAAACCCATGCAGATTAATGACCACCTGAACGAGTATGTGATCGGTCAGGAATTTGCCAAAAAAGTGCTCTCTGTTGCCGTTCATAACCACTATAAGCGAATAGAGGCGCCTGTTGATGATGGTCAAGTGGAATTGCAAAAGTCCAATATTATCCTCATCGGACCAACGGGCAGCGGCAAGACCCTGGTGGCCCAGACCCTGGCTCGGATCCTGAATGTCCCTTTCTGTATGGCCGATGCCACCACCTTGACTGAGGCCGGCTATGTAGGCGATGATGTCGAGAATATCCTGGTTAATCTCCTGCAGGCGGCAGATTTTGATATCGAACGGGCAGAAAGTGGTATCATTTATATTGATGAGATTGATAAGATTGCCAGAAAATCAGACAGTCCATCTCTGACTCGTGATGTCTCAGGCGAAGGTGTACAACAGGCCCTGTTGAAAATTATTGAAGGGACGGTGGCCTCCATTCCGCCAAAAGGTGGCAGAAAACATCCGCAGCAGGAACTGGTCAAAATTGATACCACCAATATTCTCTTTATCTGTGGCGGCGCCTTTGTTGGTCTTGAGAATGTAGTGAAACGGCGGGGCGGCAAAAAATCAATCGGTTTTGGCGCCAAGGTGACCAGTGAGAGCAAAAAGAATGTCGGTGAGCTGTTAGCCGGTGTCCAGCCCGAGGATCTCTTGAAGTTTGGCCTGATCCCTGAGCTTGTTGGCCGCCTACCTGTCATTGCCACCATGGAAGAGTTGGTGGAAGAAGATCTGATCCGCATCCTGCGTGAGCCTAAAAATGCCCTGATTAAACAGTATCAGCGACTTTTTGAACTGGAGGGGATTAAACTCTCTTTCACGGAAGGGGCCGTGACGGCCATTGCTCAGAAGGCCTTGAAACGGAAATCAGGGGCCAGGGGATTGCGTTCGGTGCTGGAGGCTGCCATGCTTGATGTGATGTATGAGTTGCCATCCAAAGAGAATGTTGAGGAATGTGTGATCAGTGAACAGGTGATCAATGACGGAGAGTATCCTGTGATTCTTTATGGCAAAGCTGCTGATAAAAAACTGCAAAATGCCTGATTGTTGAAAAATTCATAATTGCTCATGTTGGTTAAACCGTAGTTTGTTAAGGGATAGTTGACAGTCCAATAACTTACAGATTAGCCATCTGAGTAGCTACTAACGTTTATTTGTTTTTATCCTTTGTCCGGTTCAGGAATAGATATGGAAGGAATTGAGACTACATTATATCCACTCATGCCTTTGCGTGATATTGTTATCTTCCCTCATATGGTGGCACCATTAGTTGTGGGCAGGTCGCGATCAATTCTGGCATTGGAAGATGCCATGGAGAAGAGAACCGAAATTTTTCTTGTGACCCAGAAGGAATCCAAGGTCGATGAACCAACTGAGGAAGAGATAAATACCGTTGGCACCTTGGCAGTGGTGATGCAGCTTCTCAGATTACCTGATGGAACCATCAAGGCACTGGTGGAGGGAAAAAAGCGTGCCAGGATCGTTTCTTTTGTTCCCAGTGATACTTTTTTTCAGGTTGAGGTGGAGGAAATACCGGAAACTGAAGAAACTGATGGTAAGGTCCTGGCCTATGATCGAGAGTTACGTAAAATCTTCGATGAATTCTGCGAAACCACTAAGAAACTCCCCAAAGAGGTGGTGAAATCAGTCACTCATATTGAAAACTCCAGTAAACTTGTGGATGTGATCTGTGCTCATCTGCCGCTGAAAACAGAAGAAAAACAGGAGGTCTTGGAGTGTGATTCGCTGGTCCAGCGGATGGAAAAGGTCGTGGTCTTCATTCAGCGTGAGATCGAGGTCTCTGAGCTGGAAAGGGATATCAATGAAAAGGTAAAAAAACGCATGGGTAAGATCCAGCGTAATTATTATCTCGGCGAGAAGGCTCGGGTGATTCAGCGGGAAATAGGGCAGAATGAAGACGGCCTTGATGATATTGCTGAGCTTGAGGAGTCTGTTAAAAAGAAAAATCTGCCGGCCGTTGTTCGTGATAAAGTCACAAAGGAATTGAAAAAACTTCGAAGCATGCCTCCTATGTCGGCTGAGACCACAGTGGTCCGAAACTATATAGATTGCATCGTCAGTCTGCCGTGGAAAAAGAAAAGCAAGGCCGCCATTGATATTGATAAGGCCGAGGTGATCCTCAATGAAGATCACTATGGGCTGGAGAAACCGAAGGAGAGGATACTTGAGTACCTTGCGGTTCAGGCTCAGGTAAAAAAGATCAGAGGGCCGATTCTCTGCCTGGTTGGTCCTCCCGGTGTAGGTAAGACTTCTATCTGTAAATCCATTGCCAGGGCCATGAACCGGAAGTTTGTCCGACTTTCCCTGGGGGGGGTGCGTGATGAGGCCGAGATCCGCGGCCACAGGCGTACCTATATCGGCGCCATGCCTGGAAAGATCATCCAGTCCATGCAGAAGGCGGATGTGGTCAATCCCGTGTTCTGTCTTGATGAGGTGGACAAGATGAGTACCGATTTCCGGGGTGATCCTTCTTCCGCGCTCCTTGAAGTCCTAGATCCTGAACAGAACAACAGTTTTAACGATCATTATCTGGATCTTGATTATGATCTTTCCGAGGTTTTTTTTATTACCACGGCCAATAATCTGCATGGCATTCCTTTGCCCCTGCAGGACAGGATGGAGATCATCCGTCTGAATGGGTATACGGAGGGGGAAAAACAGAAAATCGCCGAAGGGTATTTGATCCCTAAACAGCTTGAGGCCAATGGTTTTAAACCAGATGACATTAAGATCACTGATGGCGGTATTCTCGAGGTGATCCGGCGGTATACCCGGGAGGCCGGAGTGAGAAGTCTTGAACGCAATCTGGCCTCTCTCTGTCGGAAGATTGCCAGGGACCGGTTGAAGAAAAAACAGAAGGACAAACATTACCGGCTAACTGCCCAGTCGGTCGTGAAATATCTAGGAACCCCGATTTACCGGTTTGGCTTGGCCGAAGAGCGTGATGAGATTGGTTTGACCACCGGACTTGCTTGGACCGAGGTGGGTGGGGAATTGCTGCAGATTGAGGCAACCTTGATGCCGGGAACCGGTAAGCTGACCATTACCGGTAAGCTGGGTGAGGTGATGCAGGAATCGGCTCAGGCTGCCTTGAGTTATGTGCGTTCCAGGGCTCTGCGGTTGGGGCTGGAGACTGATTTTTATCAGAAGCTGGACATCCATATCCATGTCCCTGAAGGGGCCATTCCCAAAGATGGTCCTTCGGCTGGAATCACTATTGCCACTACCCTGGTATCGGCGTTGTTAAAGGCTCCAGTGCGCCACGAAATTGCCATGACCGGAGAGATTACCCTCAGGGGACGTATCCTGCCCATTGGGGGGTTAACGGAAAAACTGCTGGCTGCCAAACGTGGTAATATTACCCATGTCCTGATCCCTCAGGAAAATGAGCGGAATCTGGCAGATGTTCCTGCCAATATAAGGAAGAGCCTGGTTATAGAGTGTGTAGCTCATGCGGATGATGTTCTGGAACGGGCCATTGTCCTCAAGGAGGGAGAAAGGCTTTTTAAGGATCTGCCGACGCCTGTTGTTTATAGTGAGACGAAAATATCAGTAGATAACAGTCATCATTGATTCTTTTTTCTTGACGCAACTCGGGGTTCCTGTTAAAAAGGTTTTCACAATTGATTGAGGGGGCGGTTAGCTCAGCTGGGAGAGCATCGGCCTTACAAGCCGAGGGTCACAGGTTCGAACCCTGTACCGCCCACCATTCAATTTAAATGTTTTGGAGTGGTAGTTCAGTTGGTTAGAATGCCGGCCTGTCACGCCGGAGGTCGCGGGTTCGAGCCCCGTCCGCTCCGCCAGAGTAAACTCAAGGGTTTCAACCGAAAGGTTGAAACCCTTTTTTGTTTGTCCGGCATGGCGGCAGACCCAGCCTTCGTACAACAGGCGTTACTACGAATAAGGGGGGAGCGGATCGCATGTAAGCGAAGACCCCGAGGGCGTTAACCGCAACGGTAGAATCTTAAAGAGTCAATAAAAAGAGGTGGCTCCCATCGTTTGAACAGTATTCTGCGTTCTTTAAGTGGATTCTCTGCTTTTTTTACGCTGCCTGTTCAACCGTCGGCAGCATCATGACATACGCCTCGCCAGGTGTTTTTTTACCTAATTTTGAATGTGGCCTGGATCGGTTGTACCAGTCCAGATATTGCATGATCGACTTGCGGGCTTCGTTGACCGAGTCATAGGCATGCAAATAGACTCGCTCATATTTCACCGATTTCCATAACCGTTCAACAAAAAACATTATCCCGCCAAGCTCCTCGGCCGTCCATACTGAGTTTACAGCCCCTATCCTTGACCGCTTTCACAAACTCTTCAGCGGTAAACTGGCTGCCCTGATCGGTGTTGACTATCTCCGGTGTACCGTGACGATTGAA
>JAHJKP010000021.1 GCA_018821985.1 Pseudomonadota bacterium
AATATATTGGGATCTTTTACAACAGGCAAAGGATACAGAAAAGGTTAGGCTACCTTTCACCGGCTGCTTATGAGAAAAAATATTACGAAAAACTGCTTGCAGCGTAAATGATTTGGTCTCCACTATTGTCGACCGATCCCATCTGCCCCTTGCCTTTTCTCTCAGCAGGTTGAGAATGGTTGAATGGATTCCAGGTTGAAGATGACGGCCAAGTTATCTCAAAGGAAGTGATTGAAAAAGTGACTGACGAATATGAAAAAAATCAGCATTAAACACTTATCACTCGAATTTAAATGGACTATAATAATATTTGCCTGAAAAAATAGAAAGGCTATTTTGGATTGAGGCTGAACCTTGCAAAGAATGTGGGCGTATGAAAAGGAGCGGAATAGTGGTTGAAGAAAAGAGAATACGGCTAGCATTACTGGCTGGCGGTCGTTCTGGTGAACGTGATGTGTCATTGAAGGGTGCGGCTCAGGTTGAGAAGGCGTTGGATCCTCTGAAATTTTTGGTTAAGCGCTATGACCCTGCAACTGATCTGGTGAGTCTTGCCCAAGATGCGCCATCTATTGATGTGGCCTTTATTCTATTACATGGACTTTATGGTGAAGATGGGACTGTGCAGGGCTATCTTGATCTGCTTGGCATACCTTACCAGGGATCTGGTGTGCTGGGCAGCGCCATAGCTATGGATAAAAATTTGGCCAAAATTATGTATAAACTACATGGTCTACCTGTAGCTGATTGGGAAATGGCGCGTCCAGAAGACGCACAGACCCCAAAAAGGTTGCTGGATCGTTTGCAGCTGCCCTTGGTAATAAAGCCGGTTCGTGCCGGTTCGAGTCTTGGAATGTCAATTGCTGGCACTTTGGAGGAACTGGCAAAAGGGATCAAAGCGGCTTATGAACACGATTCTCAGGTCATGGTGGAGCAGTTTGTCAAAGGCCGTGAAATTACTGGGGGGGTTCTAGGCAATGAAGAGCTGACTGCCTTGCCTCTTGTTGAGGTTATTCCAAATAAGGAATTTCGTTTTTTTGATTATAATGCGAAGTATCAGCCTGGGGCCTCAAGGGAGTTGTGCCCGGCACCCATTAGTGAGGAACTGAGCAAAAAAGCCCAACAGTTGGCTTTGGCTGCGCATAATGCACTGCAACTGCGCGGATATTCTCGGTCAGATATGATCCTCACCGCTACAGGTGACTTTTATCTATTGGAGACTAATACTATTCCTGGTATGACCCCCACCAGCCTTCTTCCCCAAGCCGCTAGCGCTTTTGGCCTTGATTTCCCGGCGCTTCTGGAGCGTTTGATTGAGTTGGCGATTCAGGGTAGAGGGGGTATATAAGGGGATTCTCTGTCCTGTCTTTTTCAATTTTTTTCTGCCCTCAATTGTACCATGTTTTTGTAGGGAAATTTTATTTGTCGAAGTGCTTCCGTTGCCATCGAAACATTACCTGCCGAACCAGAACTGCTGATCTGAAAATTGTTTTTTAGTAATCTGATATTTTTATTTTGACCTTCTATAATTAATGTGAAAGAGTTAATTAATGAAAAAGATTTTCTCATAGTCGAGTCCGTTAATATAGCATTAAGAATTTGTTTATACTCAATAGGTGGTCCTTTTAAAGACACTCCATTTTATAAATGACTTACAATTAGAGAGTGCTGCTTGTTTTCACTAGTAAGAGCTCAATCTTTTTTAGAGTAGCATTAACAATATTAATTTTATTCGAAGAGGAGGGTTGCTATGAAGATCAGTAAACTACTGAGTACGACATTAATTGGCGGTACTTTATTAGTTAATGGAAGCTATATTCAGGCAGAAACACTTCAGGATGCTATTGGTACAATGCTTCAGACAAACCCTGAAATCAGATCCATGGCCCATAATCGGCTTGGTCGCGACGAAGAGGTCAGGCAGGCAAAATCCGGTTATTTACCAGAGATTAATTTTTCAGCGGGAGTCGGCGTACAGGATGTACAAGAGCCTACGAGTGATAACCTTACCCCCCAGCAGTACACCCTTAGTTTAAGACAAAATGTTTTTACTGGTTTGGCAACTAATAACGAGGTGGACCGTCAAAAGGCACGCGTTCAATCCCAGGCCTACAGTCTTCAGGGTGCCTCTGAAAATACAGCATTAAGGACGGCAGAGGTATATCTGAATGTCTTACGACAGCAAGAACTTCACCGTCTATCCCAAGAAAATCTAGATACTCATGTACGAATTGCTGATCAGATCAATCTGAGAAGCGAATCCGGTGTTGCCAGTAAGTCAGACAGTGATCAAGTAGCTGGGCGTCTTGCTTTGGCTCAGGCAAACATTGTTGCCACCAATACCAATCTTGTTGATGCACAGACCAATTATCTAGCTGTTGTCGGCCATCTTCCGACTGATTTGCAAGAGCCTACACCGCCAGATTCCCTGCTGCCTGCTTCTCTTGAAGATGCAGAAGCTGAAGCTATAAAAATGCACCCGACTCTGAAGTCAGCAGGAGCCGACCTTGAAGCCAGGCAAAAGCAATATGAAGTAGCAAAAGCACCTTATTGGCCCATTATTGATCTGGAGGTGGATCAGAATTGGGAGGAAGATTATGATACGGTTGGGAAGAAAGATTCGTTGATTGCAATGGCCAGGCTTCGTTACAACCTTTTCCATGGATTTAAGGACGAAGCACGTCGGGCAGAGACCGTTGAACTTGTTAGTGAAGCGCGAGAGATAAGGAATAATACTCACAGGCAGGTAGTTGAATCCATGCGACTTTCATGGATGGCCTATCAAGCCGTCAAAGACCAGATTAAGTATCTGGAACAACGAGTTGATTTTGCAACTAGTACTAGTGATTCGTATACCAAACAATTTAATCTTGGCAAACGGACTCTGTTGGATGTTCTTGACAGTGAGGCAGAAGTCATTGACGCTAAACGAGCTCTGGTCGAAGCCAGACATGACGGGTTGTATGCCCAATACCGTATATTGAATGGCTTGGGTCAGCTGGTTAAGTCTTTTGATAAGGAGTGGCCAAAAGAAAGTCAGGTGAGTGGAGACAACAAAGAGAAGGAAAGTAAAAAAGATACAAGTTCGTAAGTAGTTTTTACAGAGCTCTGCATCTATTTTTTTTTACAGGTTGTAACGGGGCACAATGAGTGGCCAGTCTGAAGGTCTTTTGTATTGTGTCCCGTTAATTTTCAGTGAATTACTCAAGACTGATGGTGTCGGTGAGCAACCGACCCATCAATCGATACGGCGTCATTATGTCAAATCTTGCTGACGCAACATCAACAATTATCCAATTAGTCCTCTCCCGCAGTAGTTCTTTCCTCAATTTTTTCAACAATACTATATTATTGCCGTTCGGAATAGTGTTCTCGTTATTTTTTTTTGCAGGACACATTGTCTCAGCCAACGGGAATTTCACCCTTGATTCGTCCCTACTCAATGCTGCCGAAAAAAAATATGGTGTTGGTGCACGAAAAAGACTCATGGCTTGGCAACAGTTTGTCCGTGAAGATACCAGTCGTACCGATATGGAAAAGCTGGAGAAAGTAAACAGATTTTTTAATCAAGTAAATTTTGTCAGTGACGCAATACATTGGTTAAAAAAAGATTACTGGGCCACACCTGTAGAGTTTCTGGCCAGTGGTGGCGGGGATTGTGAGGATTTTGCTCTTTCAAAATATTTTACTTTGAAAATGCTGGGAGTGCCGGAAAAAAAACTTAACCTGACCTATGTCAAAGCCTGGAAATTAAATCAAAGCCATATGGTGCTTACTTATTATAAAACACCTAGTGCTGTGCCACTGGTTCTCGATAACCTTATCAATGTCATTAAACCAGCAACACAACGACCTGACCTGCTTCCTGTGTACAGTTTCAACGGTTCAGGATTGTGGCTGTCAAAAGAGCGAGGTAGAGGTAATCTGGTTGGAAAAAGTGACAGACTCAAATTATGGAATGATTTGCTCGAGAGGATGCCTGTCAGTTTACAATAACGTGAGGTTCAATTTATGACACTTTACAGACAACTGCTCATATTTACTTTAGTACTCTTTTTGGTTTTGTTCACCTGTACGTGGATTATCAAGCTCCAAAGTACACGCTCCTTTCTAGAAGCCCAGCTCGAGTCCCATGCCCAGGATACAGCAACCTCTCTGGGATTGTCGATTAGCCCCTATATTGCTGAAAATGATATTGCTACGATCGAAACGATGATCAATGTTGTTTTTGATCGTGGTTATTATCGTACAATTCGGCTTACCGACCTCAGCGATACAGTTCTCATCGAACGAACTCTTGATGTCGTTATCAGTGATGTCCCTACCTGGTTTATACATGCCATCCCTTTAAAAACTCCAGGTGCCAGCACGCTCATTACAGCAGGGTGGACGCAGAAGGGCAGTTTGTATGTGGAAAGTCACCCGGGGTATGCTTATAAAACCCTCTGGGAAGCCATATATAATATGACAAAGGTTTTTGGTATTACAGGTATCATTGTGTTAGTGCTCGGTGCCCTTGGTTTGCGAGCCCTGCTCCAGCCTCTGCGGCGGGTTGAACAACAGGCAGAGGATCTCTGTAAAAAACAGTATACATTCCAAAACAAACTCCCGAGAACCCGTGAATTACGACGGGTTGTTGTGGCTATGAATAGCATGACCGCTAAAGTTAAAAAGATGTTTGATGAACAGGCGCGGGTGGCGAACAGATTGAGGAAAAATGCCTATAGTGATGTATTGACCGGATTGGGCAACAGGCGTTACCTGCAGTGGCAGGTTGCGGCCAGAATGGATAAGAGGGATACTTCTGTCAAGGGAGCATTCCTGCTGGTTCAGGTTCATAATCTTCTGGAACTCAACCAGGAAAAAGGGTATCAACGTGGAAATCAGTTTCTCCAGAAGGTTGCGAACTGCATTCGTGAAGCGACACGAGGGTTGAAAAATTCCGCACTCTCGCACATTTCAGGAGGCAGCTTTGCAGCTTTTTTGCCGGATGTTACAGAGGAAGATGCACGTCATGTAGCTGCAGCAATCGCCAGAGGCTTTGCCAGCTTGGCCAGCGAAGACGTTGGGTGTCCGGAAAACGTTGGACATATTGGTGGAGTCAGTTATGAACAGGTGACATCCCTTAAACAACTGCTCTCCGAAGCTGATCGGATTTTGAGAGCAGCGCAAAATCAGGGGCCAAATACCTGGATCGTTGAATTACTTTCCTCTGAACCGACCATCACCCCACGTGGAGAACACGAATGGAAGCAGCTTCTGGACCAGGTACTGAACAATAAAGAGATTACTCTGTTCAGCCAATCTGTTGTCATGAGCAGCAACTTGAAACAGCTTATGCACAAGGAAGTTTTAGCACGGATAACCTTGCCGACAGGTCAAATGCTTAATGCAGGTATCTTTATCCCACTTGCAGAACGACTACGGCGTATATCTTCTATTGATAGAATCGTGATTGAAAAAGCGATGCTTGTTGATAGCGGAAAGCTTGAGTCCAATGAACTTGCGGTGAATATTTCTCCATCCTCCCTTAAAGACGTATCGTTTACAACCTGGCTTTTATCCAACCTCAAACAAATGCCTCTACGAGCGCCGAAGATTATCTTTGAATTTGCCGAATTCAATGCGACCCAGGAACTGGGTCTTCTCCTGGATTTTGCAAAAGAAGTTAAAGCGTTGGGACATTTTATCGGTCTGGATCATTTTGGGCAGAGCTTTGCTAATTTCGGGTATTTAAAATCTTTGCAGCCCAAGTACGTTAAAATAGATCGAGCCTTCATCGATGAACTCAAAGAAGAAGACAGTGATAGTCATTTTTTCATTGGTTCTTTGACCAGTGTGGCTCACAGTCTCGATATCCTTGTTATCGCCGAGGGAGTAGAAGATGAAGCGCAGTATCAAACACTTTGTGATCTCAACATTGATGGTATTCAGGGATTCTATATTGACCAACCCAGAGAGATGTGAGTAGCTAAGTCTCAGCGGGAGCCTCAATGCTGTGATATTATAGGAGAAATATTTGTTGGAAGTGGAGTAGTGCTGTTTTTGCTGATGAAGTGAACCGGGGCTTCGCTATTTTGAATGGGTAAGCTGAAAATGCAGTTGTCGGGCTACTCGGGGGTAGGCGAAGAATAAAGGTGAAACCAACTTTGATTTTAGATTGGCGGTTAACGGTTAATGATGTGCTGGTATTTTTAGAGAAAGGATTTTGTTGAAACCTTGTCTGCCAGATCATCTGCTGAAAAATTGATATGGGAAAAAAGGTGGTATTCTAAGGTCTGACAGCGTTGGAAGTTTTTCTGGATAGTATGGTGGCGCTGTTGATCATTGTTGCCATAGCGTTTAATGATATAATCCATCCGTTCATCTAGAGAGACAATGCTGTCATGGCGCACGCGTTTATCGGCATAATAGACAATTTCCTTGGCAAAAAAAATTCCTTGAGCATAACGATCGGTCGAGAAATCTTTGAGCATCACATGCTCACGGACGATTTCACCAATGGCCGGAAAACCATGCTCAAGGCAGATGTCACGCCCTCTTCTGGCATGGTCGCATTCGCTGTTTAAGCAGATCGTTTTGGCAATGTCATGGAGTAGAGCCCCAGCCATGACCAGACTTGTGTCCGGCAGCTTTATTCCATTTATTTTTGATGCAGCCAAACCGGCCAAGAGCGCTTCCGCCACCCTGGCCACGGTCAGTGAGTGGTCGCGGATATTGTCGAACATCCTATACCTATCCATTAAGGCCAGGCATTGGGCTATGGAAGGAACACTTTCACTCATCTTCTGTTATCTATCTGGCACTCAGCTCATGTACGGCATCAATGGCGATCCTGGCCTGGTCCGGAGGGGTGAACTGGTGGATGCCATGTCCGAGGTTAAAAATATGGCCATGTGCGTCTTTGGCCCCATTCAGCAGGTTCTGAATGCGTTGACGTAGTTTGTCTTTGGGCAGCATTAAGGCAAAGGGGTCAATGTTTCCCTGGACTGCCTTGTTTCCCACCTGTTTTATGGCATCTCCGATGTTAATCCGCCAGTCGAGGCCCAGGACGTCGGCGCCGGATTGGACTGAGAGATCAAGCAGGGTTGCTCCATTGTTGGCAAAATAGATGATGGGCAAACCGGTCCCTTTCAGGTCACTGATAATCCGTTGCACATAGGGAAGAGCAAATTCTTCAAAATCGCAGGGGGCGAGAATTCCAGCCCAGGAATCAAAGATCTGCAGGGCCTGAGCCCCGGCTCTGGCCTGGGCTTGGAGATAGAGGCTGGTGCAGGCGGTGAGCTTCTCCATCAGGTTATGGAAGAGCGTGGGTTGTGTGAACATCATCTTCTTGGTCTCCCAGAAAACCTTGGAGGAGCCGCCTTCAATCAGATAGGTGGCCAAGGTGAAGGGCGCGCCGGAAAAGCCGATCAGGGGCACCTTTAGTTCCTGGCGCAGGAGGCGGATGGTCTCCATGACAAAACCGGTATGGATATCCGGGTCGGGCACAATGAGCCGCTCAATGTCTGCTTGATCACGGATGGGTTCCGGGAAAATGGGGCCACGTCCCTCAGAGAAGGTAAGGGGCGTCCCCATGGCCTCCATGGGGATGAGAATATCAGAAAAGAGGATAGCTGCATCCACCTTGAGGATATCAACGGGCTGCAGAGTTACCTCCACGCACAGTTCTGGGGTCTTGCACAGCTCCAGGAAGGTGACCTTGCCGCGTACCTTCTGATATTCAGGGAGGTAGCGTCCGGCCTGGCGCATCATCCAGATAGGGGTATAATCGGTCTTTTCACCGCGGCAGGCCTTGAGGAATGTATCATTCATAATTGAGTTGGAAGGTGAAGGGTGATTGTTTTTCACGCTGCGACGCGGAAGCGTTGAGAAAGGTCTTTATTGTCCTTTTCAGTGTCACTGCGCCTCTGCACGAGGAATTGTTTATTTCGGTATGAACAGGGTGAATAGTTACACTAGGGAATTCGTGTTCCAGGCACATAACTGCAAAAGGGTTCTTGGGCCAGATAGTCGCCGGTCATGGCGTAGGCCCGTGCCCGACAGCCGCCGCAGACATTGACATATTCACAGCGCCCGCAGTTGTCCTTGTAGCCCTTGAAGTCTCGCAGCTCATGGAAAAGGGAAGAATTCTCCCAGATCTCTTTGAAGGAGAGCTCCTTCAGATTACCGGCAGACTTGGGAAAATAGCTGCAGGGCAGGATGTTTTCGTCCACGTCAATCAGGCAGATGAGCTGACCGGCCAGACAGCCTTTGGAGCCGCCTGTCGAAAATTTCAGATTACGTCGTTTGAAAGCGCTCCCCTCTTCTTTGGCCTTCTGTCTGACGATTCGGTAGTAATGGGGGGCACAGGTTGGGCGCATCAGCAGTTCGTTTTCTTCCTTTTCCACCTGGTAATGCCATTCTAGAATCTCGTCATACATCTTTTCCGGGATCAGCTCTTCCATGATATTCTCGCCGCGGCCTGTGGGTACGATCATGAACATGTACCAGGCAGAGGCGCCAAGGGATTTGACCAGTTGATAGATTTCAGGGATCTCTTTCCTGTTGCGGGCGGTAAAGGAGGAGTTGATCAGGAAGGGGATTTTGTTTTCATTAAAGAGGCGGATGGCGTTCATGGTTCCCGCAAAGGCGCCTGCCTGATTCCTGAAATTGTCGTGGGTTTCGGCCTTGGCGCCGTCCAGACTGAGAGATACCATCTTGATATCGGCGTCCTTGATTTGCGTGCAGATATCCTGAGTCACTAGGGTACCATTGGTGGCGAGGCACATGCGCAGGCCTTTGGCGGCGCCATATTTGGCGATTTCAAAGACATCCTTACGCAACAGTGGCTCTCCGCCGGAGAGCACCACCACCGGGTTGGCATAGGAAACGATATCATCGAGGATGCGGGTGGCCTCGGTGAAGGGAAAGTCGGGATGATCCTCCACCTCAAGGGTGGAGGAAGAGCGGCAGTGGACGCATTTCAGGTTACACCTCCTGGTGATCTCCCAGGCTATCCATTTAGGTTCAAATTCCATACTGCTGCTCCGCTATAATGTGGCGTTATTGCTGAAAAGATATACCAGATATTTTATGACACTATATTGTCTTTTGTTTAAAATCTCAAGGTACCTTCAAAAAAATGTCTTTGTGTCCAGTGATTGTTACATTGATACTGCTGATCTTTGCGGTGGTTAAAGAACACTTTTTTTAAAAAGAGTAACTAATGGAATCAGAACATGTTCATCTTTTTCCTGTCTTGACAATGAAGATGGGCTACTTATTGTTCGCTCATGTTGTAAGTCAATAACAGCAAGCGTTCATGAATCATGGGCCGCTTTGCTGTGGTTGTGGGGCGTGTTACTTGTTATATTGAGAAAGTGGAGGAACATGTGAGTAAAGAGCAAGAAAAGGACGTGACTCTGGAAAAAATGGAAGAGCATGCCGTTGAAGAATCGGAACAATCCGCAGCCCAGGATACAGTGGTGGCTGTGGAAGAAATGCTGGCTGCAGCTCAGAAAGAAATAGCTGGATATCAGGATAAGATGCTGCGGGCTGCCGCTGAATTTGACAATTATAAAAAACGGATGGAGCGGGATCGCAATACGGCCATGAAGTATGCAGGTGAGCATATCTTGCGAGAAATATTACCCGTTGTTGATAATCTGGAACGAGCACTTTCTCAGGGTGCTGTGCCGGGAGTTGATGCAGAGACGAATCTGGCAGCCCTGCTGGAAGGGGTGCAGCTCACCTTGAAAAGCCTGCTGGCGGTCTTGGAGAAGTTTGAGGTGAAGGCTATTGAGAGTGTCGGTCTGCCCTTTGATCCCAATATCCAGGAGGCTCTGGTTATGGAGCCCAGTGATGTGGTTCCGGCCAGTCATGTGGTGAGTGAGTTTGAAAAGGGGTATTCTTATAAAGACCGTTTGTTGCGTGTTGCCAAGGTGATTGTTTCATCAGGCAAGGCTGCGTCTTGATTTTCGTTTCAAACCAGGAAAGGATATACGCTTCTCTTGACAAAAGTAGGATGATACACATTGTAATATCGTTTCTTTGAGATGAGAGTTTGGTACCGGCTTCCCAGTGGAAGCATTGAATAAAAATTGAAATTGACAACAAAGGTCGTTGATAAAATGACCTCTATTATATCTTGATACAAGGAGTGATACTATTATGGGAAAGATAATTGGAATAGATCTGGGAACGACCAACTCATGCGTGGCCATTATGGAAGGCGGCGATCCCAAGGTCATAGCCAATGTTGAGGGGAATCGGACAACTCCTTCGATTGTGGCCTTCAGTGATAATAATGAGCGTATTGTGGGGCAGGTTGCTAAACGTCAGGCGGTCACCAATCCCGAGCGTACTCTCTATGCAGTCAAACGTTTGATCGGCCGTAATTTCAGCGATGCCGAGGTGAAAAAGTCTGTTGAAATCAGTCCATTCAAGATCGTGTCAGGCAAAGGGGGCGCGGCAAGCATTGAAGTGGATGGCAAGAGCTATACCCCGGCCGAGGTTTCAGCCATGATCCTTGGCAAGATGAAGAAGACTGCTGAAGAATATCTGGGGGAAGAGGTGACCGATGCCGTTGTCACCGTTCCCGCCTATTTCAACGATGCCCAGCGTCAGGCCACCAAGGACGCCGGAAAGATAGCAGGTCTCAATGTGCTGAGGATCATCAACGAGCCGACAGCCGCTTCTCTGGCCTATGGTCTTGATAAAAAAGGCGAGGAAAAAATTGCGGTTTTTGATCTTGGCGGTGGTACTTTTGACGTCTCCGTTCTTGAGATTGGTGATGGTGTCTTCGAGGTAAAATCCACGAACGGGGATACATTCCTTGGTGGTGAAGATTTTGATATGCGGATTGTCAACTGGCTGGCCGATGAGTTTAACCGGAGTCAGGGTATCGATCTGCGCAACGATAAAATGGCTCTCCAACGCTTGAAGGAAGAGGCGGAAAAGGCCAAGATGGAACTCTCCACTACCATGGAGACTGATATCAATCTTCCCTTTATTACCGCAGATGCCTCTGGTCCCAAGCATCTGAATATTAAGCTGAGCCGGGCCAAACTTGAGAGTCTGGTCGATGACCTGATTGAGCGGACCGTGGCTCCCTGCCGTACGGCGTTGAAGGATGCTGGGCTGACCGCCAAGGATATTGACGAGATCATCCTTGTGGGCGGCATGACCCGTATGCCCAAGGTTCAGGCCAAGGTCAAGGAGATCTTTGGCAAAGAACCGCATAAGGGCGTGAATCCTGATGAGGTTGTGGCCATAGGCGCGGCTATTCAGGGCGGTGTGCTGGGCGGAGATGTCAAAGATGTGCTGTTGCTCGATGTGACCCCTCTTTCTCTTGGTATTGAGACCCTGGGTGGTGTTACCACCAAATTGATTGAGAAGAATACCACCATCCCCACCAAGAAGAGTCAGATCTTCTCGACGGCGGCTGACAATCAGCCGGCGGTATCCATCCATGTTCTGCAGGGTGAGCGGGAGATGGCCCAGGATAACAAGACCATCGGTCGTTTCGAGCTGTCCGACATCCCCATGGCTCCTCGTGGTGTTCCACAGATTGAGGTCTCTTTCGATCTTGATGCTAATGGTATCCTCCATGTCTCGGCCAAAGACCTGGGTACAGGCAAGGAGCAGTCCATCCGCATTACCGCCTCTTCTGGTCTTTCCAAGGAAGATATCGAGAAGATGACCCGGGACGCCGAGATGCATGCCGAGGAGGATCATAAGCGGCGGGAGCTGGTCGATACCCGTAATAATGCTGATGCCATGATTCACGCGACCCAGAAGAGTCTCAAGGATCTTGGTGACAAGGTGGATGCTGATACTAAGGCCAATGTGGAAAAAGAGATTGAGAAGGTAAAGGCTGCCGCTACTGGTGATGATATTGAGGCGCTGAAGAGTGCAGTTGAGGCGCTGACCACGGCCTCGCATAAGTTGGCTGAGCTCATGTATGCGCAGGCCTCGCAGCATGGGGCCGATGCAGCTGGTGGTGCCCCTGGTGATGCTCCCAAGGATGACGATGTCGTTGATGCCGATTTTGAAGAGGTCAAAGACGATAAGAAGTAAGATGGCTGCTTGCCAGCCAGATCGACTTTGTCGCAAAGTCTGAAAAAAAAAAGGGGGGGTGAGGAAAGAGGATTTTCTCACTCCCTTTTTTTTTGTTTTTACTGTATTGTACTTTGTTTCAATGTCCTTGTAGTTGTTGTATTAATCCTTTTTCCCCTTCGTTATTGTCATGAAAATTTTATCTGGAATCCAACCCTCCGGTCAGCTCCATATCGGAAATTACTTTGGTATGATGAAGTCCATGATTGCTCAGATGGAGAGTTCTGAGCTCTATGTCTTCATCGTTGATCTGCATGCCATGACCTCTGTCCATGACCGTGATCGTCTTACCACCGGTACCCTTGAGGCCGCCGCCGATTTTCTGGCCCTGGGACTTGATCCAGAGAGATGTATCTTCTGGGTGCAGTCGGATGTGCCGGAGGTGTGTGAACTCTCCTGGGTTCTCTCCACCATCGCTCCCATGGGTCTTATTGAACGCTGTCATTCCTATAAAGACAAGGTAGCCAATGGTATTGAGGCCAGTCATGGACTTTTTTCTTATCCGGTGCTTATGGCCGCTGACATCCTGCTCTATCAGGCAGACCAGGTTCCTGTTGGGCAGGATCAGAAACAGCACCTGGAGGTTGCCCGTGATCTGGCCCAGAAGTTTAACAATACATTTGGTGAGACCTTTGTTGTACCTGAACCTGCCATCAGTAAGGAAACGGCTATCGTTCCCGGTCTCGATGGCCGCAAGATGTCCAAATCCTATGGCAATACCATTCCGATCTTTCTGGAGGGAAAGGCCCTGAAGAAAAGGGTCATGGCCATTGAGACCGATGCCACGCCGGTGGAAGATCCGAAGGATCCCGATAAGTGTAACCTCTTTGCCATGTTGAAACTCTTCGCCACTCCTGAACGATTGCAGGAGGTGCATGAACTCTATGTGGGTGGGGGAGCTGCCTATGGCTATATCAAATTGGAGTTGCTGGATCTTATCAGTGATTGTTTTGCAGAAGCCAGGAGAAAAAGGGCTGAATATCTTGCTGATCCTGCCATGTTGCGGGAGATCCTGAAAAAGGGGGCTGATAAGGCGCGCGCTAAGGCCATGGTGACCCTCGACCTGGTGCGCGATCGGGTAGGATTTAAATACTGAAAAAACAGGTAGAAAAGGTCAGGAAAAACCCTGGGCTAAACAAAGCAAAAAGGCTTTATCCGAAAACGGATAAAGCCTTTTTGCTTTGTTTTTTATGAAAGTCTGTAGGTCGTTTCAGCCCGACTACTACACGTGCCTAAAAATCAACCAGTTCTACGTCAAAGACCATGGTGGCGTTGGGAGGAATCGGGCCACGTCCTGATGGACCATAGCCAAGATCTGCCGGGATGATGAGGACCCGCTTTTCGCCTTTAGTCATGGCCAAGAAAGCCTCATCCCATCCTTTGATCACCCGGCCCTGGCCAACGGGAAAGCTGATTGGTTCGCCGCGGTCATAGGAACTGTCAAATTTGGTACCATCCAGAAGCTTACCGGTATAGTGGGCCTTGACCATGGCACCAGAGGCAGGGGTGTCGGTACCAACACCTTTCTGGGTGACTACATATTGGAGGCCGGAGGGAGTGGTAATGGCATCGGGCCACTGTTGCTTGATCTGTTTGACACTGGATTCCATGGCTGCCAGCTCTTTTTCTCTGGCTCGTTTATCCATGCTGCCAAGCAGGGTGTCAAAGGCTGCCTGGTCACTCTTGAAGGCCTCGGCCTTTGCACCTACTCGAATAATCTCCACCGATTTCAGTTTGTCATTGCCCTGGATTTTATTGACAACGTCCTGACCTTCAACCACATGGCCAAAAACCGTGTGTTTGCCGTCCAGCCATGGAGTGGCAATATGGGTGATGAAAAATTGGCTGCCATTGGTTCCGGGTCCGGCATTGGCCATGGAGAGGATTCCCGGGCCACTGTGTGTCAGGGTGGGGTCAAACTCGTCGGGGAAGGTATAGCCGGGGCCGCCGGTGCCAGTACCCAAAGGGCAGCCGCCTTGAATCATGAAGTCAGGAATAACCCTGTGGAAGGTCAGATTGTCATAGAATCTGGCTCCTCCTTTGCCGGCACCACCACCGAGTTCTTTAGTACCCTCGGCCAAGCCTACAAAATTGGCTACAGTGAGTGGGGTTTTTTCAAATTCCAAGGTGCAGATGATGTCGCCTTTCCCGGTGATAAATTTGGCGTACAGGCCATCTTTTAGTTGCGTCTCAGCCATGAGTGTTCCTCCCGATAGAATGAATAAAAGAGTAAAGGTGTAAAATAATAAAAATTTGATTTTGTACATGGTTTCTCCTGTGTGTAAGGGTAAGCCGTCGTTCCAAAAAAAGCGAAATATCCTGTTGTTGTGACCAGCATACGGGAGTTGTGGGGTAACCGGAAATATGTTGATTGTCTAGTGGAAATCGCTACGTATGAGAGTTGAAGATGAATAATCAGGCAGTTGCAACTTGTCAATCATAAATCAGGATTGCAGTGGTGTACAGTGTTGGTTTCACGTTTCTGCTTCCCGATTCTGATTGACTTGAGGTGCTATTCCGGGTTAAATGTTATGGTTTTGTCGTTTTGATTTGCATTTTTTGAAAGAGATGAGATTCCCGCGAGTTTTTATAGAGTCACGAGCCTGCAAGGATAATATAATTCTCTCTTATTAGAGAAAGATAGGGAAACATATGAAAGCATTGATAGCCCTGGAAGATGGGACCATTTTTGAAGGTGAGTCCTTTACTGGAAGAGGTGAGGCCATCGGCGAGATGGTCTTCAACACCTCCATGAGCGGATATCAGGAGATCCTTACGGATCCCTCCTATACTGGTCAGATTGTGACCATGACCTATCCTCTCATTGGAAATTATGGAGTGAACAGCGAGGATATGGAGTCGGCTGCTGTACATCCCAAGGCCTTTCTGGTGCGGGAGTATAATGTGACGCCATCTAATTTTCGCTCTGAGCAGACCCTTGCCCAGTTTCTTGAGAGTTATGGTGTTCTTGGGGTGGAGGGGTTTGACACCAGAGCGCTGGTGCGGCATATCCGCACGGTGGGAGCACTAAAGGCCATTGTCTCCACTGAGGATCTGGATAAGGGTTCTCTGGTTAAACGGGCAAAGGAGTGGGGCGGCCTGCTTGGTCAGGATATGGTCCAGAAGGTGACCTGTGATCAGCCCTATGGTTGGGCGGACAACAGGCCGGTGCCCGGCACCAGTTTCTCCACCGTCCAGACAGGAATGAATAATCCTCTCAAGGTCGTTGCCCTTGATTGCGGAATCAAATTTAATCAGCTCCGCATCATGACTGAGAAGGGGTGCCAGGTTCAGGTGGTTCCGGCCACAACCGATGCTCAGACCATTTTGGCCATGGAGCCGGATGGCGTCTTCCTGTCAAACGGGCCAGGGGATCCTGCCGGAGTGCAGGGCGTGGTGGAGACGGTGCAAGCACTTCTTGGGAAAACACCTATCTTCGGAATATGCCTTGGTCATCAGATCCTGGGACTTGCCTATGGCGCTTCCACCTATAAATTGAAATTCGGCCATCGCGGCGGAAATCAACCGGTCAAGGATCTGACCACAGGGCATGTGGAGATCACCTCGCAGAACCATGGCTTTACTGTGGATCTGGACAGTTTGGATAAAGAGGTCATTGAGTTGACCCATATCAACCTGAACGACGGCAGCCTCGAAGGGATGCGGCATCGGCTGTATCCTGCATTTTCCGTTCAGTATCATCCCGAACATGCCCCCGGACCTCACGATTCATTGTATCTTTTTGACCGATTTGTCGAGATGATGCGAAGTGAAAAAGCTTAAGTTGTAGTGATTGTTTAGTATAACGTTTTTATATCTATAATATTTTAAGGCCTCAATCCATAAAACCTAATATTTTTTGATGATCCCATGCCAAAACGAACAGATATCCACAAGATCCTCATCATTGGCTCTGGTCCCATTATTATCAGTCAAGCCTGTGAATTTGATTATTCGGGTGCCCAGGCGGTCAAGGCACTGAAGGAAGAGGGGTACGAGGTCGTTCTGATCAACTCCAATCCTGCTACCATCATGACCGATCCGGAACTTGCCGATCGTACCTATATCGAGCCCATTACCCCGGAGATGGTGACCAAGGTTATTGAAAAGGAACGGCCTGACGCCCTGCTGCCCACCCTTGGCGGACAGACTGCACTGAATACTGCCATTAAGCTGGCCGAATCTGGTGTCCTTGACAAGTACAATGTGGAAATGCTGGCTGCTAAGGTTGATGTTATCAGAAAGGCGGAGGGACGTGAAGAGTTCCGGGCGGCCATGCAGGCCATTGGGCTCAAGGTGCCTGAATCAGCCATTGTTCATACTCTGGAAGATGCCATGGCTGCCGGTGATGCCATTGGCTTCCCGGTTATTGTCCGTCCCAGTTTCACTCTTGGCGGAACCGGCGGCGGTGTGGCTTATAACCGTCAGGAATTGGAAGCTCTGTCTTCGTCCGGACTGGATTTGTCGATGACCACCGAGATCATGGTCGAACGCAGTCTTCTTGGTTGGAAAGAGTTTGAACTTGAGGTGATGCGCGACTGCAAGGACAATGTGGTTATCATCTGCTCCATTGAAAATATGGACGCTATGGGGGTGCATACCGGTGACTCTATTACCGTGGCACCAGCCCAGACCTTGACCGATCGCGAATATCAGGAGATGCGAGATGCGGCCATTGCCATTATCAGAGAGATCGGCGTTGAGACCGGTGGGTCCAATGTACAGTTTGCTGTCAATCCACAAGACGGCGAGTTGATGATCATTGAGATGAACCCCAGAGTTTCCAGGAGTTCGGCCCTGGCCTCCAAGGCCACCGGTTTTCCCATTGCCAAGATTGCTGCCAAGCTGGCCGTCGGTTTTACCCTAGATGAGATCAAAAATGATATTACCCGGGAGACTTATGCCTCTTTTGAGCCGACCATAGATTATTGTGTGGTCAAGATTCCCCGTTTTACCTTTGAGAAATTTCCGGAGGCCGAGGATATACTGAGCACCGCCATGAAATCCGTAGGTGAGACCATGGCCATTGGCCGGACCTTCAAGGAGGCCTTTCAGAAGGCCATGCGCTCGCTGGAGACCGGTCGGGCTGGCTTTGGGGCTGACGGCAAGGAGAGACTTGATCATCTCGAACTCTTTGAACTGGAATCGGGCCTGCGGATACCAAGCTCCAAGCGGGTATCCTATCTCCATGAGGCGCTCATGCGGGGAATGACCGTTGATCATATCTATAACCTGACTCAGATCGACCCCTGGTTCCTGCGAAACCTTGAACAGATCGTGGCCCTGGAGCATGAGATCCGGCAGCAGAATCTGCCGGGGATGAATCGTGAATTCTTGAAAAAATGTAAACAATACGGATTCTCGGATACTCAGCTTGCCTTTCTCACCGGTAGCTCCGGCAATGAGGTACGTACGCTCCGGAAGCAACTGGGGGTCGTACCGGTCTATAAACTGGTTGATACCTGTGCCGCAGAGTTTGAATCCTATACCCCCTATTATTATTCCACCTATGAGCAGGAGAATGAGGCCAGCAGGTCGGACCGGAAAAAGGTCATGATCCTTGGCGGCGGGCCTAACAGGATCGGTCAGGGGATAGAATTTGATTATTGTTGCGTCCATGCGGCCTTTGCCCTGGCTGAGATCGGTGTTGAGTCGATCATGGTCAATTCCAATCCCGAGACCGTCTCCACCGACTATGACACCTCGGACAAGCTCTATTTCGAGCCACTGACCCTGGAAGATGTGATGAACATTATTGATCTGGAAAGGCCGGATGGGGTTATCGTCCAGTTCGGCGGTCAGACCCCGTTGAATCTGGCCGTGGCCCTGGCAGAGGCAGGTGTGCCCATTATTGGAACTCCGCCGGATTCCATTGATCGGGCGGAGGACCGCAAGCGTTTTCAGCAGTTTCTGCAGAAGCTGAATCTGCGTCAGCCCAATAATGATACGGTTTATACCTTGGAGGAAGCCCTCAGTGTCGCCGCGCAGATTGGCTATCCCGTGGTGGTCCGGCCCTCGTATGTTTTGGGAGGCCGGGATATGCGGATTGTTTACAGTGAACAGGGCATTCGTGAATTCATGGCTAAACCGGGCATGGCAGACAATAAGCATCCTGTCTTGATCGATAAGTTTCTGGAGGATGCCATCGAGGTGGATGTTGATGCCATCTGTGATGGGAAAAAAACCATTATCGGTGGGATTATGGAGCATATTGAGGAGGCCGGCATTCATTCCGGCGACTCTTCCTGTGTTCTGCCGCCGCATACCCTGTCTCCGCAGCTTATTGAAGAGATTAAGCAGGCTACTCGGGCCATGGCTGAAGAGCTTGGTGTGATTGGTCTGATGAATGTTCAATACGCGGTCAAAGATGAGGACCTCTATATCCTTGAGGTTAATCCCCGTGCCTCCCGAACGGTTCCCTTTGTCAGCAAGGCTACCGGAGTACCTCTGGCTAAAATGGCCACTAAAGTGATGATGGGTATGACCCTTGAACAGCAGGGATTGAACACCGAGGTGACGATAAAACATTGGGCGGTCAAAGAGGCGGTCTTTCCTTTTGACCGATTCAAGAACGTGGACACCCTGCTTGGGCCTGAGATGAAATCCACCGGAGAGGTGATGGGGATTGATGATAATCTGGGGCTGGCTCTTGCCAAGGCGCAACTAGCTGCCGGAGTAACTTTACCTGTCTCGGGTACGGTATTTCTCAGTGTGCGTGATGGAGACAAGGAAGGAATTCTCGAAGCGGCAAGACAACTGGTGGAGATGAAATTTACACTTCTTGCCACCAAGGGAACGGCAAACTATCTTGCGCAGCATGGTGTTGCCTGCGATCAGGTCAATAAAATTTCTGAAGGACGGCCCCATATCCTTGATAAATTACAGGATAGACAGGTGGCCTGGGTGGTGAATACTTCTTTGGGGAGACGGACTACCGAGGATTCCTATCTGATTCGTCGAGCAGCACTCGAGCTGCGTATCCCTTATACGACAACGAGCAGCGGGGCTATGTCAGTGGTCTTGGCGATGCAGGCTTTACGTATAAGTGCCCTAGGAGTTCAGCCCATTCAGTATTTCATATGAGAAAAAAGTGAAAAAGATCTGTTTGTCGAAAAAGATCAATCATCTCTCGACAATGTCCTGTTCGGCCTTACTGTGATATGGCACAACAGAAAACAGGTATGATTTTTTATCGTATCCACGATAGAGATGTCAATTAGAAAAATATCAGGAGCCACTGGAGGTTTCGTTGAATACTTTTTATAAAAATTTATCCATGTGGCTGGTGATTGGTCTGACTATGATCCTGCTCTTTAATCTTTTCAATAAACCTCAGAGCGGTATGAACACACTGACCTACAGTGAGTTCATGTCTCAGGTGCAGAACAAGGCCATTACCAGGGTCGGCATTGATGGGGATACCATCTCAGGAGTTCTTCAGGATGGAAAACCCTTCAAAGTCATCTACCCGGCCAATGATAATGAGCTGATTTCTATTTTGCGAAACAGTGGTGTTGATATAACGGTTAAGGAAGTGCAGAAAGATTCCTGGCTGATGACAATTTTTGTCTCCTGGTTTCCTATGCTCCTTCTCATTGGTGTCTGGGTCTTCTTTATGCGTCAGATGCAGATGGGCGGCAAAGGGGGAGCCATGTCCTTTGGAAAGAACAAGGCCAAGCTGAAGGAAAAAGGGGATAACAAGGTTACCTTTGCCGATGTCGCCGGTATTGATGAGGCCAAAGAAGAGCTGGAAGAGATTATCGATTTTTTGCGGGATCCACAGAAATTTACCAAACTTGGTGGTCGCATACCGAAAGGGGTGTTGCTCGCTGGTGCACCAGGTACCGGAAAGACGTTGCTGGCCAAGGCCATCGCCGGTGAGGCGGATGTCCCATTCTTCACCATTTCCGGCTCTGATTTTGTGGAGATGTTTGTCGGAGTCGGCGCTTCACGGGTGCGGGATCTGTTCGAGCAGGGGAAGAAGAACGCCCCCTGTATTATCTTTATCGATGAAATCGATGCAGTGGGAAGGCATCGTGGCGCGGGCCTTGGTGGCGGCCATGATGAACGTGAACAGACTTTGAATCAGTTGCTCGTGGAGATGGACGGCTTTGAAAAAAATGAGGGCGTGATCATTGTTGCCGCAACGAACAGACCTGATGTCCTTGATCCTGCCCTGCTCCGCCCCGGCCGTTTTGACCGCCAGGTGGTGGTGCCACTTCCAGATGTGAAGGGCAGGCAGAAGATCCTTGAGATTTACGGAAACAAGACAAAGAGCATGGATGAAAATGTCGATATGGCTGTCATTGCCCGGGGAACCCCCGGTTTTTCTGGAGCTGACCTGGAAAATCTTATCAATGAGGCTGCCCTTATGGCAGCCCGGGAAAGCGCCAACAAGATCGACAAGGATATGCTGGATCGCGCCAAAGATAAGATTATGATGGGTGCGGAACGGCGTTCCATGGTCATTACCGATAAGGAAAAAGAGGTTACGGCCTACCATGAGGCCGGACATGCCCTGGTTGCCAGATTGCTCCCTGATACTGATCCGATTCACAAGGTCACGATCATTCCCCGGGGCCGGGCCCTTGGGCTGACCATGCAGTTGCCCACTGAAGAAAGATATACTCATTCCAAGAGTTTTCTTGAACATACCCTCTGCATTCTCTTTGGCGGACGGATTGCTGAAAAACTCATCTTTGATGAGATTACCACCGGTGCCGGTAACGACCTGCAGCGGGCCACGGATATGGCCAGAAGGATGGTCTGTGAGTGGGGAATGAGCGATGAGCTGGGGCCACTTACCTATGGCAAGAAGGAAGAACAGATATTCCTCGGCCGGGAGATTGCCCAACATCGTGATTTCAGTGAGGATACTGCCCGTAAGATTGATGCGGCGGTCAAGAATATTATCGACGAGGCCACGGCCCAGACGGTGTCGCTGCTCACTGAGCATCGTGATGTTCTTACGCGGATGGCAGAAGAGTTGCTGGAGAAAGAGACTATTGTCCTCGATGATATTGAGCGGATTCTGGCTGAACTGCGTCCGGGACAATATGAAGTGGTGGCTGAACCGGCGGTGAAAAAGGGGAAAAAGTCCACGGAAGTGGCGGGAGTGAAAACCGGAGATGAACTAGCTAAGGAAGAAGCAGACGGCGTGGACTCTCCTGGAATGGTTGCAGGCAAGGAGTAATTCTGTTGACTGTACTGCGGATTATGGGGATTATCAATGTAACCCCTGATTCTTTCTCTGATGGTGGTCGTTATCAAAGTGAGGATAGGGCTGTGGCCCAGGCTGATGCCCTGGTTGCGGCAGGTGCTGATCTTCTCGATGTCGGGGGAGAGTCTACCCGCCCTTTTGCACAGCCCGTTTCAGAGGCAGAAGAGCTTCGCCGGGTTATCCCTGTCATTCAGGCTATACGCAGAAAATATTCCCTGCCCATCTCCATTGATACAAGCAAGGCCGAGGTAGCTCGTCAGGCCCTTGTGGCCGGGGCCGATATGATCAATGATGTTTCGGCTTTGCGTCATGATCCGGCCATGATCGATTTAGTGCGTACCACAGAGGTTCCTGTTGTCATCATGCATATGCAAGGGACGCCCGGTGATATGCAGGTTGAACCTGTGTACCAGGATGTGGTGGGTGAGATACTTGATTTTTTTAAGGAACGGCTTGACTGGTTGCAAGGCCAGGGAATTGATCACCGTCGTATTGTCCTTGATCCCGGGATCGGTTTTGGTAAGACCCTTGTTCATAATCTGCTGATACTCAAAAATCTGTCTGTCTTCTCCACGCTGGGGCAACCTATCCTGCTCGGACATTCTCGTAAGCGATTCCTGGGTGAGATCACCGACAGACAGGTGGAAGAGCGTGACCTAGCAACCGCAGTTGTTTCAGCCCTGGCGGTGACGAAGGGGGTTTCCATTGTCCGGGTTCATGATGTCTCCTCCAGTCGGCAGGCAATCCAGATAGCTGAGGCGATTGAGGCGGTGTAAGAAGGACGTTCAGTCTTTCCTCTGTGTCTCGTGCCTTGTCTGGGAGGACGTTACAGCAGTGATGGCTTACGTCTCCGTGACCTGCAAGTGATGAGCCCGATTAACCAGCCTATAACCAGTACCCCACCTCCTGCCAGGAACCATTGAATCCGCTCATCTTTCCGCAGTGCCTGGTTTTCCATTGTTACTTCTGCCAACTTGTCTCTAAGTTCTTTAATTTCATTTTCTCGCTCTTTCTGCTGCTGTCCGATTTGGGGGGCGATTGAAGTGTCAGCTTGGGGCAACTGGATATCGTCTGGGAGAAAATTTGTTTCAGGTTGGGGAGGGATAGGCTGATGTTCGGCTGTAGAGTTATTCTTCTTAGTTTGTGTCTCTGGCCGATTGCTGTTGACTGGTAAGGAGAAGGCGTCGTCAACGGAAGGGGAGCTGGCCAGGTATCGTTTCAACATCCAGCCTTCACGGCCCGTTGAGGTGCGAATCTTGATCCAGTAGCCATTTTCCTCAAGGGAATCTACTGGTTCTCCATTCTGCAGCAGGGACACGATTTTGTATTCAGTTCCCTGGCCACTCCTGACAGGTACCTCTGAATCGTTGGAGACAGAGTAGGTCTCAGCAATTGCTGTTGGTGCTGAGGCCAGAAAGGCCAGGAGAAAAACAATAAAATAGAGGAAACTGGATAATCCTGGGAGAGTGGTTGAGGGCCTTTCCTTCTGGATGGTTAACATTTGTCTGCTGTCTCCTCACTATGGGGATATGAAATATAAAGTGGAATATATAACAGTGGGAATGCACAAGGCTTCATATAAAAATAAATAAATATACCTTACTCTGGTAAATTGTGCATGTGCTTTTCATGCTGGTCAAGCTGGGGTCCTAAGCGAATAATTCAATAAAAGACATGAGAAGAATGACTGTTATGCAGATGGAGGGTTTTGATTTTGTTTTTGATCCCAGTGCCTGTGAGGCATGTCCTGGCTATTGTTGCTGTGGAGAATCCGGTAATGTCTGGGTGAATCAACAGGAGATCGCCAGGATCTGCATTTTTTTGCAGATCCACTCCATTGATCTTATGGAAAAATTTCTCCAGCGTGTAGGGAACAGGTTCTCCTGCAAGGAACGTGTCTCTGAGCATGGCATGGCATGTGTTTTTTTTCAGGGGGCTGAAAAAAAATGTTCCATTTATGCGGTGCGACCCTCTGGATGTCGCTCTTATCCTTTCTGGGATCATTTTAAAATCCATGAAGAACAGCTTTTTAAAGAGTGTCCAGGTATTAAGAAGAAATGAATTATGGAGAGTTATGACAGCAATGAAAACGAACATAAAAAAATGTTTGTGGTTAGTTGCTTGACTTTTGCAATTGTCTGTTGAATGCTTAATTAAGAACAATGTGGCTATTGGCAATTGTGCAATAAAAAAGAATAAAACATTTCAGCGACGGAGGTCAGAATGATTGTTAAAGAAATCAGAAAGATTGCAAAGGAAATGGGGATTAATGGTGCCAAGATGTTAAAGATGGATTTGATCCGGGCTATTCAGGTTAAAGAAGGCAATACACCCTGCTTCCAAAGTGGAGTTAATGCCTGTCCCCAGACTGGATGCTGCTGGTGGGGTGATTGTCAGAAATAGGACAACCATTCAGAGATCAAGGGTGTGTCTTTGGCATATCCAGGTTGGAAAGTTCTACTTCCACCTCTTTTTCTTCGGTTTGTTGGCGTTCGTTCTGGTGCTGGATGCGTAATCTGACATGGTCTCCTGCCTGCTTATCCATGAGAGTAATGCGTACATCCTCCATTGAGCTGATGGTAGCGTTGTTTATGGCAATCAGGATATCATCTTTTTGCACTCCAGACTGACCAGCCTTGCCCAGCGGGCTGATATCATTGATCTTCAGCCCTGTCTTCTCACCTTCTTGCATCTCCGTCAGCACTAGACCCATCTTGCCCACTGGCTCAAGGTCAACAGGGTCTGCCAGAAAGAAGAAATCCGTGGTCTGATGAAGGTCTCCCCCTCTATCTTCGGCGTTGAGATTGACGATCGATGCTTGTGTTACCTCCATTCTACTCGCCACCCGTGGTGGAATCCCCGAATCTTTGCGGGTGTGCTGGGTCCCTGCCAGGATCACCATCCGGGTGGCGGGGTGATCAGTTAAAAATGTGGCTGCTGTCTCGGCCATGGTTTCGTCCCATATGACCTGGGCCTGGATAAAACCGGTCAGCATCCCTTTTTCTGCTTGCTGGTTGCTGGCATGAAATCCATGCACTTCACTCAATCGTTCTGTGTATCCGGGGAGGTCCAGGTTCCGGTTCCCGGCTAGACTCTTTTTTTGTTCCGCGTTCAAGGAATCAGTGTGGCCGTCTTTAAAGATCTTGCTGACAATCTCTCTTTCCAGGTTGAGGCCGATCACCGGGATCTTGTGTCTGCGGGCATAATTGAAGATGTCACGAAAATAGCGCCAGTCATAGCTCCATACCTTAAAATAGTGCGAAGATCGGAGAAAGTCCTCTTCGCTTATGGTGTCGTCATTGATATAGGCGTCAAGGGCAGCTTGACTGCTTCGGGGAAACATCTCCATGCCAATAGCTAGATCTGGATTTTTCTGGTGCAGGGCCTGGATGATCCTGAACTGGAGCCGATGGTCAGCCATTGAGGTATGGCTTTCTCCCACGTAGATAACTCGGCGTTGGTTCAATTGGTCGATGATTTCACTAAAAGAGTTCATTAGGGGGACCGATCCACCTGAAGGTAAGCTTTCCAGGATGAAATGGATGCCGGATTTACTTTCCCGGATTTTTTTTTCTTGAATCCGTCCTTCTTGAAAATAGAGCCAGGAATATTTTCCGTAGTGGGAGAGCTTTGGTAGAGCGGCTGTCGTTTCGGCAGCACTGCTGCTACTCATGAGGACGGCTACCTGACTTTGGTTCAGGGGGTTGGGACGGATATCCACACTAAACCCTTGTTGTGGATGATCAGGTATGGAAAAAAGTGAGCGGCTGGCTGGGCTGTTGATTCCAAGAAAGAGGAACGTCCCTTTGCTCAGATCCTGGTTGCGTACTTGCTCTGCGGTCATGATCTTCCAGGAAGGTTCAGCAAGGCCTTGCAGTAGTGGCGCAAAGACTTTGGCCGCAGCGTCAGATTCCAATACGACTCTCTTCTCAGGGGCTCCGAGAAAACGGGACCAGACAGGGGGGAACTCCTTCGGGGTTAAGACTCTCAGCAGATCGTAATCGGGATCGATGATCAATTCTATAGGAGGTCCATCCACCGGCAGTTCAATGGTTGTTTGTACTTGTGAGAGTGTACGTGAAAACCGCTGCTCACCCTGCAGAGTTTTGACCAGTATGGGCAAGGCCAGGGTGAATGGTTTCTTACTCTGTTGTTGCACAGTAAAAGTGAGCAAGGTCTGAGGCTTGCGGTTGTTTATCTTGATATTGGAAACGGCAAGATCGGGAATATCGGGAGATTCAAGTCTCTCCTTGAAGAATTTATGCAAATCCTGTTTTGCAGTCTGTTCAAAACTTTTCCTGATCTCGTTCCACGAAACAGCCTGGCCGCGGTGGCTTTGGTAAAATTGACGTAACCCCTCCGAAAAGAGTTCCGAGCCCAGTAACCTTTTCAACTCGTGAAAAAACATTGCCCCTCTGTTGTAGCCAACAGCACGGATCGTCTGGGCCATGGCCTGATTGTGGCTTGCGGATCTGAAATCGCCCAAGGGGATTGCTGTTTGCGGAGAGACATGGCTCTGATAATTGATAAGGGCTTCTTTCCGGTGGGTCGTACCCTGGCCTTTGTCTTCATCATAGGCGTAGTCGGCAAGATAGCTGGTTAACCCCTCACACCAGTTGCCTGAGTCCGGACGAACCTCAATGCTATTGCCAAACCAGGAGTGCAGGATCTCGTGCCCCAGTGAGGTATCTTTGATAAATGGCAGGCGGAGTACCTGTTGGCCCAGGAGAGTAAAGGTGGGCATTCCAAAACCGCTTGGCAGGCGGTTGGCAATAATGGCATAGTGATGGTAGGGAAAGGTACCTATCTCCTGTTCGTAGCGCCTGATATATTTAGCGGCCGCTTCCAGATATTCGTGGCTTAAGGATGCGTCCTCTTTGAAGAACCAGGTGGAGACCAGGAGATCCTTCCGTATCTTGAGCGTTTTTATGCTGTAGGGACCAGCAGCAAAATGAATGGATTGTACCGGTTGTGAAAATGAAAAAGAATGTTCTTTGTCCCTGGCCGTATAGCCAAGGTCATCTGATTCTGCTATGGCCTTAAATCCTTTGGGCACCATAGCCGTAAGGCTGAACCGCATGTTTCTATCGGGGATGGGGTGCCACATGCTGGAGAGAATGATGCTCTGATCACTGATCATGTTGTCAAAGTCGTTATCGGGGATCTGTTTGCTATAAGAGATGAAAACTTCCAGTGGGTTATTTGTAGCAGGGAAATGGAGATGACCATCATTCGGGATGGGCAGGGGGATTGTCTCCTGCCCCATCGTGTTGATCATGATAGCGGAAGCTGATATTCCCTCAAGTGCCAGGGAGAGCTCCTGACCGGCCGGCACCGAGATATGGGCGGTGCCGCTCATCGTCTGCTTTTCTGGTTGAAAGGAAATGGCAAGTTTGTAGGAGGGGACGCTGGCGGCGGCGGGAGCTGCCAGGAGCAGGAGGAAAAGTGGCAGGGACGTGAGTAGAAAAAGAGAAAGAGAAGGAGGTGAAGTGGTAAATGACGAGGACAAGGCTTTCTCCTGAGTGTTTCTTATGGTATTGTTTCCTGTTAAAAATGATCACTTATATTATGCATACTATCATAGTAGAGAAACAACCTTCAACCATTAAGAAAGAGTCTAATGCAGATCAAAATTGTGGCTCTCAATGCCCGTTTTACCCATTCCTGTCTCGCCTTGTTCCATGTTCGTAATGAGTTGGAGAAGAACTGTCCTGGGATGGAGACAGAGTTGTGTCAGCTAACCATCAATGACTCCTATTATGAAACGCTGCTGCGTCTAAGCAAAGGGGGGCCGGATTACATCTTTTTTTCAGCGGCTGTCTGGAATTCTGATCGGGTGGAACAGTTGATTCACGATCTGAAAGGGTGTCTTCCTGATTGTGGAGTGGTGGTAGGCGGCCCCCAGGCCGTGGTCATTGGCCGCAATCTTTCTCCAGCGTTATGTACAGTGGTCAGTGGTGATATGGAGGCCGTGTGTAAGACCTTTTATCGGGATCTGGAAACAAGAACTCTGCAACCTTTGTATGGAGGCTCCTTTCTTCAGATGCAGGATCGTGTCCTCTTGTCGCCGTATCGTGAAGACGACTTCAGCTTACACCTGAGAAACAGAAATATCTATTATGAGAGTTCCAGAGGCTGTCCATTTTCTTGCAGCTACTGCCTTTCTTCGGCGGAAAAAGGAGTATATCACAAGGAACTTGGTCAGGTTCAGCAGGAGCTCGCCCAGATATTGCGTCATAGGCCGGCGACGCTGCGTTTTGTGGATAGAACATTTAATGACAGGCCGGAGCGTGCACTGGCCATCTGGAAGTTTCTTATGGGGATAGAAAGCGAAACCTTGTTTCATTTTGAGATAACTCCTGATCGTTTTACTGAAGAGATGTATGTTTTTCTCCAGAGTGTGCCGGTGGGACGTTTTCAGTTTGAGATCGGGGTTCAGTCCACCCACCATCATACCCTGCAGGCCGTTGGTCGCATGGTCGATCTGGCAAGCGCCTTACAGAATATCAAAAGACTTGTGCTCCTTGGCTCCATCCATCTCCATGTGGATCTGATTCTTGGTCTTCCTTATGAGACCAAGGAGAATTTTTATCGCTCATTTACAGAGCTTTTTGCCACCGGTGCACATTATCTGCAGATGGGGTTGTTGAAGCTGCTTCCCGGCACGGCAATCAGTAGAGATGCAGAAAGCTGCTCATACGTGAGTTGTAAACAGCCCCCTTATGCGGTGCTGGCCAATCAGTGGCTGGATCATGCAGTATTGCAGGAACTTTACTGGTTCTGCGAGTGTGTGGAAAAATTTGTCAATAACCGTTATTTCCCTTCACTCTGGGAGTATCTGCGGAGGACAGGAGAGGATGTGGCCTCATTTTTCCAGAAACTGCTACGGGTCTGCCAGGAGGAGAATTTCTTTGCTCTGGCGGCCACCCAGGAATTTATGGGACAATTGCTCAGTCGGTTGATTCAGGGGAGGGAAGATGGTCCATTGCTCCTGGAAATCCTGTGTTATGACTGGTTGCGTTGCGGGCATCGTTTCTTGCCTTCATATCTGCAGGTCGAGCTCGAAGAAGAACAGCCTCTGGCGGTAAGGAATGAACTCTATCAGCAGGCAGGTCCTGAGCTTGCTGGTGTTTTTGATCAAGGGAGCAGGAATCAGTTTTTTAAAAAAGGTTTTTGCTTACGTTTTTCTGGGCAGTGTCTCAGGGAAATTGGGCTTAGCCAGGATGGAGAGCGGGCCGTGATCATATTTCTACCGGAACGGGAGGTAAGCCTGTATCGTTTGAATAAAACTGTGGTCGTTACAAGCTCAAAAGTCCACAAGCAGCTGCAGCTATTAGTTGAAGAATAGCCAGCCGCTTTCGATAGTGATCTCTCGATCAGAATAAGGGGCGAATCTGACTCATGAATTCTGTTTCCAGTTCTTTGTCGTTGATCTCCTGGCAGAGCAGAGTGGCTAGGCCCGGCAGTTGCTGTTTTGACGTTGGCCCTTTCTGTGCCCAGATTTCAATGATATCTTTCATGACTTGTCCGGCAATTGGCCCAATGGCATAGGCTAAAGCGTCTTTTATCTGTTCCAGTATTGGCGCAAGTGCGGCGTCAATCTCGGCCTCTTGGTGTTTTTGTACCGGCTCTTGAGAGGGTGGTGCGGTTGCGGTCTGTGCTTGCATACCACCCTCGGGTTGGGAAGGGGATTGCGCTATGGTTGCCGGGCCTTTGTTGACAGCGTTCTGGATATCATTGATCAACATGGAGAGGGTCATGTTGATGAGAGACTTGTTAACGGCAGGTTCACAGACCATGACCAGAATTGCTCCCTCTGCCAGGGGTTTGACAATAAGCAGTGACACATCGAATTTGAACTCAATGCTTGCCATATCCAGATTGGCCATGGTTCCCATCATGATGGTACGAGTGAGAAGGTTGCCCATGGTCCTTATGGTGTTTTCCTTGAAGATCGGTGGAAGTTTTGCGGCAGCCAGCTCTTGATTGCCGGTATATACAAAACAACCAAAAACTCCGGGAAGCATATTGATTTCTTTGAGGAGTGAATCCATGGTGCATTTCCTTTTATAGTCTGTATTCCAGCTGTTTCGTGAGCAGCTTTGGTTGGAGAAAGTGTATGGGATTGCAGGCTGTAATTACACAAGAGCCTTGTCTTTTATGGCAATAACGGCTCCTGATTATTACATGCTAATCCTGCTTAATACTGGTCGTAAACCGGCTGCGACTGGACCGGGAGGGACGGTGTTACTAATCTCCAGGCCGACCACAACCTCTTTCCCGCTGAGAACAAGAAGATTGTTGCCACTGCTTAAGGTGAGCATGGTGTATTGCTGTTCCCCTGTTCCCATTGCCTCTTGAAGCTGCTGACTGACAACGGAAATATAGGTTATGAAATTCGAGATCTGGTCATCAGCTGCCTTGGCAGCATATACCAGATTACCATCTTTTGAGAGGAGAATGGAGTTGCTGATTTCAGGCATTGCCTCCAACATGGTGATAAATTGCTGCAAAATTGGATTGGCTGTGTGGATTGACGATGTCGTTAGGGTCTCAGTTGCTAGAGAGGGAGGCGGAAGGACATCCTCCTCTTCATGGAGGAAATCGTCAAGTCCCAAGTCCATGCCGGACAGGTCTATAGAATCGAGAGAGGTGTTGGCAGGGTCGGCTTGGGTAGTCGAACTGGTGGGCGATGCATTTTGTTCGTCTTGCCTCCTGCTCCCTTCCAGCAGAATAAAACCAAGAGAATCGTGGATTTTTGGTTCAGTTATTTTGCAGGAATTTTCCAACACAATCTCAACATTTTTCCAGCTGATGATTGTAAAGGCGGCTTCTTCCCCTGAAAGATTATCTGTGTTGGCATCCAGGAGATCGCCGTCTCTAAAATACATATTACCCTGATGTTTTCCAGAGCGTACTGTGACGGTGCATGTTTTTTTATCCAGTTCCAGCAACTGGAGGAATGAACTCAGAGAAACTCCAGTGATGAATCCTTTGGAGCGGCCTTCAAGTCCCTTCAGAATCTTTGTGACCAGCAGATTGAAATCGATAGGCTTTTCTATGTATTGAAATGCCCCAATTTCTTTTAGATTCTCTTCAATGTCCGGTGTGCCGAAGGCAGTCATGACAATAACTGGAAGCTCAGGATGGTGGGCGCTGAGGTGGGCAACTAGCGCAAAACCATCCATCTTGGGCATTTTCAGGTCTGTGAGGACCAGATGGATCTCCTGTTCGTCCAGGATGGCGACCGCCTCTTCACCATTATGGGCGGTAATAATGCCAAATTGATCTTCGTAGGATTTAAATCCATCAATCAGGCTGAGCAAAAAGCTTTCATCATCGTCAACAATAAGAACGGTATTCATCGCAACTCCCATACCGGCTTCTGCCGGGTGCTAAATGTGACAGTTCATCAAGTGGAAAGGAGAAGATATTTTTCTTTCCTTTCACGCAGTTAATTTGATGAGATGTGATTTGATGCCATATGTAAACGTAGCTGAATACTTCCTTTTTACCATGCGTAGTTGGCCTGTGTCCAGAAAAAGCTGTCAAAGGCCGGGAATAACAATAAGAACCTTGGTCCCTATGTTATTTTTGCTGCGGATGTCGATGGAGCAACTCATCTTGGAGAGCATTTTTTTAACAATTACCAGGCCCAAGCCGGTTCCCTGCGGTTTAGTGGTATAAAAAGGTTTGAATAGATTGGTCTGTTCATGGTCGCTTATGCCACAGCCATTGTCGCCAATAATAATATTGATCTGGCCATTTTCTTTCTGGAGCATGGTAAGAGAAATATTTTTTTGTAAGGTTTCGGTAAGGGAATCGGCCGCATTGGCGATCAGATTGAGCAGCACTTGCTGGAAAGCACGGGGGTCGATCATGCCGATGCATGGTTCTTTAGGGATATTGGTGGTTAGTTGGATGTTTTTTTGTTTGAGATCTGTTGCGATCAGGGTGAGGAATTTGTTGATCAGGGCCGTCATGTCAGTCTTCTCGATGATCGGGCGCTCAAATGTGCTGAAATTTTTGAGTGTTTTGAGCAGATATTCAACGCGACCAATGTCTGAAAGACCACGATTGATAAAACGTTTAATGTCACTTTTGTCATAGAGCTCGAGGTTGGAATCGAGAACCGAGAGAGAAACCTTGATCGAGTTGATCGGGTTGCCCAGTTCATGACGAATGCTGGAAAAAATAAATCCGATATTGTCCATGAGGTTTGCGGCCTCGACAATGGCTTCCAATCGTTTTTTCTCTGTGATGTTACGTTTGACGATCACTTGGTGGGTAATACCTCCCTCTGGATTGAAGGCTGGTGAGAGGAGCATCTCTTCTTCGTAAAGGGTGTGATCTTTGCGATAGTTGGCAAATTGTCCCTGCCATTTTTTTCCATTCTTCAGGGCCGTTGTGATTTCTTTCCAAGCGTTGCTGCCCGTGACGTTTTCAGGATAGAGAGCTTTGATGTGTGTGTTGGTGATTTCTGCTTGTGAATAGCCGGTAATGGTTTCACAGGCAGGATTGGCATAAAGAACATGACCCGCAGGGTCGGTTATAAGGGTGCAGTCACTTGATTGTTCGATCACTGTTGCCAAACGGTCCCTTTCTGAACAATCCTGTTGGTTGCGGATGGTCATGGCCAGGATATTGGCAATGAATTTTAATCCCTGAATCTGTTGCTCGGTAAAAGGCGTTGCTTTTGTCAGTTTGTCCATACCGATGATTCCCCAAAGTTCATTCTTCAACAAGATCGGAATATCATGAAAGGCTTGGATGCCGAGTTCTTTGAGTCCCTTTTGTTCCTGTTCTGACACCTGGGGAGATTGGCTGTTGATAGCATGGCCGTTTTTCAGGAGGGCAAGGCAATCGGGGTTGTTAAATATCCAGCTATGGTCAATGGTCGCCTGGTATTTTTTTTGATGTCTGGCTGCCTGTCTGGCGTTTTTATCTGCTTCGACGATGTAGATTCGGTCACTTTCCAGAGGTTGGCAGAGAGTAGAAAGCTTGCCGCTGAAACAGTTTTGCCAGCTGTTTTGGAGATGGGATTGGTCGGTGATGGTCAGAATAGTATTCCAGATGGCCTCGTTGCGGATCAGTCTGTGCGATGTCTTTTGATCAGTGAATTTTTGTAATTGTTCCTTGAAGTCGTTAAGAACGTTGAGGGCTGAAAGATTTTGTGATGTCGTAGGGTAGTGACTCCGGGGCCTTGTTCTGAGGTTGTGGAGACATCTGAGAGTGGCAGCACGGAGTGCCCTTGAATAAAAATAGATGAAGCCTCCCTGTAAACATGTGAGTGCAAGCAGGCTATGGGCAAAGGGGGCCATGTAGTCTGGTGCCTTGAAAAAGAGGATGTAGAGCATGGGTGTAAGGCCGATGGAGAGAAAACAATAGGCCATTGTTGGAATAGCAGCAAGGTAGCTGCTGAAGAGGGCGCAGACACAAAAGAGAAATAGGGTATGTATGGCATAGAGCAGCAGGGTGCCGTTTGTGATAAGCAGAACGCTGCTTCCCCAACAGAGGGCCAGTAGCAGAGAGATTAGAAACAGAAGACGATAGGTCTTGCTGATCTTTAACGTTGATCCTCGGCGGGCATAGATAATCACGGAAATATAAAAGGAAGAAAGGCAGACGTAACAGAGTATTCCGGAAAAAAGAAGAGATTTTGGAAGTATTTTCCATAAAATGGTTGTTTCCGTAAAAACTGCTGCGAGAGCTGCCAGTTGGATATGCGAGCCATATTGATAAAGACCTCGGAGGGCGTTGTGGAGAGATCTGGTAGATGCAGAGATGGGTGTCATATGAGTTATGGGTGAAAGGTAAAATAAAAAAAGTCCTATCCTAAAATAATATAATGCTCAGAAAGCATAGCAGAAGATGGACGAAACAACAAAAAAATGCTGGATATTTTTTGGGGCGTTAGCAAGGCAAGTGCGGTGAGAAGTGCTTGTCGAGATGAAAGTTCAAATAATTGTTACGGTAATGGTTCGATATTGTGAGTAAAGTGGTAGCGTTGAGATATTTTGTTGTGAAAAAGTATAATTTTTTTTATTTTCATGGGTCGTTGATGAAAATGTACGATTGGTTTTTTGGTATAACATGCTAGTATTATGGTTGAAATATTTTCATGTTGTGTCTGGCATAAGAGATGCATTGTAGGTTGTATCTCTTCTCTCCTGGAAAAAGCCGGTCCACTTTAGTGTGACTGGCTTTTTCTATTTCCAGGTTTCCTGTTTATCACCGTTTCTCTATCTTTATTATGGCTGCATCTATCTCTGTTTGTCTTGAGCGTTGCCAGGGGTATGAACGTAAGGGCCTGCAGGCTGTGCTTGAGCGTGTCGTTCCCTGTCTTGGTGAACTAACCCTGTCGCCAGGTACCAGGGTTTTGCTGAAACCCAATCTGATCAGCGCCAGCGCTCCGTCTCTTGCCTGTACCCATGCGGGGTTTGTTGTCGCTGTAGCCGCATGGTTTCTTGATCATGGTTGTCGAGTTGTGATTGGTGATTCACCTGCCTTTGGCAGTGCCATAAATATCGTTGAACGTCAGGGAATGGCCAGGGCAGTTCGGGAAATGAATATCCAGGTTGTCGAGTTTGCATCTGTTGTGTACAGGCGCTTATCCAGCGGAATCTCAGTTGGTGTTGCCGCGGAGGCCCTTGATTGTGATCTTCTTGTAAATCTTCCCAAGATTAAGGCGCATGACCAGATGTATGTAAGTATGGCAGTGAAAAATATTTTTGGTATAGTGAAAGGGCCGCGCAAGTCCTGGCTTCATATGCGTTACGGTGGCTCACATCTTGAGTTTGCCAGGATCATCTTGGACCTTCAAGATTTATTGCCGGAGAATATTACCCTTGCCGATGGTATTGAGGTGATGCACAGGCATGGGCCTATGCATGGAGAGTTACTTTCTCTGGGGTGCCTTGCTGCTTCGAGAAGCCCGGTGGCTCTTGATACAGCTATGTTGGCGCTTCTTGAGCTGGAACCAGGAAGAAGCCCATTGTGGCGTGTTGCCAGAGATCGCGCTCTGCCTGGTGCGCAGCTTTCCGGGATAGAGTTTCCCTTATTGGCACCGGCTGACTTTGTCGGTTCAGGTTTCGTGGCCCCGGAAGTCTTAAACCCTGTACGTTTCAGGCCCCTGCGATATATTTTTAATTCCTTGAAGAGAGTTGTTCTTGGCTTGCATCGGGAATAATAATAGTTTTAAGTGTGCGGATAAGATTTGGCATAACAGATAATGGGAATTACAAAAACAACGCTTTAATTTAATCTATTTTTACTGGGATATATGTCATGTTTGATTTACAGGGAAAAGTCGCTTTGGTAACAGGTGGATCACGTGGGATCGGAAGGGCAATCGCCATCCGGCTGGCGGAAAATGGTGTACAGGTGGTGGTGAATTACGTGCGGCATAAACGCGATGCTGAAGAGACGGCAAGTGTCATAGAAAAACAAGGTGGTCGTTGTCTCCTGGTTAAGGCGAATGTGGCTGAAGAGGCTGATGTCGAGGCAATGTTTGGGGTTATTGCCAAGGAATTTGGTGTAGTTGATATCCTGGTTTCCAATGCGGCCTCTGGGGTCCTGAAGCCGGTTATGGAACTTACTCAGCGTCACTGGGACTGGGCTATGGATATTAATGCCAGGGCTTTGCTGACCCTGGTGCAGAAGGGCTTTCCGCTGATGAGCCGGGGGAGCCGGGTCTTGGCGGTCTCCAGTCTCGGAGCCACCCGTGCTATTGAAAATTATACAACAGTGGGCGCCTCAAAGGCCGCCCTTGAATCTCTCGTGCGGCATCTGGCTGTTGAGTTTGGGCCAGAGGGCATTAATGTGAATACCATCAGTGCCGGTGCAGTGGATACGGATGCCTTGAAGAAATTTCCCAATCGGGATGAGATTCTCGAGACGGCTTTGCAACGGACCCCGCTGGGTCGACTCACCACCCCCGATGATGTTGCGGATGTGGCATTGTTCCTCTGTTCGCATCTGGCGGCAATGATTCAGGGGCAGGTGGTCACTGTTGATGGTGGTTATGCTATCAGGGGGTAATGAGCAAGGAAGTTGTCAACAATGATGGTTGAATAGTAAAAAGTTGTCATGCGCAATTCGTTATGCAAAAGGGAGCTACAGTCAATCTATCATACGTGTAAATCCTTGATTCTGGCGTCAGCTTCACCTCGCCGGCAAGAATATCTCTTGGAGCTTGGGTTGGACTATCGTGTTCATGCTGTTGATATTGATGAAACTCCATTCCCGGAAGAAAAGGTGCGCGACTTCGTTCGAAGGATGGCTGTGGAGAAAGCCAGGCCTGTTATGGACCTTTATCCTGATGCTTGGATTGTGGCTGCGGATACTGTGGTCAGCCTTGCAGGTTCCATTCTGGGAAAACCGAAAGATTGCGCGGATGCCGTGTCCATGTTGATGCAACTTTCCGGGAAGGAGCATTGGGTGCAGACAGGGGTATGTCTTGCCTGTCGTCAGGAGGAGGTTGTTGCCGTTCAGGTGGTGAGTACCCGTGTTACTTTCAGTACTTTTTCTAAGAAAGTGGCGCAGGCGTATGTTGCAACCGGTGAGCCCATGGATAAGGCTGGCTCGTACGGGATTCAGGGCAAGGGGGCTTTTCTGGTTAGAGAGATCATGGGCTCTTATTCAAATGTGGTGGGCTTACCGTTGTCTGAACTGCTGATCATGCTTGAAGGGTATGGTATCATTGCTGTCGCAGCATAATTGTTCAAGGGGACAGGCTGAAAGGGCTGCCAAGTGAAGCGATGCCATGATATGTTCCAATCGTCATCAAGTAATTTGATTTTGCACGGGTTGAAGGACAATGATTTGTGCAGAATTGATCAGAAAGAGTTTTTTTAGACGGATTCGAAATAACATGTTGCATTCCTTGACTTTTAAGGTTTGCTTGTGGTAGGGCAATAAGAATAATAATATAAAAAAAACTCTTTGAAGTAAGACTGATAAATGGATGGTGGCTCATGGGCACAAGGTTGTAGAGCAGTGGGTTGTGAAACAGTGAGTGAAATCAGGGTGTTGAGAAAAGGCAGGCAGGGTACTTTTTATGGCAAGTGTTGATCGGCAACAGCATGCTTTAGAGGTCTTAAAGTTTATCAATAAGGCGATCACGAACATCCGCCTTTATCCTGAGCAGTCTGTACAGGTCAGTAATACAGTGGAGAAGGCCTACTCTGAGTTGAAGACCTTTTTGCGTCTGTATGGAACCCTCAACTTTGGTTTGCACAAAGGTGTGCCGACTCTCGATGGCGTTATCTTTGAGAGAAAGGGTCGGGAACAGTTGGATGACCTGTCCCTGGTTGATTTTCTGGATAAGGCGGGACTTAGGGGTATGACCCTGGCTCAGGGGCTTGATCGCAAACGATTTAAGCAGGTATTGTCTTTTTTTACCACCCATCATGAGCAAATTCAAAAATCCGGAGGGATTGCTGCGTTTGTGAAAGACACTGGTCTGGGTGCTGTTTTCCTTGAAGATAGTGATAATGATGTGGCTCAGGAACAGATTGTTACCCTCAGCTTTAGTGATTATCTGCAACAAATAATGGCGAATGGTGTTCGACAGGATCAGCTGCTTTCTTTGCTCCGGCATGGAGAAGAGAGGCCGCAGAGCGAAGAGATACGCAAGGAGTTGACAGGATCAGATAAGGGTGTTGATGCCTTTATCGCCGCTGTTTGTTTTGTACTTCAAGACTTGCAATGGGCAGGAGCTTATGGAGTTTCGCCTGGTTTTAACCAGTTGCTGGAGAATATGAGTGCTGCGTTGAAAGATGAAGAAATCCAACAGATCGCAGGTGGAGCAGCCTCGAAGCTGGCCCTAAATCTTGATAAGGTCTCCATGGCGCTGCTCTTCTGTCAGACCTTTGCAACGCATTTTGGTGAATCGTTATTTGCAACTCTTGTTGCCGTCATTGATAAAGAGCTTTTTCGCTCTCTGATTGATTTCCTGAGACATGAAGGAGAGAGGCTCGATGGATCTCTGGATCAGGCGGATGCAGAGTCCAGCCAGCTGGTGAATGAGAGCTGTCAGCGCCTGATGGAAACGGTCAAAGGACGGCAGCTGCATGCCATCGAGATCATGGGCATGACGGAAAAACAACGGCAAAGTAAACGGTTGCAGGCTGGATTAATTGCGCTTACACGAGGCAATTTGGAGGGATTAAGAAATAAAGAGATATTGCTGCACCTCCCCGTCACTTTTGAGCGATTGATAAAAAATAAAAGAGAAAATGTCGCTGCTGCCATTATCCAGACCCTTGTGGGGGGGCTCAAGCTTGAAGATGAGGAGTTGCGTTTTCGTTCAGGGCAGAGTCTTGGTTTAATCGGAGAAAGGTTGGTTGCCCTGGATTATTGGGGATGGCTGGAAAAACTAACCTCCATATTCCTTTTCTGGGTAAGGAGAGCTGAAGCTGTTGATGATGTCTGTACTTGTATTGTTGGGGTGTTACAGAAGATTCTTACCCATGCTCAAAAAATAGAAAATGAGGATTTGGTTGATAAGATTCTCCCCCTCTTTTATGCTATTCGCTCTGGGGTGTTAAGGAAAACCGTAGAAATGAGGAATCTGGTAGGTCAGATTCAGGATAAGGCTGTGGATCGAAGCGTTCTTCAGGCGTATCTTGATCAGTCTTTTGTGAAACCGGTTCAGGCGATGTGCTGTCAGAAGATTGTCATGCATGGTCCACTGGGCATCCAGTTTTTGCTGGACGCATTGTTAACGAATAACAAAAGACCAGAGAGGATCAGGTTGTTGAAGATTCTGGCCGGCGTGGGTGGAGAATTGTCCTCTCTCCTTCTTGCACGCTTGCAGGAGCCCATGCCCTGGTATGGAAAACGTAATCTTATCAGGTTGCTGGCTGCAACGGGTGATGAGGGAGATCTCGTTGCTGTGCAGGGATATCTTACCCATGATGATTTACGAGTTCAGAGTGAGGCCCTGTCCTGTATCTATAAACTCAGTGATCAAAAAAAGAAACAGTATCTTCTTGAGGCGTTGCCCCTGATCAGTGAGAAATTGAAATTTCAGGTAGTTCAGGCCTTGGCTGAAGTGGTAGATGAAGAGGTGGTCGGGGTTTTGGTCGAACTGTTGCAGGATGAAAAGTATTTTTCGGATGATATCAGAACAACACTTCTAGTCAGTATCTGTGAAACTCTGGGGCGAAGTGGGTCTGCTCAGGCGAAAAAGGCCTTACAGCTCATGTTAGGAACTGAGAATGCCCCTTCTAAAAAGATGGCCAAAGAAGTGTGGCAGGCAGCTCAGAGGGGATTGCTTTTGCTTGATGTGAGTCGCAGGCAGCAGAAAGAAAGGCATTCCGAGATTCAGAAGAGCTTGAAGAGCGCTGTCAGATCGGCGCGTGCCGGGCAGGAGAGGTCGGGGGCAGGGTATATACCGGTAACCAATCTGGCCGAGGAGCAGGAAATCTACACGTTGCTTGATCAAAACAAAAAGGCGGTAGCAAAAGGACTTCTTTTGGATTTGATCTCCACCATGAGCTATCTCAGGCAGTTTGAACAGGCAGAAGTGCTTTGTCAGCGTTTGATTGAGATTGATCCCTTGGCCATGGAAGATATTATACAAGCAACTGAACTGGTTGAGGAACAGAGAGCCGCCAGTGGTGATCAAGGACAGAGTCTGAGTTGGGTGGGGCTCTATGACTTCCTGACCACAGAAGAGTTCAATACCTTTTATTCTTCCATGGAGCACCTGACGTTTAACCCGGATGAGAATATTGTGGCTCAAGGCGATTTGCAGCAACGACTTTTCTTTATTAATAAGGGACGGGTTAAGCTGTTCTCCCGGGATCTCCATGGTAATGATATCCTGCTGAAAACAGTAGGGCCAGGGGAAATTTTTGGTGTAGATTCGTTTTTTAAGGCTTCGGTCTGGACTGTCAATGCGGCAAGTGTTGGTACAGTTGATGTCTTTGTCCTGCCTCACGAGGCACTCCGCAAATGGCAAAATAGCTTTCCTGCTCTGGAGTTGAAGCTGAAAGATTTTTGTCAGCAGCTTGTTGAACACGATGCTCTTAAAGTTATGGCCATTGATCGTCGAGGTACAGAACGATTGAAGCTCTCCGGCCGGCTTGCCATGGCCATTCTTGATGATAAGGGTAAGAAGACAGGCACTGTCTTGCAGGGCGAGAACGGTGATGTCTCGATCGGTGGTATTTCTTCCATGGTTCGCATCTCTCAAAAAAGAAACATTCGTCTACTACTGGGGCGGAAGATATTCGTCAGTTTGCCGGATGGTCCAGCTGGCAATCAGTTGACGTCCGGGATGGCAGGCCTTGTGGTGGCGATATATGTAGATGGTTCGATCCACGGAGAGTCGGCTGCCTATGTGCATTATTCGGTCCATATCCAATTTGATCAGCCCATACAAGAAGCTGATCTGGCAGCAGTCGCCTCTGGCGGTTGAAGTTGAAACGCTGATTTTCTGCCCTTTCTTTATTGTCAATTTTATCTCTTATTATTCCACCACGGAGCTGCCTTGGTATGGAGCCAGATGAGGCTGTATCCTTATTTTATCACAGATATCTGCAAAACATCTGTGAAGAAAAAACACATCTCAGCGCGGATTGTCCTTTCTGTCAAAAGCAGGGTAGAGACTATACTGGCCGTTTGGTGGTGTATCTCAATAAGGTCGGTTTCTTTTATGGATACTTCCGCTGTCTGAATCGTTGCGTGCCTGGAGGGTTTCCGCTCTGGTTTGCCAACTTGATGGGAATCAGCCCTGTTGATGTTCCAGGATTTGACCCTGATCGGGAACTTTCTTTACGAAAAACAGATTATCCGATAGTCAATATCAATAATGAAGTCAAGTTGTATCAGGACAGGCTCACTGAAGAAATTCTGGCTCGTTTTCAGAAGGCGGGGATTGGTTCGGCTGTCCTTGCAGAGTTAACGGTTGGCTATAATGGCCGTTATCTTGTCTATCCCTATTTTCAGGAAGATGGCAATTGCTATGCCGCCCGTTGTGTATTTCCAGAGCGGAAGGAAGATTTCTTCTGGCATGGCGATGAACATTTTTTTGGTGATCAGCACCATATCTTTAATATTCAGGATATTCAGCGGTGTGAGAATGGCGCGCTTTTTGTCTGTCAAGGAGAGGAAAATCTTCTTGCCCTGAAGCAGCTTGGCTTCCCGGGTGTTGCCGTTCCTGACTGTCACAGTCTGGAGGCCCTTGCTCCTGAGCTTTTTTCCTTTGTGCATACCGTTTTTATTGTCATGGAAAATAACGCTGAGGCAGAGGCTGCGGCGCGTAGTGTTGCTGCCAAAATTGGCTATAAGGCGCGTCTCTTCAGGTGGTCTGCTACTCTTGCCCGAGATTATAGCCTCTGGCAATTGGCCTGTGACAAGGGAAAAGATTTTAAGGCTGTTGTCTTGTCAATGATTCAGGCCTCCAGCGCCTTCTCGCCGTTTGCCAGTCCCAGACGGGAATATGATCGTTTTCTAGCACAACTGGCCTTGGAGTCAGGTCCTGCTTATGGTGCTCTCAGTTCGGGGTTTCCTCGATTTGATCAGGCCTTGGATGGCGTTCATGGAATTAATGTGATCGGTGGTGCACCCAAGTCCGGAAAATCCTGTTTTGCCATTCAGATTGCCACCGATATGGCACGGCGAAAGGTGCCGGTCCTCTATTATGATTTTGAGAATGGCAGGCAGAAAATCTATCAGCGGACCTTGAGTCGTTTGAGTCGTTTGTCCACCGGCGATATCAAGACTGGTGTTGCAACTGGTGTGGCGGGTCAAGATCTTGATCGTGCCTGTCAAGAATTTCAAGACATGCTTGCTTCTTTCCGGGTGGTAAATGATCGAAAACTCAATTCAGAGATCATGCGTCGTCATATTGATTTTATTCGCCATGAGACCCGATGCGACTATACGGTGGTGGTGATTGACAGTCTGCATAAGTTGCCTTTTAAAGATTTTACTGAGCAACGCTCCGGGATTGATGCCTGGTTACGACAACTTGAGGCCATCCGGGATGAGTTGCAGGTATCTTTCCTGATTATCTCGGAATTGTCGCGGGGAGCTGGTGATGGTTATACGGATATGCCCCATATGGGAGTTTTTAAAGGTTCCGGAGATATTGAGTACAGTGCTGATAATGCCTTGGTTCTTGCTCCTGAGTGGGATCCACTGGGGCAAGTGGTTAAAGAGCAACGGCAGAATAAGTTGTGGTTGGTGGCCAGTCGTGAACACAGTCCCGGGCTTGTTGCAAGGTATCGTCTGGATTATCCCTATTGGGGATTTGTGGAGCTGAACGAGAAGAGGAGTACGGGATAATATTATGATTCGGTGACGAGAGTGGTCAAAGATCATTGTATTCCTTTTTATGAAGCGATATAGTAACAAAATGTTGAGGGCTGTCTTCTCAATGTCTGTTGTGTTGAGCATTGAGTTGGTGAAGGGAATAACGAAAAGAGTAGAGGGATGAAGAATGCGACGAATAACTACTGGTATTGTGGCTGGCTTGCTCCTGCTAAGCGCTCATCATGCTCAGGCCTTTGATGAAAAAGGAGGGAATGCGCTTTGGGGTAAGTATGCCATTCAAACATGTCGTTCCTGCCATAAAGAAAAAGGTTTGAGCAGTCTGGCGCCGGAAGAAAAGAGTGCTGCGGAGTGGGAATCTTTCTTTGTTGATCGGTATAAGAAATTACGGGATATGGACCATAATTTTTCAGCAATTGGGATCAATGAACGGCAGTTGGAAAATATTCACCGTTATCTTGTTGAAGATTCAGTAAAAAGAGAGGAGGCGAACGCTCCCGCTCAAAGCACTACGCTTAAAACCATTGGGGCAAAGCCTAAAAAGGTGCTGGCAGATGACGAGAAAATGGAGGGGGCTGGCCAATTTAACGCTTCCGCAGGTGATGCTAGGAAGGGTCGCTATATTTTTCGAAGGTGCCTGACCTGCCATAAAAAAAATAATGCGCCGATTATCAGTCCTGCGGATCGGACAAAGGCTGCCTGGGATCGTTATTTTGCCAATGATTTCAAAAAGTTGAAAAAAGATATGCCTGAATTTGATACCTATGGGTTCACTATGGATCAGATGCAACATCTGCATCAGTTTGTTCTGGAGTACGCACTGGATGCATCAAAACCTAAGACTTGTGAATAGAGGGAAGCTCGGAAATTAGTTTTTTTTGGAATGGGTGTCCTGAGTTTTTAAGCTCCCTTGAGAAAATGGTAGTGGGTAGTGAGATAGCAATGGAGAAAGCGAAAGGCCTTTTTACCGGTTTGGTAAAAAGGCCTTTCACTTTGGTACTACTTTTTATATAAGTGATGCTATCGTTTTTGCTACCAGCGATATGCCAGATTGACATAATAGTTCCACATGGTATCGACCACCGGCATAAAGGCGTCCAGAGACGTCAGGTCGGATATCTTAACTGGATCACCCATGGGGCTGCCACTTCCAGAATACTCATAATCATAATACTGGGCACCCACTGAGAGTACGAGCTTATTGTCAACAAAGGGCTGGTTGTAGAAGATCTCATATACGCTACCCCGGGTGGCCAGTTTACTGCCGGCAATGTTGTCCTCGCCACCAGTAAAGCCTAACCAGTATTGGGAGCCCCAGTTGTATTCTAAGCCAATGGTGCCTTCAGTCCAAGAAACCGGAGCTTTCAGACCTGCCCAGACGGAGTAGCCCGTCCGGTCAAATTGCTCGCCATTGCTATTGAGCAGTCCGTCTGTTCCGAAAAATTGCATCATGGGGCTCATCGATATCCCGGATGGACGTGCATGGCTGAGGGCCATGTCGACGAAGAAACCTATGTCTTTATATTCAGATTGACCGAGGAGGGTAACGATATCAAGGTCACCAATGTTGGATGTAGGTTCTGTCCGACTGATATAGCCGCCGGTGTTTGCCGCCATGCTGTAACTGTCGTAAAGGCCATCTCCATTTATGTCCGTGCCAGACATGGTAAAGGGCATGACTACAAGTCCGGTAAAGCCGTCTGTGACATCAAAGGCATGGGCATACATGTTGATGATTTTTGTTTTGTCGTTTTCGTAAAGATTGGCAATCCAGCCGGCAAACTGCATGTCATCGACGTCCGAGGAAGATGAAAAAGAGTAGGAATTCCCAGATCCTGCGCCGGACTCAAATCCATTTCCCCAACAAATTTTGAAGGCGGACCCTTCTATACCAGTTGTCTCGGCCAGATTGAATCCCAAAGATATTCCGTCAAATTGCCAGTTGATGCCGTGAGCCATGGGGGAGCCGCCGACGGTGCTGGCAGTGCTGAATTCTTCAGGTCCTCCTCCGAGGGCGGGACGGCGACCAACGGAAAAATGGTAGGGGACTGTGCCGATATCGTCAAAATAAGTAACAAAGGCGCGTTCCAGACGAATGGCTGAATCACTGCCTGTGGAGTGCACATTGCCATCCATGGCAATGGAGTTAGGGCCGCCATTATACCACTTGACCCCGGTGGAATCGCCAAAGACTTTGTTTGCGGAAAGCCGTCCCACAAAGGAAAGGGAATCGGCTGGGCGGGCCTTCATGTCAACGCGAATCCGGGTGTCAAAGATGGTGTTGTTGTCGATATTCTGATCTTCCGGAGAGGGAAGAGGCCCAAAAGCGGCCAAAGCGGCCTTGGTGAAAGGAATACCATTGGCCATGCTCATGATACCATTCTGCAACGGCAGCGGCATGCCTTTGGCATCTATATGCAGGGAGTTCAGTTTTGTTTCCAGATCGGCACTCAGATTCAATTTGTCCAGGGTGGAATGTTCTTCCGTACCTGATACCCGTTTGTCCAGTTCGTCCAGTTCGTCCTGCAGTTCCTGCCCTTGCCCACCTTGTTTGTTTTGCTGTTCCAAGGACAGTTGCAGCGTCGCTTCTGCAGTTGCCAGGCGTTCATTGAGATCCATGACAATGGTTTTCAGCATCTCGATTTCCTGTACAAGTTCCTGGCTGGCAGCAGGACCACCGGCAACGGCATCTCCTGGCAGGCCATGGAACGATAAGAGTAGTGTGGCTAAACTTACAAGCCCGTAACGTTTTATCATGAACGCCCCTTCACATGTTGAGAAATCCAGTTTTACACAGGATTTCTTTTTTTATTGAAAATAACTCTTTTCACCTCTTCCTCAATGATTTCTATAGAGATGCGATAGATTTGTCAAGAAGAATCAATAATAAAGTTGTGTGTAATCAGCTAGTAAAGATTCTTCTTGTTATCACTATGGAGCCAAATATTGTGGATTATGTGATTTTCCGATTTCCATTTCATCTGGAGTCGTGCTATGTTGATGATTGATATTGAAGGATGTGTGGTTAATAGATGAATGACTGTTGCTATTGCAGTCTTAATAATAATGCTTCATTGGAGGGGAAAATGGGAATTCGGGCAAAATTTATTATTATGATCATTGTGTTGAGTCTGTTGGCGGCGCTTGCTATTGGCTATGCCAGTTACGTGCTCAGCCACCAAAATACGATTGTAGATGCCAAGAGTAAGGCGGAGATGCTTTTTAATTATATTGAGGCGAGTGGGACATTTTTTGGCAGATACCAGAAGCCGTTGATTGATGAGCTAGTGACGGACAAAGATAAATTTATTCCTGAGTTGATGTCAATGTTTGTTGTGAAACGTATGGAGTATGATCTCTTTTCCGAGGCCCAGAAGGGATATCAATTCAAACAGGCAACCATTGATCCTCTGTGGCCCGATAATAAAGCGGATGCTGATGAACTGAAAATTATTCAATATTTTGCAAGTAATCCGACTGCCCAGAGTAAGGACGGGATTGTTGAAAAGGGTGGTGAACAGTTTTTCTTTACGGCCAAACCAGTCAGGATTGAGAAGGATTTCTGTCTCAATTGTCATGGCGATCCTGCAACAGCCCCGAAAGATCAGTTGGATATATATGGCACTGATCATGGCTATAATTGGAAAATCGATGATACTGTGGGGGCCTCCATGCTTTATGTCGCCATTTCGCCGGCCTTGGATAGGGCTCATAAAACGGCCATGAAGATTTTTTTAATGGGTATTGGCTGTCTGCTAGTGATCATTGGCTGTATCTGGGTCTACCTTGATCGTGGGGTGGTGGGACCCATAGTTCGTCTTTCTGAGGCAGCCAAGGATATCAGTATCGGCAATAATCTCTGTGACAGCGTCCATTCCGATGTTAAGGATGAGATTGGTGTCTTGGCCAATTCCATTGATCGGATGCGGATCAGTGTAAATAAATTATTGAAACGCAGCTGCCCTGATCGAAAACAGGAATAGTATTCTGTCGAAATGAAAGAGGGAAAAAGGTCTGTCATCATCTTGCTGACAGACCTTTTTTTATTGCAATTCGTTCTCACGCTGCCATCGGGTCAGCGCTTCCAGGGCTGTGCTTGCCCTGAGATCACCACGTTGGCGCTTTCCCATCTTGGGCATGCTTTTATCCCACTCAGGAAAAAGACCAAAGTTGACATTGGAGGGTTGAAAATGTTTTGGATCCGACAGGGTCAGATGGGTGATGAGGGCTCCAATGGCTGTCTCAGGAGGCGGAATGACCAGACTTTTTCCCGTCAGCATTCTGCTGGCATTGATTCCCGCCAGTAGGCCCATGGCAGTTGATTCCACATAGCCTTCCACCCCTGAAAGCTGTCCGGCCAGGAACAGGTCCGGTCTTGATTTGAGTTGCAGGGTCGGCTCCAGAAGCTCAGGCGCGCAGACAAAGGTGTTACGATGAATGGATCCCAGACGGGCGAAATCGGCCTCCGCCAGCCCTGGGATCATGCGGAAGATACGTTTCTGTTCCCCATAAGTCAGTTTAGTCTGGAAGCCAACAAGGTTGTACAGGCTTCCCTGCTTGTTTTCCTTGCGTAACTGGACTACGGCATAGGGCCATCTGCCGGTTCGCGGGTCGTCAAGCCCTACCGGTTTCATCGGTCCAAAACGCAGGGTGTTGTCACCGCGGGCGACCATGACCTCGATGGGCAGGCAGCCTTCAAAGTATTTGACCTCCTCAAAGTCCTTTAACGGGACGGTTTCCGCTTCTTTCAGAGCCGTGATGAAGGCAAAATAGTCTTCTTTGTTCATCGGGCAGTTCAGATAATCTCCTGGCCCGTCGTCGTAGCGTGATTTCAGATAGACAATGTTCATGTCCAGAGATTCGGCATGGACGATCGGGGCTATGGCATCGTAAAAGGCAAGACGTTCCCGCCCGGTCAATTGAGCCAGAGAATCTGCCATGGATTCGGAGGTGAGCGGTCCGGTGGCCAGGATGATCGGGGCATCGGAAGGAGGTGGAATCTCGGTCTGCTCCTGGCGCACAATCTCCACCAAAGGATGTTGCTCCAGATGCTTTGTGATCTCTTGGGAAAAATGGTCCCGGTTGACGGCCAGGGCCTTACCGGCTGGTACGGCTGTCTCTGCTGCCACCTGCATGATGAGCGAACCCAGACGGCGCATTTCTTCTTTTAACAGTCCGACAGCCGAGTTCTGGGCATCAGACCGTAGTGAATTGCTGCAGACCATCTCGGCCAGTAGAGGGGAGCTGTGGGCAGGGCTGAATCTGTGGGGTTTCATGTCATAAAGGCGAACGGGGCAGCCGCGACTCGCTGCCTGCCAGGCGGCCTCGCATCCAGCGAGTCCGCCGCCTATGATCTCTATTTGGTTTTTTTTTGTCATGATGAATAGGGAATAAAAAAAGTTCCTTGGTTGAGAATAGTTTGCCCCTTGATTTCAGTGTCGCACGAGCATTCGTTTTCAGGACTTTGTTCGCCAACGGAATGAATTATACCGGTTTCTTCAAGAATGAAAATAGGTGAGCGGGGGAAATAAGATTGATATTGGCAGGATGCCAGCGGAGCAGTAACCTTGATCGTAAGGTGGTCGTAAGCGAAGTGAAAGATCTCTCATTTTGCTCGAAAAATAATCATGATGGACTTTCAGACTCTTGCAGGTCTTCTTGCATATAATAGTCTTGAATCATTAGTATTTTTCCTGTTCCCACATTTCTGGAGAGAATCGGACAACCCTGTTTCTTCCTTCGTTCTTGGCCCGATATAGGGCCACATCGGCAAATTTAATTGCCTCCCAGAAGCCTTCTGTGTCTCCTGGAAATTCACTGGCTCCAATACTCAGAGTCTTTTTCAAAGTGCCGTCAGGGACATTGATGGACGTAAGTTCCATGGTGGAACGGATTCTTTCGGCTAGATCCAGAATCTCTTGGTTGGTTTTCACATCAATGAGTAGGACCACAAATTCCTCACCACCATAACGGATAACGAGGTCTGATGCCCTGACGCAACCTTTCAGCACTTCTGCTGTTTTTATCAGGACCACATCCCCGGTCTCATGGCCATAGGTGTCATTGACTTCTTTGAAGAAGTCCATGTCACACATCAGGATGCCAACCCTGGTTGCTCGGCGCATGGTGCTGGCCACCAGGGTGTCGGAGTAGGTCTCAAGAAATCGTCTGTTGTAGAGATCGGTCATCGGGTCACGCAGAGTGGTCTCCTGCAGGGCCGAAGCAAACCGTTTTCCCTCAATAACGGGTGTTGCTTCCTTGATGTAGCGGGATGCCCTTTTTACCAGATACTCAAATTTTTCCCGTTCTGCTGCAGAACTTCCCCGCTCAAGAAGCAATTGTACAACCCCGACCACCTTGCCGTTGGCCATCATGGGAGTGCAATGATGTTCAAAGCGGTCTCCGTGTGGGAACTTTTTGCAGATCTCAGGAAATTCGAGGGAGGAAATATCATGCCCCGTGCGTTTTGCCCGACAAAAATTGGAATCGTCAAAAATCTCGGGGCTGCACACATCGTCAAAATTCGAGGCATAGGCCACGGACATATTGTTTTTTGTGCCGGTAACCTCGTAAATATAAAGCTTATCCAGATGATAGCGATCGCAGAGGAGGTGGGCCAGGCGCTGGTTGACTTCAGTAGTGGATTCTTCCTCCTCAATGATGGCCTTGAAGGTGTTGAGGCTGAAGGTGTTGTCCACCATGATGTTGAGCTGATGGGCCAGTTGTCCGACCTCGTCATTACTTTTGACCGTGATTTTCTGGCAACGCTCACTGTCGCCTTTGGCAATCCAGGTAATTTTTTTCAGGATATCCTGGAGTGGTGTGGCGATAAGTAAGATGTAGAGCAGGGTGGCTACAGCCAGGATTACGGCAATGCAGATTCCAATAAAAAGAGAACGGGAGGAGGTGGTGGTGATGATGTCGTCCAGTTTTGTAAATTGATCCGTATGCTGGTTGTTACTAGCAACGGCCATGGTAATAACCAAATTATATAGCTTATCAAGGGAGCCGGTCAGATCCGTGGTCAGTGTTTCTTTTTTCTCTGTAGGGCACTGATTGATCAGGCATTCGGTCAGGGCATGAAATGCTTGCTCGAGGAGGCGTGACTCTTGGGCCAGAGAGGCAACCAGGGTGTTCATGTCAGGATCGGTTGATTTCTGGACAGTGAACACATCAAGGGTCTTGTTGGCAACCTTGGCCACATCCAATACTGGTCCCCCGTTCTGCAGAGCGTTGATCATGGTCTTCAGATCGCCCAGCCGTCGTTCATTGGCCAGGATGTTGCGATTGTCTTCTTTGAGTTGCGGGGCGTTGAGGGTGTAGATAAGTGAGATTTTGAAGCCATTGATGTTGCGTAAAATGTACTGACTTATCTTATATTGAGGGATGGCTATATCTCTGATGACATGGTTTCGGTCTGCGATTCTTTGCAGGGCGAGCGTATTAAAAGTGATCAACAGGGTGAAACCAAGGAGAGAGACCACCAGCATGCCAATCAATTTCCCTGTGATACCGGTATCCAGACATTTTTGGAAAAAACATCCCAGGAGTGTATTTCTGGAGCAGGTAATGCCAAGCAGAGAGAACTTGTTGTTGGCAGAAGTACTTAGTTCGGCTAGAGACATAGGGTATCCGAGTGTGGAGGGTAAGTAATCTCTTTAGAAAATCTCGAAAAAGCTAAGTTCCAAGATTCTTATTGTTTATTGTATCAGTATTATCGAGATTTTGAGGTGCTTGTCAAGGAAAGAGAAAGCTTTATTTCTATGACATCTCAATTGTTGCGGTAGAAGAAGAGCTCATAACCATGTCAATCGCTGCCCAATAGTGTTCTTCTGTACTGGCTTTTTTTATTTTTTTCCAGAGCTTTTGTTGTCCTGGAAAAGAAGCGGCCAGGTAAAACCAAATCTGCTTCATCCTGCCGAGCAGATGGCTGGGGCCGGCAAGGCTTTTCTTGTAAGCTTCATAGAGATCCTGGTGGAAGGCCATCAGCATGGTTGCGCGTTGCTCGGCGCTGAATTGTTCGCCTTTGATCGTTCTGGCCAGAAAAGGGTTGGCCAGAACTCCCCGGCCGATCATCCAGCGCTGCACCGTGGGGAATTGTTTTTGCAGGCTGTGGAAGGTGGCAGTGTCGGTGATGTCACCGTTGTAGACCAGTTGATGACGGCTCAGCTCCAGGCAATGGCCGAAACTCTCTGGATCGGTTGATCCCTTGTAGAGTTGCTTGCCCAGACGGGTATGGATGATGATCTCTTTCAGTGGGTAGTCATTAAGCCGTGGCAGAAGTGCTGCCAGTTCATCCTTGTGGCTCAGGCCCAGGCGCGTCTTGATGGAGAGCTGTATGGGCAGCTTGGGCAGGATCTGGTCGAGAAGGGAGATAATGGCATCGGGATAGGGCAGCAGGCCTGAACCACGCCGTTTACGGGTGACCATGGGGGCCGGGCAACCCAGGTTCCAGTTGATGTGCGTGTATCCCAGATCGTGCAGTCGCTGGGCCAGAGAGAGGAGGCCGTTTGTCTCGGTATGGAGAAACTGCGGTACCACCGGCAAACTCTTATTCTCTTCAGGTTGAAGATCGCGAAGCTGCTTCGGATCAAAGGGGGAGTGCGGCTGCGGATTGATAAAAGGGGCAACCGCCTGGTCAAAGCCGCCAAAATGGTGCTGAAACAGGTTGCGGAAGAGGCAGTCGGTAATCCCGCGAATGGGTGCGAGATAAAGAAAAGGCTGGTCAGTCATTATCAGGCGAGACCTCGCGAATCCATCCTTCCACCTGGGCCAGGGTAGGTTTGATACCGGCGACCTTGATCTGGCCGTTGATCATCAGGGCAGGGGTCGAGGTAACTCCCAGGCGCCAGATCTCATCCCGGTCATGAATTTGTTCGATGTCGGCAGCGACTCCGGCCCGTTCCATGGCGTCGATGACCATGGTCTGCAGACCGTTGCAGCTGATACATCCCGTCCCCAGGATCCGGATGGTCAATCCCTGATCCTGTTCATCATGCACACCCAGAAGCTTACGGTATTCCCGGCCTATGGCTTCCTGGTATTTTTCGACCATGGTGGGAGGGATATAGTTGTGCTCTTTGACAGCCCGGAAAATAAAATCAACTGCCTGACCTATGGGCATCTCTGCGGCCAATGCCTTGTTTAAAGCAATATCGACTCCGATCAGGCCAATGGAGCTCTTGCCGATCCTGATCATTCGTTGGGTAGGACTATCCATATTTGTGCTGATGTGGTAATTGTAAATGAATTTTTGATACGTTAATTTTCAACCTATGTTTCTTACATCTTACGATAAACCAAAGTGCTGGCAGATGGAAGAAGAAAGAAGCAATACCCTTCATGATTTGTCCCAGTTGCGTCTAAGGCTGGGGACTTACCCACAAGAGCTGATTGCGGCCCTTTTGCGGGTGGCGGAGCGGCATGGGCTGGACTTTTTTGTCATTGGCGGCACAGTGCGGGATTGGCTGCTGGGCAGGACTCCGGCCGATCTTGACATCACGGTGGCCCATGACGCCGTCTCCTGTTGTCGTGACCTGATTGCCGAGTTGGGCCGGGGGACCTTCGTACCCCTCGGCTGCTTTGAGGAGGATGCGGGACGGGTCGTGTGGCAGGGGCTGACGGCCAAGGACGGCCTAAATCCGCGGGAGCCAGGGATGGCGGGAGCGGTGACTATTGATTTTTCCAGCTTTCGGCAAGGGGCACGAGATATTGAAGCCGATCTTAGCCTCCGGGATTATACGATCAATGCCATGGGGGTTTCCCTTGCCTCGCTGGTGGACGGATCGGTTGCGCCGCGTGTGATCGACCCTCTGCATGGTGTTAAGGACCTGGAAGAGCGTCTCCTTCGTGCCTGTCCTCATGCCTTTATTGCGGATCCTCTGCGGATGCTGCGTGGATACCGGTTGAGTGCCACTCTGGGTTTCAGGATAGACGAGGCGACGAGATCGGAGATCGAGCGCCATGTACTGCTGATCCGTGGGGTCTCGGTTGAACGGATCGGTCATGAGCTGGATCTGATCATGGACTCTGATCGGGCGCACACAGTGATCGGGGAAATGGCACAAGTCGGCTTGCTCTGGCAGATTATTCCCGAGCTTGCCAAGGGCGTGGGGATGGAACAGCCGGGATTCCATTATCTGGATGTGTTCCATCACAGTTTGGCAGCACTGGGATTCATGGAGGAGATTGTGGCAAGTCCCGACCGCTTTTATCCGGAGAATGCGGCCAGAATCAAGGAGTATACTGCTCAGCCGGGGATGAAGGTGCGGCTGAAATGGGCGGCCCTGCTTCATGACCTGGGGAAGCCTGTGACCATGGATATCCGCGCTGATAAGGACGGTCGGGTCACTTTCTATGGTCATGATCAGGCTGGAAAGGATCTGGTGTTGAAGTTGGGCCGGGAATGGAGATGGAGCAATGAGAAGCGGGAAAGAATTGCCGGGCTGATCGGGATGCACATGCAGCCTTTTCATCTCTGTAATGTCCGGCGGGAACAGCCCTTGAGCCGGAAGGCCTGTTTGAATCTCAGTAAAAAGGCAGAAGAGGATCTGATTGGCCTCTTTCTTCTTGCCATGTCTGATAGTCTGGCGGGAAAAGGGGAGAAAAAGCCGCCAAGCATGGAGGCGGAGCTGGCCGGATTGCTGGGTGAGGTTCTGAAGATTTATGAGCAATATATTCAGCCTGTTGTCAAAAATCCGCGTTTGTTGAGCGGTCAGGATCTGATTGCATTATTTTCATTATCGCCAGGGCCTCTTTTTGCAAAGATCCTTGACGCGCTTCAGGTGGCGCAGGTGGAGGGTGAGGTGGTTTCGGTAGAAGGCGCGCGACAATGGGTACGGCACTATCTTGCGCAGGTCCGGGACGTCGGGGATAATGAGGCGTAGGGACGAGTCTGCTCAAGGCTATGTCCGTTGTTTTCCGTCTTGTCAAAGAATTATAAATGGAATAAAGTGCGAACATAAAATATGCGTAAAGTAAAAGACTTTTATTATAAGAAGGCCAAACAGGACAAGTATCCTGCCCGCTCCATTTACAAGCTGGAAGAGGCGCAGAAGAAGTATCATTTCCTGCGTCGGGGGGATTCGGTGCTGGATCTGGGATGCTGCCCTGGAAGCTGGTCGCTCTATGCCTCAGAGACAGTCGGTGAGACTGGTATCGTGGTGGCCGTTGATCTTCAGGAGAGTGAAAAGGCCCCGCGGTCTGGTGGTGCTCCTATTCACTGGATTGTTGCGGATATTATGGATCCTGAACTGGTGCAGCAGGTGCGGAAGATCAGACCGGCCTTTAAGGTTCTGATCTCTGATCTTGCCCCGAAAACCACGGGCAATCGCTGGGCCGATCATCAACAGTCGTTGAATCTGGTGCGCCAGACCTTGTTCATGGCCGAGACCCTGCTGCACGAGAAAGGGCATTTTTTCTGCAAGGCCTTTCAGGGTGAAGACTTTCCTGCCTTTGTGCAGGAGGTTCAGGCCCGTTTTGAGCAGGTCAAGGTCGTTAAGCCCAAAAGCTCCCGAACCGAGAGCAGGGAGGTTTTTGTCCTGGGAATGGGGTTTAAGAAGTCAAAAGGTCTACCTGGCAAGGATGAACAGCTGCCCCCCTCGGCTGTCGATTCAACTTGCACTCCTTAGCCTTTAACCTTCAGCATTGTCTTTTAACTTTTAATTATCACTTTATTACTTTTAACTCTTTTTCAGGAACACATCATGTCAGGACATTCCAAGTGGTCAACAATCAAGCATAAGAAGGGCGCGACCGATGCCAAACGAGGCAAGATTTTTACCCGTTTGATCAAAGAGATCACCGTGGCTGCCCGGATGGGTGGCGGTGACCCCGACGGCAATCCTCGTTTGCGTTCCGCCATCGCCTCTGCCAAAACAGAGAATATGCCGAAAGATAACATCGTCCGGGCCATCAAAAAGGGCACTGGCGAGTTGGAAGGGGCCATTTACGACGAGATCCTCTATGAGGGCTATGGACCGGGTGGGGTGGCGGTTCTGGTTGAGTGTATGACGGATAACCGCAATAGGACCGTTGCCGATGTGCGCCATTTCTTTGCCAAAAATAACGGCAATTTGGGTGCGTCAGGCTGTGTCGCCTGGATGTTTGACAAGAAAGGCTTGCTGCAGATTGAAAAGGAAGGGCTGACGGAAGAGCAGCTAATGGACATGGCCCTTGAGGCCGGGGCCGAGGATGTTGTGGAGGACGATGACGAGTTTCAGGTGATCACTGCTCCTGAGTCCTTTGACGCGGTGCGCGATGCCCTTGAGGCCAACAAGGTGCGGTTCATTGAGGCCGCCATCACCATGATCCCCCAGAACAACATTGAAGTGACCGACGAGAAGATCGCCATATCTCTGCTCAAGTTGCTGGAAAGTCTTGAGGATCATGATGATGTCCAGAATGTGCATGCCAATTTTGATATTGCTGACGATCTGATGGAGAAACTATCATAGGTGGTACTGGAGTGGTAGAGAGCTTTCAGCCTTCATCCCTTTTCTCATGATCCGCATCCTGGGCATTGATCCCGGTTCCCGGTTGACTGGTTACGGTGTGATTGAGGTTGCCCCCGGCAGGATATGCTTTGTCGCCTGCGGGGTGGTGAAGACGACTCAGAAATTTCCTTTTGCCCATCGCCTCAATGAGATCTTTGATGGCATCAATGAGGTTATTCAGCTCCACAATCCCGAGGTCGCGGCAGTGGAAGATGTGTTCATGGCCAGCAATGCCAGCTCTGCTCTTAAACTTGGTCAGGCCAGGGGGGCAGCGGTGGTTGCGGCCATGCAGAATGGCCTGGGGGTCCATGATTATAGTGCCAAAAAAGTTAAAAGATCTGTGGTGGGGTACGGTCAGGCGGAAAAAGGGCAGGTGCAGCATATGATCAAAGTCTTGCTGGGTCTTTCCTCCTTGCCAAGTACTGATGCTGCCGATGCCCTGGCGGTTGCTATCTGTCATGCCCATCATCTGTGAGAGAATAGTGTCTCAAAATCACTCTTTCGTCTTTGTCCTTCCCTGAAATGATATGATTGCCACCCTGATAGGAAATGTGCTGATGACAGGCCCGGATCGGGCTGTTATTGATGTAGGCGGGGTGGGCTATGAGGTCTTCCTCTCCTCGGATGGATTGGCCCGTCTGCCCGAAAAGAACAGTCAGGTCTTTCTCCATATCCATACCCATGTCCGGGAGGATGCCATTGTCCTCTTTGGTTTCCTGGAGGTGGAAGAAAAGGAGCTGTTTCTTATTCTCAAGACGGTATCCGGTATTGGTCCTAAGCTCGGTCTTGCCATTCTCTCCGGGATGCCGGTGGCGGATCTGTGTCAGGCCATTGTTCGTGAAGATATCAGTCGTCTCACTACCTTGCAGGGGGTGGGGAAAAGGACAGCCGAGCGGCTGTGTGTGGAGTTGAAGGACAAGGTCAGTCATCTGCAGGGCGCGGGGGAAGGGCGTGAAGGTGTGGCGGAAAAGGTAACATCCCTGTCTGCGGCTCCCGGTGGCGCGGTTTTAGATACCCTGTCGGCGCTGGTCAACCTCGGCTATCCTGACCCTGTGGCCAGACAGGCCTTGACTGTAGTGAAAAAACGGGTGGGGGCCGCCTCTTTTGCCACAATGCAGATTGAAGAACTTATCCGGGAAACCTTGCGGACACTGGCATGAATATTGAGGAAGAAATAGGGGTTGGTGAACGTCTGGTCACTCCAAGGGCTGTCAGTCGTGAACCCTTGAATGAGTATGATTTGCGGCCCAAAAGGCTGGCGGATTATATTGGTCAGGAGACCTTGCGCAAAAGTCTGGATATTTTTATCCGTGCGGCTAAAGGGCGCGGCGAGCCTTTGGATCATGTTCTGTTCCATGGGTTCCCCGGTCTTGGTAAAACCACCCTCTCTCATATTATTGCCAATGAAATGGATGCCGGGATCAAGGTGACGTCCGGCCCGGTCATTGAGCGCCAAGGTGATCTTGCCGCCATTCTCACCAGCCTGCAGGAAGGGGATGTCCTCTTTATTGATGAGATCCACCGCTTGAATCATGCTGTTGAAGAGATTCTCTATCCGGCCATGGAGGATTTTCAGCTTGATCTGATTATTGGCCAGGGGCCTGGCGCCAGGTCTGTGCGTATGGATCTGCCCCGTTTTACCCTGGTGGGGGCCACTACGCGGACCGGTCTACTGACTCCGCCCTTGCGAGACCGTTTCGGGGTCGTTCTCCGCCTTGAATTGTATGCCCCTGAAGAACTGGTCATCATTGTCCAGCGTTCGGCCCTGATCTTAGGGATGCGGATCGATGCCAGCGGAGCCCTTGAGCTTGGCCGCCGGTCGCGGGGTACTCCCAGGATTGCCAATCGGCTGTTGCGGCGGGTGCGTGATTTTGCCGAGGTCGGAAAGCACGCGGTCATTGATGCCGTGGTTGCGGACGCGGCCCTGAATATGTTGAACGTGGATGGCTTTGGCCTGGATGAGATGGATAGGCGGATTATTCTGACCATCATCGATACCTTTCAGGGCGGTCCCATTGGTCTCGATACCCTGGCCACCGTGGTCTGCGAAGAGAAAAATACCCTGGAAGATGTTTATGAACCCTTTCTGATCCAGTCCGGATTCCTGGCCAGGACCCCTCGGGGACGGATGGCCACCATGAAGGCTTATCAGCACTTTAACCGGACACTTCCACAGCAGGGAAACCGTCAGCCTTCACTCTTTGATACCGGAGAATAATCCATGGCCAAAAGAAAGACCGTAGCTGATATCATTGCCATGAAAGCAGCAGGCAAAAAGATCACCATGCTGACCGCCTATGACGCCTCCATGGCGGCCCTGCTTGCAGGCTGTGATGTGGATGTCCTGCTGGTTGGGGATTCGCTTGGTATGGTGGTGCTTGGATATGACTCGACGGTACCGGTGACCATGGATGAGATGATCCATCATGCGGCGGCAGTCAGGCGTGGGGCGCCCGGTGGTTTTGTCATTGGTGATATGCCCTTTGGTTCGTATCAGAGCAGTCCGCGCGATGCCATCATCAATGGCACCAGGTTTCTCAAGGAGGCGGGGTGCGATGCGGTGAAGCTGGAAGGGGGGCTGGAGGTCTGCGCGACGGTGACCGCCATGGTGGCGGCCGGTATCTCGGTGATGGGCCATGTCGGGCTGACTCCGCAGACAGCCACCCAACTTGGCGGCTATAAGGTGCAGGGCAGGGATCTCGAATCAGCCAGGAAGATGGTTGACGCGGCAAAGGGTCTGCAGCAGGCCGGTGCCTTTGGCCTTGTCCTGGAGTGTATCCCTGATCAACTGGCAAGGATTATATCTGAAACACTCTCTATCCCCGCCATCGGCATTGGTGCCGGTGTTCATTGTGATGGCCAGGTACTGGTTACCCATGACCTCCTGGGGATGTTTGAAAAATTTATCCCCAGTTTTGTTAAAACCTATACCAGCCTCTCTCCTCTGATCAAAGAAAATGTGACTCGCTATGCCGAGGAGGTCCGCAACGGTTCGTTCCCTGACGAATTGCACAGCTTTCCCTTTCAGGGTGATTTGAGTGAGCTTCTGGGCCAGAAATAATTTTTTTAAATTCTAAATCGTCGGTTTTTTGCCTGGGAACGCAAAAACAATCTCCAGCCATCACATCCACGCCGTGTTCTCTTTACGTCACCACGCCATCTTCGTAGGAATCAAATATGTCTGCAAAGACATCGGCATGCTCTTTAAAGGCCTGCAGGACGACCGGATCAAAATGTTCCGGCATGGTCCTGCCATCGCCTGCGGTGATGATCTGATAGGTCTTTTCATGGTCAAAGGCCGGTTTATAGGGCCTGCGGCTTCGCAGGGCGTCATACTGGTCGGAAATATTCATGATCCGCGCCGACATGGGAATCTCCTCGCCTTTGATGCCGCGCGGATATCCTCCCCCGTCCCAGCGTTCATGATGACACCGGGCGATCTCGACCGCCATCTGCAGATAAGGTGAGGCCGAGCCTTCCAGGATCTTGGCGCCAAGGTGGGGGTGCGTTTTCATGATGGCCCACTCTTTATCGTCAAGAGGGCCTTCTTTTAACAGGACACTGTCGGGAATGCCCACCTTACCGATGTCATGCATGGGAGAGGCGTAATAGATTGTATCCTCTACCTCGCTGCCAAGCCCTATTTTTGCGGCAAGTTCCTTGGTGTAGGAGCTGATTCTGCGGATGTGGGCTCCGGTTTCGTCGTCCCGGTATTCGCAGGCCAGGGTCAGGCGGAGGATGGTGTCAATATAGCCCTCACGGAGCTGTTTGGTCCGCTCGTCCACTTTCTCCTCGAGGATCTTGTTATGGTGGGCGAGAAAGTCATGAAAGCCCTTGGTGCGCAGGTTATTCTTGAGCCGCAGCTTGAGTTCCTCGAGGTCAATGGGTTTGGTCAGAAAATCGTCCGCTCCTTTGGCGATGGCGGTAAGACGATCTTCCCTGGATTCAAGGGCCGTCACCATGATCACCGGAATGTGTTTCGTCTCCTCCATGCTTTTAATCTTTTCGGTGGCGGCAAAGCCGTCCATCACCGGCATCATGACATCCATGAGGATGGTGTCAGGCTGATGGGCCAGGGCCGACTCCACCGCCTCCTGACCGTTGGTCGCCTCAATAGTTTCGTGCCCCAGGCCGCGACAGAGGACCTTGAGGAGTTTCACATTTCTCTCCTGATCATCCACGATCAGAATTTTTCGGCCCTGAATACTATTTTCCATCATCACGATTCCCTCACCTGGTTTCTACCTTGTCTTTTTGCCTGATAGAGTGCCTCATCCGCCTGGGCAATGATCATTGAGGCATCACGCTCTGCCCCTTTCCCTTCCGTCACCCCGATACTGACGGTAATCTGCCGGCCATCCACGTCGGGGAATGGATGGTGCTCAATGGTTGTCCGCAATTTTTCAGCAAGGGCAACGGCCCCGACAATTGCGGTTCCGGGGAGCACCACGGTAAATTCTTCGCCGCCGTAACGGCAGGCAATATCGCTCTCCCGGACCTGATTCTTCATCACCCTTGCCAGTTCCTGCAGGACATGATCTCCGGCAACGTGGCCAAAGGTATCGTTGACTATTTTAAAGTGATCGATATCGAGCAGCAGGAGAGAGAATTTACGCTCATAACGGTGGGCCTCCGCCATGACCTTGCGCATGGCATCATCGAAGTATTGCCGGTTGTATAATTCGGTCAAACCATCCGTGGTGGCCCGGAGAAAGGCCGTCTGCAGATCATGCTGCATCTTGTGCTGCAGGGAATGTTTGCGCAGATTTGCCCTGACTCTCGCCTGTAGTTCATGATGATTCACCGGTTTCAGGATGTAATCATCAGCGCCTCCATCAATTCCCTGCACCTTTGTTTCCAGGTCGTCCAAGGCCGAGACAATGATGACCGAGCTAAACTGACAGGCGTTGCTGGCCTTGATCCGGTCCAGCAGCTCCAGGCCACTCATGTCCGGAAGCATCATGTCAAGGATAATCAGGGCAGGCACTCGCTGGGAAAGGATCTCCATAGCCTCAGCGGCCGTGTGGGCCATGACCACCGTATGGTCTTCTTTTCCCAAAATGAGTTCATAATTTTTAGCGGCAACCGGATCGTCCTCAACCACCAGGATAAATTCATTATCTCCACCCTGCACTGCTTCCGGTTCCGATGAAGCCTCGACCTGGCACTGTTGATAGTCTTGCAATTTCTTCAATTTGACCAGAGATCGCACCCGGGCAAGAAGCTCGATGCTGTTCACCGGTTTTGACAGGAAGTCATCGGCACCGGACTCAAACCCCCGCACCTTCTCTTCGACACCTTCGAGAGCCGTAACCAGGACAATGGGGATCATCCGGGTCTGCGCGTCCTTTTTAAGTTGCGCAGTCACCTGGTAGCCGTCAAGTCCGGGCATCATCACATCAAGGAGGATGAGGTCGGGCCCTTCCTGTCTGGCAAGAGTGAGAGCCTCCTCTCCACCATAGGCCTTTACCACTGCATATCCGGCATGGTTCAGGTGGGTCGCCAGTAATTTCACATTGTGGGGCTGATCATCAACCACCAGCACCTTGCCCTCAATACTCATTCGCCATACTCCCAGCAATAAAAAAACGGCGGTTAATCACCATCAAGGGGAACCCATTTCTGTACCGATTCCAGAAATTCCTTATAGCGGATGGGCTTGGATATATAATCATCGCAGCCGGCAGCAATGATGCGGTCACGGTCCCCCACCATGGCAAAGGCGGTGAGGGCGATGATCGGAATCTGGCTGGTGGCGCTGTCTCCCTTCAGCAGTCCGGTGGCGGTCAGGCCATCCATGCCGGGCAGTTGAATATCCATGAGGATCAGATCAGGCAGCTCCTGCCGGGCCAGCAGGATGCCGCTGTCGGCATCAACCGCCTTCAAAACCACATAGCCTGATTTTTCCAACACGGTCGCCGCCAGTTTCATGTTCTGAGGATTATCTTCGACAATCAAGATTCTTTTCATGTTTTTTTGATCCTCTTCTCTTTTTTAAGTGATTATGCATAACTACTTTCTCATCAGCGCCCCGATCTGTTCAAGCAGACGGTTACTGTTCAGGTCTGCCTTGGAGACCACCGTGGCAACCTGCTTCTGCAGAAAATCCCGTTCTTGCTGGGACAACTGCTTGGCCGTCAGAATAACAACCGGGATATTCCTGGTGACCTTATTTTTTTTGAGCTGTTCCAGTACCTGGAAACCATCCATTTCCGGCATCATCATATCCAGAGTGATGAGATCCGGGGGAGAAACCGCCATTTTTTCCAGGGCCTCTCTGCCATTTCCGGCCTGTTTCACCACATAGCCTTCCGCCTCCAGATAGAGTTTCATCAGGTTCGACTCG
>JAHJKP010000022.1 GCA_018821985.1 Pseudomonadota bacterium
AATATATTGGGATCTTTTACAACAGGCAAAGGATACAGAAAAGGTTAGGCTACCTTTCACCGGCTGCTTATGAGAAAAAATATTACGAAAAACTGCTTGCAGCGTAAATGATTTGGTCTCCACTATTGTCGACCGATCCCAAAATCAGGCCGGCAGCAACTAGTTGAGTTTAAATTGAAATTTCATTAGTGAGAAAGTTGATAGCTTCTTTGTCAATCAGACCATATTCTGCCGAAAGGAGAACTCCGCTCTTCTTATCGGCAAACCACCATCGCCGGCAGGTCTTGTCGATAAAAAGTGACAACCGATTTGTAATGGCAATGAACCCCTGTTGCTTTGCCAGTTTGATGATAGCTTTCCCTTGTGAGTTAAAATCTTTTTTAGACTGGACACATAATGCTGTCAATTTCTTTTCCATACAAACCTCCTTGTTCTGATTATACAGTTTGAAATCTATATTGGATCTGACACGAGGACGATAATTGTTCCGGCTAAACAGACGCAAGTTACGGGTAGTTCTATGTTCTTAAATCATCACTACTTGCATTATATCCTAACTAGCATTTCAAGTCTAAGATTAAAAAATTATTCCTGAGTATCTACAAAAAGCAAAGCAAACAAAAGAAAGTAAAAAGAAAGGGGTCAGGTCTTGCAATCAAACAATTGACCCTTTAAGATAAATTCATGGCAAGACCTTTGAGAATAGAACTGGCAGGTGGCCTCTAGCATGTGACCTCTCGCGGTCATCGGCGCAAGGATATTTTTCTCTGCGAGACGGACCGGCATGTTTGGCTGGAACTCTTGGGGGGAGGTGCGTAAAAGGTTTAATTGGACCTGTCATGCCTAGTGTCAGATGACCAATCACTATCATCTTGTGGTGGAGACGGTCGAAGGTAATCTCTCTCAAGAGATGCGACATCTCAATGGGGTATACACCCAGAAACTCAACCGTACTCATCATCGAGTTGGTCATTCAAGGATTTGAACCAATTCCCCTCCCCCCTCGTTTACCTTCACTCCAGCTTCCTCCATATCCATCCCTGACGGTTCCGCTCTTGCTTTCAACTGGTATTTATGATTCTCTTACCATAAATACCAGCCGGACATACGGGGGACTTGCATCTCAGATTTTCACGTCCCTACCAGGCGTACACTGACGGGTCAACCTGAACGGAAGAGACCCTGTCAATCCCATAATATTTCTCAGACAGGCAGGTACATTTTAATGTCAGGGCGCAGTGAATCTCCATATTTTTTCACAGCAGAAGGGGCAACATTATGCATGATATCAAAGGATTGATAATTTTTTTAGCAATTGGTGCCGTAGCAGGCTGGTTGGCTGGGACCTTGATGAAAGGCCGTGGCTTTGGTCTGCTTGGCAATATCGTTGTTGGCATTATAGGTGTGGTAATTGGCGGCTTTGTATTTGGCCTGCTGGGCATCTCGGCGGGAGGTGTAATTGGTGCCATAGTTACAGCAACTTCCGGAGCGGCATTGCTCTTATTTCTTATCGGCAAAATCAGGAAAAGATAGTTGACCTCTAAACAAATACTCAGCGGGGAATAAAATGCATTTAGGATTCATCGGACTTGGACACCTTGGCAAAGCAATTGCGGGCAGACTCTTAGACTGTGGGCATACGCTCACTGTCTGGAACCGGACACCTTCCAAGGCAGACGGCATGAGGGCCGAACTGGCCACCTCACCCCGTGAGGTGATAAATAAAGCAGAAATTATTTTTATATGCATGTTTGACAGTCAGGCGGTCCACTCCATCCTGAGCCAGGAAGAGGGGCTGTTGTCAGGCGACATCTCCGGGAAAATCATCATCGATCTCTCCACCAACCATTTCAAAGAAGTAGTGCTCTTTCATGGCCTCTGTGAGAAGGCCGGAGGTGTGTACCTTGAGGCACCTGTCCTGGGCAGCGTCGTTCCGGCCTCGCAAGGCGCGCTTACCGTTCTGATCAGCGGCAATGTGACCGGCTATGAACAGGTCAAGCCGGTGTTAGAAGACATTGGAAAAAATCTTTTCTATCTGCAGGAACCAGGGCTTGCTACCAAGATGAAACTCATCAACAATCTTGCCTTGGGCAGCTTTATGGCCACCATTGCCGAGGCCCTGTCACTCGGGGAAGCCATTGGCATTGAGAAGGCAGAGATCCTGGAGATTTTATCTGCGGGTGGGGGCAACTCCCTGGCACTTAATGCCAAGAAGAACAAATTACTCACAGAAGATTTCTCAACCCACTTTTCTAGCGCCCTGATTTATAAGGATCTCCATTGCCTCCAGGATCTGGCCTATGAACAGAAGAAAACGCTTTTCACCGGTGCCGTCGTCAAAGAACTTTACGCCCGGACCTTTGCCGAGGGCATAGCAGAAGAAGACTTTTCAGCAATTTACAAAATATTCAAACAATCGCCTCGCTAACCTTGAACGGGTATACAAAACCGGGACAGGTTCAATGGACACCACCAGTAAAAATTAGCACCGTGACACCGACAAACGACCTCCCCAACACTAATGATCCCTTTGACCTGAACCGTTTCAGCAGGGCCCAGGAAAAGATCTACCCCAAGGTACTTGAAGAATTACGAAAAGGCCGCAAGGAGAGCCATTGGATGTGGTTTATATTTCCGCAGATTGAGGGGCTGGGGAGGAGTGCAACCGCAAAATTCTATGCCATAAAGAGTTTGGAAGAAGCGGCAGCATACCTGAACCATCCTGTTTTAGGGCAAAGGCTCCTGCAATGCTCCGAATCTCTCTTGAATATCCACCAGAAGTCGGCCTCTGCAATATTTGGCTTTCCAGATGAGTGGAAGCTGAGATCATGCATGACGCTGTTTGCAACCATTGCCGAAGAAGACTCAGTGTTTGCACGAGTGCTGGCAAACTATTTTAATGGCCAGACAGACCAGCGGACAATGGAGATTCTGAACAGAGAGCCGCAAGGTAGAGAATAAGGTTAAAACCCACCTTCTCAACTCTCTGCGGTCGCAGACACCGACAATCGATTTGATGAGATCGGGATTCGGGAGAGATTTCGTTCCAGTTTTGATTTGACTTCCCATATCCCATCACCTACCATCGTAATATACGGAAATCAATCAGAGAAAGTTGCAAGATAGAAACACATAGGACTTAAAATGGAAGTATCCTCTCAGTTTCTTTTAACCATTGGCGGGATTCTTCTGTTAGGCCTGCTGACATCCACACTGGCACGTCGCACTTTTTTACCCCGAGTAACCCTGTTACTGATTTTTGGGATAGTCATTGGCAAGGAAGCGCTGGATATTATCCCGCAAGTATTTTCAGACCACTTCGAGATTATTGCCGATATGACACTGGTCATGGTCGGATTCCTGCTGGGCGGCAAACTCACCAAGGCCTCAGTGAGGGAATCAGCGGGTAAAGTATTCTGGATCTCCCTCTGTGCCACAGTGGTAGCCACCGTAATAGTAAGCTTCGTCCTGATATGGATTGGGGTGTCTCAAGATATTGCCATTTTGTTGGGCTGCATTGCCTCAACAACGGCGCCTGCTGCCGTGTTGGACGTTGCCACCGAGGTAAATATTAAAGGCGACTTCACTAACTTACTACTCTCAATCGTTGCCCTTGATGATGTCTGGTCCTTGGTCCTCTTTGCTGTTGGCATGGCCGTGGCGACATCATTCAATGGCCTTGGGGGAGACATGTCCTTTTTGTTAATGGCAAGCAAAGAAATTGGCGGCGCGGTACTCTTGGGTGTATTGATTGGACTTCCCGCGGCGTATCTGACCGGCAGGGTGAAGAAAGGGCAGCCGATCTTAACCGAGGCGCTGGGGATGGTCTTTGTCTGCGGCGGTTTAGCCATCTGGCTGGGAGTCTCTTTTTTGATTGCCTCAATGGTGATGGGCACCGTAATTGCCAACGTCGCCAGACATCACGACTATCCGTTTCATGCCATTAAAGGGATCGAATGGCCATTTATGGTCATCTTTTTTGTGTTGGCAGGAGCATCTCTTGAGTTAAGCATCCTCAAAGATATCGGGGTGATCGGTGCGACCTATATCCTTTGCCGCGCCACGGGTAAATACCTCGGCGCCAAGCTCGGCAGTCAAATCAGCAGGGCTGATCAAGAAACAAAAAGCTGGATGGGGTTGGCCCTGTTACCCCAGGCAGGTGTCGCCATCGGCATGGCGCTAGTGGCATCCAACCAATTCCCTGAATATCGCCAGATGCTGCTATCAATTGTTATCAGCTCAACCATGATTTTTGAGATTATCGGCCCTGTATTTACCCGCCTGGCCATACGACGAGCACAGGGATCCCCATGTGGAAAACAGTAGCGCCTTTGCCCATTGCTTTCACTGGCACATTGAGATATGTCAGCGAGCCAGTATCCCTTCCGGATTCGAACCGGGTTCCGGTCTTTCTATCTACCATCAGTCCGGAGGCAGCCGCTTATCAAACTCCACCAAGCCCTCGTGCAGGATTAACATCTCGCTTATACGGCAGAACCGACGAGCTTTCACCTCTTGACACATCCACCAAAACAAACACTTAGCTCAGATCATCCAAAAACTTAAGGAGAGCCCTCTTATGAAACTTTACTCATTTCTCACCGGCCCGGATGATGAGGCCTTCTGCAAAAGAGTTGCGGAAAGATTGAACAACGGCTGGGAGCTTTACGGCAGTCCCAGCCTGACCTTTGACGGCAAAAGAGCGATTGCAGGCCAGGCGGTGATCAAAGAGGTGGAGGGCGAGTTTCGCCAGGAGATCTCCCTGAAGAAGGTGTGATTCTGTACAGCCATTAAAGACATGAGAAAAGGCTTCACGAATCACTCAAGCCCGTAAAATTGCGGGTACACCATCACAGGACACACACCATGGACCATGAAAATGTCCGGGAAATCCGCATCGATCCCATCGTACCCACCCAGTCCGTACTTATCTCTACAGCACGCGGAAACAGGCCGCACAAGGGAGAACTGCCTCCTGCACGAGATGTTCGTGAACACGTCGAGTCCTGTCCATTCTGCCGCGGCAACGAACACCTTACGCCGCCGGCATCTTTGCAGGTACCTGCGACCGGAGAATGGGAGATCAGAGCAGTCGAAAACCCGTATCCAATCCTCAGTGACGTGCCTCTCCCTCCCGGAGTGACACAGGGACTACAACAGGCTGTCGAAGGATATGGCCACCATGAGGTCATCATCGACCACTCCAACCACGGCATTGCCCTCGATCAGATGAGCGAACAGCATCTGGCCCTGCTCTTTGCTTTTTATCGGGACCGCATGCGTTTTTTATACAACAACGATCCTCGGATCAGATACGTCCTGGTCTTTAAAAATTTTGGCAAAGCTGCCGGCGGCAGCATGCCCCATACCCACAGTCAGCTTATTGCCATGCCCATTGTACCGCATAATGTTCATGATGAGGTGGGATACAGTCAGGATTTTTATCAGAAAAACGGAAGCTGTATCTTCTGCACCCTGATTGACGAGGCAATGTCCCTTCAAACAACCGCCTATGACCGCAGCTCCGGGGAAACGCGTCAAGACTACATAACCGGAAAATATGTTGTTGAACGGGGCAGTCATTTTGTCGCTATGAAACCCTTTGCCAGCCGCTACGAATGGGAGGTTCATATCCTGCCGATAGAACACCAAAGCAATTTTCTGCAGGTCACCAGTGAAGAGCTTGATGACCTGGCCTGGGTTCTCCACCGCACCATGACTCGTCTGAGGGCAGTTGTCGGAGAGGTGCAATACAATTACTTTATTCACACCGTGCCCCATGTGGAAAACAGCAGCGACTTTGCCCACAGCTTTCACTGGCACATTGAAATCTGTCCACGAACCAGCATACCTTCCGGTTTCGAGCTGGGCTCCGGTCTTTTTATCAATACCATCAGCCCGGAAGCAGCGGCCTCTCAACTCCGTCAGGCCGAAGTACAGGAATAATCTCTCCCGCCTCCGTGTTCTCCTGCCCGCAAGCTGCCTGCCATGAGGCATGGACAGAGAACAGATATGGCAATAACGACTACAGACTTTCCCGGTACTTGCGGTAGTTATCAATGCTGACAAAATAGTCCGGATCTTCCAGCACATTGACATCACAGATCTCTTCCGCCTTTTTAATCAGGCGGATGCAGTCCTGGCTGAGATGGCGCAGGTGCACATGTTTCCCCAGGCGGAGATACGATTCGGCAAGATTGTTAATGGTTTCAATGGCCGATTGATCTATGATCCGCGACTCTTCAAAATCAATAATGACTTCCTGCGGGTCATTTTCCACGTCAAACTTGGTCAAGAAGAGGGTTGTTGAGGCAAAAAACAGGGGACCGTAGATCTGATAGTGTTTGATGCCGCGTTCATCCACCATCTTCCGGGCACGAATACGCAGGGCATTCTGCCAGGCGAAGATCATTGCTGAGACAACAACTCCGCAGAGCACGGCGATGGCCAGATCATACATAACCGTGAGAACGGTCACCAGCAGGATCACCGCCACATCCCATTTGGGAACCTTATTCAGGATATTAAAGGTACTCCAGGCAAAGGTCTTGATGACGACAATGAACATGACTCCCACCAGAGCGGCAATGGGAATTGTTTCAATGTAATTGGAGGTGAAGAGAATAAAGAATAACAGGGCGACAGCGGCCACGATTCCCGAGAGACGGCCGCGTCCTCCCGAGCTGATATTGATGATGCTCTGGCCGATCATGGCACACCCACCCATGCCGCCAAAGAGGCCGTTGATGAAGTTGGCCACGCCCTGGGCGACACATTCCCCGGTTTCCATGGCCATGGGTGAGGGTCAGTTCATCAATGAGGGTCAAGGTCATCAGGGATTCAATGAGTCCAATGGCCGCCAGAATAAGGGCGTAGGGAGTGACAAAGACGAGTGTTTCCCAGCTGAGGGGAACATGCGGAAAGGCAAAGGAGGGAAGACCTGCCTGAATGCCGCTGCCGACCTTGGCCTGAATAAAGGAGAGAACAGTTTCGGTATCAATCCTGGCAAAAAGAACCAGGAGAGAGACCGCAATAATGGAGACAAGAGCGGCCGGGGCTTTTTTATGGATCAGCGGGATGAGAAAAAGTAGGCCCATGGTCAAGGCGACGAGGCCGGTCATGGTCCACAGGGCTTGCCCTTGCATCTAGGTCCCTCCTGCCTGGAACATGTTCAGCTGAGATAAAAAGATGACAATGGCCAGGCCGTTGACGAACCCCATCATGACCGATCTGGGCACCATGCGGATAAACTTTCCTAACCGAAATATGCCGGTCAGGCCTTGAAAGATTCCCACCAGAAGAAGGGTGAAGAACAGATACTGGACACCACCATGGGAGCCTGCACCACCCATGGCGTTTCCTTCCAGAACCAGGCTTACCATCACTACAGCCATGGCACCGGTGGCACCGGAGATCATGCCGGGCCTGCCGCCGCCAATGCCAGTGATAAGACACATCATGAAGGCGACATACAGACCGACAACGGGAGAAACAGCCGCTACGAAGGCGAAGGCCACCGCTTCCGGGACTAAAGCCAGGGCAACGGTAATTCCTGAAAAAATATCACTTTGAATACTGCCTTTGAAAGGCCAAGACCATAAGATGCTTTGATGCCATGAAACGTCCTTATTTTGTTGAGGATGATAAATAAAAGGGGTGAAGCATACAGAGTGCGTGCGTAAAAAGACAGACTTCTTTTTTGTCTCCCCACCCCAGCCACCCTCATCTTTCCTGCCAAAAATTTTATCCTGTTCTCAAAATTGGCCAACATGGACACAGTCATAGTCAATATGATATAAAAAATAAAGAGGAGCTCAATACAGCCTCTCTCTTATGCATGTTCGGCAGAAAAAAATCAACCATCGCCAGAAAGGAGAGCAATATGACAATCACCCTGATTGACCTTCCGTACGCAAAAGACGCCTTGGCTCCACATATCAGCGCCAAGACCTTGGATTTTCATCATGGAAAGCATCATAGTGCTTATGTGACCAACCTCAATAAACTGATCGAAGGAACTGATCTGGCGAGATCGACGATTGAGGAGATCATCAAAAAGACAGCCAATAATCCTGATTCCATTGCAATCTTCAACAACGCGGCGCAGGTCTGGAACCATACCTTTTACTGGCAATCCATGATGCCCAATGGCGGGGGATTACCCACGGGTGCCATTGCCGAGAAGATCAATGCCGACTTCAAAGGCTATGACAAGTTCATCGAACAGTTAAAAAATGGTGGCCTTACCCAGTTCGGCAGCGGCTGGGCATGGTTGGTAGTCAAGGATAACAGGCTGGAGATCATGAAAACCTCCAATGCTGACACCCCCATAGCCCATGGCCTGCAACCCTTATTGACGGTGGACGTCTGGGAGCATGCCTATTACCTGGACTACCAGAACGGGCGCGGCAGCTATCTGGATGCCTTCATTAACCATCTTATCAATTGGGATTTCGTCAACTCTCATCTCGTTTAGGTGTAGGGAAAATTTAATTGAAGGGTAGCAATCATGGGAATCTGGAATAGGACAGTGGAGATAGCCCTTCCTTATCTCCCTTTACTCTGCATAACCATTGCCCTGGGCGCTATTCTCCTGGCTGCCCATTGGTTTCTTATCGGGCGACACGCGGAGCTCGACAGTGAGCGCATGTTTCCACGGCAGATCGTCATGCTCGGGTTGACACTGGTCGCTCTGGTGGCAATGGTTCTGGTCCTACCCATAAGCGAGGCTTCCCGAAACCGGATGATTGGCATCATCGGGCTCCTGGTTTCAGGGGTCGTTGCCTTCTCATCAACAAACCTTGTTGCGAGTCTTATGGCCGGGATTCTCCTTCGTCTTACAAAACCGTTCCGAACTGGCGACTTTATCCGCGTTGGCGACCATTTCGGCCGTGTTTCGGAACGAGGGCTGTTTGATACTGAAGTCCAATCAGAGAGCAGGGAGCTCATCGCCATCCCGAATACGTACCTGGTCAGCCATCCTGTCACCACCATCCGCACGTCGGGAACTATCATTTCAACCACCCTCTCTTTGGGATACGACGTCCATCATTCACAGGTTGAGCCCCTTCTTCTCCGGGCAGCGGAGGAAAGTGGGCTTGAGGAACCCTTTGTTCATATCCTTGAATTGGGCAATTATGCGATCACCTACCGCATCTCCGGATTTCTGCCTGAGGTAAAATGGCTCATTACCGCCCGCTCAAATCTCTGCCGAAGCGTCCTGGACATCTTGCACGGCCAAGGCATCGAAATCATGTCACCCACCTATATGAATCAGCGCCGGGTGGATGATGCGGGAAAAATCATCCCCACCCTCGTGCAAGAAGATTTATCAGCACCACCTGTGGTGGCAGAGGATATTGTCTTTGACAAGGCAGAGCAGGCAGAGCAGACGGAAAATGAAAAACAGAACTTGATGGACGAGATGCAGGAACTGGAGACAGCCCTCAAGGAGGCTCCAGAAGAAGAGAAGAAACGCATCAAAGATGCAATCGCGAAAGGCCGGGAGCGCCTGAAACTCCTAGAACAAACGACAGAGGAAGCAAATACAGAGATTTATGTCGCCAAGCCAGACGGTTCACGTGACCCAGGAAAGGTCAGTGGCACCGGTAGTGCGGCTCCCTGAAATCATAAGGGTATCTTGAGTATTCGGAATTACTCACCCCAACAAAAGGAGAAGGAAATGGCAACAACTAAAAAAAACATCGAAGAAAAAACGATCTGGGATGATGCCCGGCAGATGCTGCGCAAGGCGGAAAAAGACGGGGTTGAAACTGCCTGGGACCGCCTGGAACACCAGACACCTCACTGTACCTTCTGCGAAAGCGGTCTTTCCTGCCGAAACTGTACTATGGGGCCCTGCCGAATCAGCAAGAAGGCCCCCTTGGGTGTCTGCGGCGCCGATGCGGATGTCATCGTGGCCCGTAATTTTGGTCGCTTTATAGCCGGAGGATCTGCCGGCCACTCCGACCATGGCCGTGACTGTATTGAGGCCCTGCATGCCGTGGCCCACGGACTGACCAAGGATTATACCATCAAGGATGAGGCCAAGCTGCTTCGCATTGCTGGTGAGCTGGGGGTTGTAAGCGAGGACCGTCCGGTCCTTGACGTTGCCAAAGATTTATGCACTGTCTTCTATGCCAATTACGGCAGCCTGCTGGAGGAGCTTTCTTTTTCCTGCCGGGTCCCGGAAAAACGAAAGCAGATCTGGCGGGATCTTGGCATTAGCCCCCGTGGCGTTGACCGTGAGATTGCCGAGATGATGCACCGCACCCATATGGGTTGTGATAACGATGCCGCCAACACTTTGCTGCACAGTGCCCGCACCTCCCTCGCCGATGGCTGGGCCGGTTCGATGATCGCCACCGAGATTTCC